>NZ_CP044549.1:5757500-6057500 GCF_009859475.1 Hydrogenophaga sp. BPS33
CGCGACGCACCCGCGCCCAAGGGCGCATCACGCGCCTTGAGCGCCTGCGCGAACAACGGGCCAACAGGCGCGATGCCATCGGCAGCGTGAAACTGGAGGTGGCGAGCGGTCAGGCCAGCGGCAAGATCGTGGCGGAACTGGACAAGGTCACGCAGTCGTTTATCTCGCCAGACGGCAACCTGCGCACGGTCGTCAGCAACTTCTCCGCCACGATCCTGCGCGGCGACAAGATTGGACTTATCGGCCCGAACGGCGCCGGAAAAACCACCTTGCTCAAGATCATCCTGGGTCAATTGACACCCACCAGCGGCACGGTCCGCCAGGGCAGCAAGATCAGCGTGGCGTATTTCGATCAGATGCGCGACCAGCTCAATCTGGACGCGACGCTGGAGGATTTCATCAGTCCAGGCAGCGAGTGGATCGAAATCGGGAGCAAGCGCACCCATGTCAAGAGCTATCTCAGCGATTTCCTGTTTTCACCTGCCCGGGCCAATGCGCCGGTGCGCACGCTCTCGGGTGGCGAGCGCAACCGCCTGCTGCTGGCGCGCCTGTTTGCACGACCAGCCAATGTCCTGGTGCTGGACGAGCCGACGAACGACCTGGACATCGAGACCCTGGAACTCCTGGAAGACCTGCTTCAACAATATGAGGGAACGGTGTTTCTGGTCAGCCATGACCGGCGCTTCCTGGACAACGTGGTCACCAGCACGCTGGTGTCTGAAGGCGAGGGGCGTTGGCGCGAGTATGTGGGCGACGTGCAGGACTGGTTGACGCAGTCGGCGCGCGCGGCTGCGCTTCAGCGTGATCGCGAGACGCCTGCGCCGGCGGTTGCCGCCAAACCCATCTCGCCAGCGACACCCAGCGGCACGCCACCGCCCCGCGGCAGCAAAAAGAAGCTCAGTTACAAGGAGCAGCGCGAGTTTGACGCGCTGCCTCAATTGCTGGCTGCCCTGGAAAGCGAACAAATCAATATCAGCAAGGCGCTGGAAGATGGCAGCTTATTTCACAGCAATCCCGAACGAGCCACTCAACTTGGCGCCCGACATGCCGAAGTGGAGGAAGAATGGCTGCTGGCTCTTGAACGCTGGGAAGCGCTGGGTGGAGCCTGACCTCACGCCTTGATCGCGCCCCGCGACCTTCGTTTCTCATTTCACACACCCCATGACGCCCGATCGTCTTGCCTTTGATCTGCAGCGAACGCTCGACGAGCTTCAGGCGGAGCGCGAGCGTACGCAAAAGCTCATGGGTGAGCTGGAACTCCAGCGCCGCGAGCTCGATGGCCTGCGCGAAGAAACCCATCGCGAGTCGCACGGTCGTTCATTGGCCGAAGACGCTCTGGACGAGGCCCGCGACCGGCTGCAATTGGCGGTCGACGCAGCCGGGCTTGCGCTGTGGGAATGGCAGCCTCCGGCCTTGGAGGTCTTCCTGACGGCCCGCTGGGGAGAGCTTTTGGGTGACATTTCCGCCGATGGTCACTGGGCCGTGTCCGCCTTGTACGACCGTCTCCACCCGGAGGATCTGGAATCGCTTCGCGGGGAGATGCTGGCGCTGCTGGAAGGACGCAGTCAGCGCTCGGTGGTGCAGCATCGGGTGCGCGCGGCCGAGGGCTGGATCTGGGTGGAGACGCATGGCATGGTGGCCGAGCACGACGCCCAGGGGCGGCCGCTTCGGTTCATGGGCACCGTCGCCGACATTCGCGAGCGCAAGCGCCTGGAGCAAGACAGCTCGCGTGCTCGCGAGCTGTCCGCACAGGCCAGCCGTGCCAAAAGCGAATTTCTGGCCAATGTCAGCCACGAGGTGCGCACGCCGCTGAACGCGCTTATGGGTTTGACGCGCATGCTGATGGATTCGCCGCTCAGCGCCGAGCAAGCCCAGTGGCTCACGTTGATGGACACGTCGGCCCACGCGCTGGCCCAGTTGCTCAACGATATTCTCGATCTCTCGCGCATCGAGGCTGGCAAGCTCGACATCGAGCATGCCCGCTTCGATTTGCACCAGGTGCTGGAGCAAGTCGTATCCAACCACGCAGAAGAGGCGCGCGCCAAACCGCTGGACGTGCGTGTCAATCTGTCACCCGCGCTGCCTCAATGGGTGATGGGCGATGCGGCGCGATTGCGCCAGGTGATGAACCAGTTGCTCTCCAATGCCGTGAAGTTCACGCCGGCCGGCGGCCGGGTCGATGTGAAGGCAAGTGCGGAACATCCGCAGGGCGATGCGCCGTACCAATTGGAGGTTCAGGTTCGCGACACGGGCGAAGGCATTCCGCGCCACCAGCAAGCCGCGATTTTCGAAGCGTTCACACAGGCCGATGCCTCCACGACGCGCGAGCACGGCGGCAGCGGCCTGGGCCTGGCCATCTCAGCGCGTCTGGCCGCGCTCATGGGAGGTGCGATTGCGCTGGACAGCGAGCCCGGTCATGGCAGTACGTTCACGTTGTCGCTGCCGCTTCGCGACGTGCCCACGTTGGACAACGGACCCCAGAGCGCTTCGGCCGAGTTGATGGAAGTGGCGCAGGCCGGGCCTCGCTACGTGGGTCTGGTGGTGCTGCTGGCCGAGGACCACCCGGTCAACGAGTTGATGATGCGCCAGCTGTTGCTGCGCCTGGGTTGCACGGTGCGCGTGGCACGCGGTGGCGTGCATGCCGTGGCGCAGTGGGAACAGGGCGGCATCGACCTGGTGTTGATGGATGTGCAGATGCCAGGCATGAGCGGCTTGCAGGCGACGCAGGAAATTCGCAGCATCGAGGCACGGCGCAAGCTGCCGCGCACGCCCATCGTGGCCGTCACGGCCAATGCCATGCCGGGCGACCGCGCGGCCTGCCTCGCGGCCGGCATGGACGGGTACACGCCCAAGCCAGTGAGTCCACAAGCCTTGATCCATGAAATGGACCGCGTGCTGCAAGGAGCCGATGACACGAACGCACCGGAGCCAGCGCTCGACGTGCAACTGCCACCCGTGCCCGAGGCCAGCCCGGTACAAGCTGCGACGCGCCAGGCGCCACTGGACATCGAGAAGCTGCTGCGCCGCCTCGATGGTGACGAGGAAACCCTGGGTCAGCTCGCCCAGGCCATGCGGGTCGACCTCGCGTCGCGCCAGCACCGCATGCGGCGCGCGCTCAACGAGCGCGACAGCGCGGCGGCTGTCGCCCATGCCCACGGTCTGAAGGGGTCGCTGGCCAGCATGACGGCCGAACGCGGCGCGCGTCTGGCCAAGGGCCTGGAGCTGGCTGCGCGGGCGGGCGACTGGAATTTGTTCGCGCGCGCCTTGCCCCTTATGCAGGCGGAGGCCAAGCAGATCGATCTGGCTCTGGCCGAGGTGTTGGACGCGCAGGCTCGCGATCTGTTCGATTCGCGCCGATAGGCAAGCTGCGCAAAGCCGCTACATCTGCTCCTTCAAGCGCGCGAACACGCGCCAGAATGCCGCGTCCTGCGTGGTCGCAAAGTTGATGCGCATCAGCGTGCTTGGCGCCCGCGCGGCGTGGAACAGCGCGCCGGGCGCGATGAGGTAGCCCTCGTCCAGCATGCGCTGGGCCAAGATGTCGGTATCCACACCGGTGTCCACCCAACCAAACAGCCCGACGGGTTCAGCGGCAAAGGTGCAGCCCGCGCCCAGCGCCAGCTTCACACTCCGCGCGCGTGCCACATCGAGGCGCGTGCGAATGCGTTCGGCGTGCCGGCGCAATTGGCCCTGCTCGATGCACAGCGCCAATGCTTTCTCCAACAAGGCGGGCGTGGTCAAGGTGCTGAGCAGCTTGGTGTCCAGCAAGGGCTCCACCAACCCCGGGGGCGCTGCCAGGTAGCCGATGCGCCAGTTGGGCGCCAGGATCTTGGCGAACCCGCTCACGTAGACCGTGCGCTGCAGGCCATCAAGTGCGGTCAGGCGGGTGGCGTGCTCGGGAGCGATGTGGCTGTAGGTGTCGTCTTCGACGATGTGGAAGTTGTGCTGGTTGGCCAGTTGCAGGAGGCGGTGTGCGCCGCCGGGCGTCAGGCAGTAGCCGGTCGGGTTGTGGAACACGCTCACGCTGACGTACAGCTTGGGTTTGTGCGCCTCGCAGTACTTCGCCATCACCTCCAGATCGGGGCCGTCGGCGCGTCGCGGCACCGGCAGGATGCGCATGCCCAGCGCGGCCAGGCGGGCAAACTCCATCGCCCAGCCCGGCTCCTCCACCATCACCGGGTCGCCCGCTCGCAGCAAGGTGCGGCTCACGATGTCCAGCGCGTGCGTGGCACCCACGGTGGTGATGATGTGGTCGGGATCGGTGTGCACATTGAGTGTGGCGAGCCGCTGCGCCAGCACACGGCGCAAGCCGACGTCTCCCAGCGGCTCGCCGTACTGGAGCGAAAAGTCCTGCAACGCACGCGTGTGGGTGACCTTGCGCACCGCCGCCGGCATGAAGGTGGACTCGAGCCAATCGGGCGGAAACACGCCCATGCCAGGGTGGGGCTTGTTGTTGACCTTGTGGAACATGCCGCGCATCAGCGCGGCAGCGTTGACCGGCGCGTCCCCCACGCGGGAGGTGGTCTTGGCGCCAGCGCCGCGCGCGGCCCTTTCGCGCACGTAGAAACCACGGTTCTTGCGCGCCTCCACCAGGCCTTGGGCCAGCAACTGGTCGTAGGCTGCCACCACCGTCGATGGGCTCACCTGGTTTTGCTCGGCGCATTGGCGCACCGATGGCAAGCGCTCACCCGGTGCAAGCAGGCGGCTGCGGATGCGGTCGGCGAACCGGGCCGCAAGCTGCTCGGTCAGCGATTGGGTGGGGGTCTTCAACAACATGGTGGCGACTTTCCAGCCGATCTGTATGGCCAGTACAAACCATACAGTTTGATAACTGAGCTGCCAAACTGTATTGGTCGTGTACTGACACCGAAGACTACATTGATCGTCCGACTTTCACAAGCCATCCCATTCACCATGAGCACCTCCGAGCTGACCGCCCTGCTGCTGTTCTGCACCGCCATGAGCTTTTCGCCGGGGCCGAACAACACACTGGCCACCGCGCTCGCGGCCAACCGTGGTCTGCGGCACGCGCTGCGCTTCTGCATAGCGGTGCCCACCGGCTGGACCTTGCTCATGCTTGTCACCGGGCTCGGCCTGGGCACCTTGGTGCTGAGCGTCCCCGTGCTGCGCTGGGGTGTGAAGTTACTGGGTGTGGTCTACATGCTGTGGCTGGCGTGGAAGCTGGTGGGGTCGGCGCAACTGGTCGATGCCGGCCACGTGCGGCTCGACGTCACGTTTGCCCAAGGCGTGGGCTTGCAGTTTCTCAACATTAAGGCCTGGATGCTGGCGCTCACCCTGAGCGCGGGCTGGATCGTCAACGCCGCCGGCCAGCCAGCGCCGAACCCGGGCGAGCGCCTGGCCATCGTCTGCGCCGCGATGGTGCTGTTCGCCTTCACGAGCAACTTCGCCTATGCGCTAACGGGCTCCCTGCTGCGGCAATGGCTGTCGCACGGCACGCGCCTGCGCTGGTTCAACCGCGTGCTGGCCGCGGTGCTGGTGTTCACTGCCCTGTGGATGCTGACCGTATGAGCGCCGCCCGGCCGTTCCGAAGGCGCTCAGCCCCGCAGTGCGCAGCACGGAGGGCAGTCCCATGAACACCGTGCCCGTCCTGGCGCCACAGCGCTGGCTGGAGCGCCCCGCCAACAAGGGCTTGTTGCTCGGCTTGCTCGGCGTGGCGCTGTTCGCGCTCACACTGCCCATGACGCGGCTGGCTGTCGGCACGGTGGACGCGCCGCAGATGTCGGGCGTGTTCGTGGCCGTGGGCCGCGCCGTCGTGGCGGCCGGGCTGTCCATCGTTTTCCTGCTCGCCACGCACGCCCCGCTGCCCCGGCGCGAAGACCTGTTGCCCCTGGCCATCACCTCGGCGGGCGTCGTGTTCGGCTTTCCTCTGTTCACCTCGGTGGCCATGCGCTATGTGGAGGCGGTGCACGCCAGCGTGATCGTGGGTGTGCTGCCGCTGGCCACGGCCGCGGTCGCGGCATTGCTGCACCGCCAGCGCCCGTCCGGCGGTTTCTGGCTGTGCGCGGCCCTGGGCAGCGCCATGGTGGTGGGCTTCGCGGTGCTGCGATCGGGCAGCGCGGGCCTCGCGCTGCACCCCGCCGATGCGCTCCTGCTCGCCGCCATGCTGTGCGCTGCCGTCGGCTACGCTTACGGCGCACGCATGTCGCAGCGCATGCGCGCCGAGCACGTGATCTGCTGGGCGCTGGTGATCGCGCTGCCGATCACACTCCCATTGGCCTTCGCCACGCGCCCGCAGGCCGCGCTGCAGGCCTCGGCCTGGTGGGGCTTTGCCTACACCGCGGTGTTCTCGATGTGGATCGGCTTCTTCGCCTGGTACCGCGGCCTGGCACTGGGGGGCACGGTGCGCGTGAGTCAGGTGCAACTGGTGCAACCCTTTCTGGGCATGTTGTTCGCGGTTCCCCTGTTGGGCGAACGGCTGGACGCTGTCACACTGGGTTTTGCCGTTGCGGTGATCGCTACGGTGTTCATTGGCAAGAAAATGCCCGTGCATGCCACCAGCCCCCGCATCGAAGACGTTGAAACGGAGACCTCATGAAACCCAACGACCTACCCCATCCCACGGACACCGGCTGGACCCTGGCCCGCCGCGCCGAGCGCATGAACCCCTCGGTGATCCGCGAGATTCTCAAGGTCACCGAGAAGCCGGGCATCATCAGTTTCGCTGGCGGCCTGCCCTCGCCCAAGACCTTTCCCGTCACCGCGTTCTCCGAGGCCTGTGCCAAGGTGCTGCGCGAAGACGGGCAGGCCGCGTTGCAATACGCCGCCAGTGAAGGCTACGGCCCCCTGCGCGAAGCGGTCGCCGCGCACTTGCCCTGGGCGGTGGACCCGGCACAGGTGCTCATCACCACCGGCAGCCAGCAGGGCCTGGACCTGGTGGCCAAGGTGCTGATCGACACCGACAGCCGCGTGCTGGTGGAAACGCCCACCTACCTCGGCGCCTTGCAGGCCTTCACGCCAATGGAGCCGCGGATCGAAGCCGTGGGCAGCGATGCCGAAGGCATCGACGTGGCCGACCTCGTGCGCCGGGCAGGCACCGGCGTGGACCGCGCCCGCTTCCTGTATGTGTTGCCCAACTTCCAGAACCCGACCGGGCGCAGCATGAGCGAGGCGCGCCGCGCCGCCCTGGTGGCCAGCGCGGCCGCGCACGGCGTGCCGATCGTGGAAGACAACCCCTACGGCGACCTGTGGTTCGACGAGCAGCCGCCACTGCCCTTGAGTGCGCGCAACCCCGAAGGCTGCATCTACCTCGGCTCGTTCTCCAAGGTGCTGGCGCCCGGCTTGCGGCTGGGCTACATCGTGGCGCCCACGGCCATCTTTCCCAAGCTGCTGCAAGCCAAGCAGGCCGCCGATCTGCACAGCCCCGGCTTCAACCAGCGCATGGTGGCCGAGGTCCTCAAGGACGGTTTCCTGGACCGCCACGTGCCCACCATCCGCACGCTGTACAAGAACCAATGCGCGGCCATGCTGGCCTGCCTCACGAAGGAGATGGCCGGTCTGGACGTGCAGTGGAACTCGCCCGACGGCGGCATGTTCCTCTGGCTGCGCTTGCCCGCAGGCATGAACGCGGTCGACCTGCTGCCGCGCGCGGTGGACAAGGGTGTGGCCTTTGTGCCCGGCGCCGCGTTCTTCGCCGACGCACCCGACCACCGCACCATGCGCCTGAGCTTCGTCACCGCCAGCGTGGAGCAGATCCACATCGGCATCGCCGCGCTGGCCCAGGCCATCCGCGAACAACAAGGATCCTGAGCGTGCTGCACCTGTGGGGACGCCTGAGTTCGATCAACGTGCGCAAGGTGGTGCTGTGCGCTCAAGTGCTCGGGCTCGACCTGCCGCGCACCGATGCGGGCCTGGCGCATGGCGTAGTGGACACACCCGGCTACCGAGCGCAGAACCCCAACGGCCTGGTCCCCCTGCTGCAGGATGGTGACTTCACGCTCTGGGAATCGAACGCCATCGTGCGCTACCTGTGCGCAGGGCAAGACCGTCTGTACCCACGGAACCTGCGGCAGCGCTTCGATGCCGAGCGCTGGATGGACTGGCAGCAAACCACGCTCAACCCTGCGGGAAGCCCCGCCTTCAAACAGTGGATCCGCACGCCTGCCGAGCAGCGCGATGCCACCGTCATCGCGCAATCCGTCGCCGCCACCGAACCGCTGTTCGCCCTGCTCGACGAGCACCTCTCGCGCCAGGCCTTCATGGCCGGCGACGAACTCGGCATGGCCGACATTCCGATCGCCTGCGAGGTGCACCGCTGGTGGGGCCTGCCGCAAGCGCGCCCGGCGCGGCCTCACCTTGAACGCTGGTACGCCGGCTGGCTGGCGCTGCCCGCGAGCCGGGGCGTGCTCGACCTGCCTTTGTCCTGACCCTCGGAGCAAGCCCATGGCCCAACGCCCCTTCCAACAAGTCGATGTCTTCACCGACACCCCCTACCTGGGCAACCCGCTGGGCGTGGTGCTCGATGGCAGCGGCCTGGACACCGAGGCCATGCAGCGCTTCACCGACTGGACCAACCTCTCGGAGTGCACCTTTCTGCTGCCGCCCACCGACGAAGGCCGCGCCGCGGGTGCCGACTACCGCGTGCGCATCTTCTGCCCAGGGCGCGAACTGCCCTTCGCCGGTCACCCCACGCTGGGCAGTTGCCATGCCTGGCTGCGGGCCGGCGGACGGGCTCGCGCCGACACGCATGTGGTGCAGGAATGTGGTGTGGGCCTGGTGCACATCCGGCGCCAGGGCCCCCAGCTTGCATTCGCAGCCCCGCCACTGCGCCGCGGCGGCCCGCTGGACGAAGCCGACTTGGCGCTGATCGCGCGCGGCCTCGGCCTGTCGCGCGACGACATCGTCGCGCACGCCTGGTGCGACAACGGCCCGGCCTGGCGCGGCGTGATGCTGCGTTCGGCCGAGCAGGTGCTGGCCGTGCGCCCCGACGCGCAGGCGCTGGCGGGTCTGGAGATCGGCCTTGTCGGACCCCACCCGGCAGGCACCGACACCGCCTTTGAAGTGCGCGCCTTTTTCCCCGGCAACCAAGCGCTGGCCGAAGACCCGGTGACCGGTAGCCTCAACGCCGCGATCGCGCAATGGCTGATGGGCGCAGGCATGGCGCCGGAACGCTACGTGGCCGCGCAGGGCACGGTGCTGGCGCGCGCGGGTCGCGTATACGTCGAACGCGACGCCGGCGGCACGATCTGGATCGGCGGTGCCAGCGTCACCTGCATCGACGGAAAGGTGTCGCTGTGAAGCCCGCACCCACATCCATCACCGCGGCGCAGGCGCCTGTGCGCACCAAACCCTCCAACTACCCGGAGCCCTTTGCCTCGCGCATGGCCGGGCGTCACAAGCAACCACTGGGCGACCTGTTCGGCCTGTGCAACTTCGGCGTCAACCTCACGCGCCTCTCGCCCGGCGCCGTGTCGGCCTTGCGGCATGCGCACACCCGGCAGGACGAGTTCGTCTACATCCTCGAAGGCCATCCCACGCTGCACACCGACGAAGGCCTGCGGCCGCTGGCGCCTGGCGACTGCGCGGGCTTCGCGGCGGGCAGCGGCAACGGGCACCGCTTGATCAACGAAACCGATCGGGACGTGGTGTACCTTGAAATCGGCGACCGAACCGCCGGTGACCAGGCGAGCTACCCCGACGACGACCTCCAGGCGATCAGCGTCGACGGCCAGTGGCGCTTCGCCCACAAGAACGGCACGCCCTATGGCTGACGCGCGCGCCCGCCTCGACCACCTGGTGGTGGCCGCGCGCACCCTCGACGAGGGCGTGGTCTGGTGCGAAACCACGCTGGGCGTCACGCCGGGTCTGGGCGGGGCGCATCCGCTGTTCGGCACGCACAACCGCCTGATCAAGCTGGATGGCAGCGGCTCGCCTGCGAGCTACCTGGAAATCATCGCCATCCACCCCAAGGCAACGCCCACCCGCGCAGCGCACCAGCGCCGCTGGTTCGACCTGGACGATCCGGCCATGAAAGCGCGCCTCGTGCAGCATGGACCGCAGCTGGTGCATTGGGTGGCCAGCGTGCCGAACATCGGCCATGCGGTGGCTTCGCTGCGGGCGATCGGCATCCAGCGCGGCCCGGCGGTGAGCGCCTCGCGCCAGACCCCGCAGGGCCTGCTGCAATGGCACATCAGCGTGCGCGACGATGGCCAGCGCCTGTACAACGGTGCGCTGCCCACGTTGATCCAGTGGGTCGGCGCTCACCCCACCACACACATGCCCCACAGCGGCGTGTCGCTGCGCCGCCTTCGGCTGCACCATGCGGGCGCGGCCGGTCTGCGCGCGGCCCTGCAGGCGCTGGAGCTCGATGGGGGGCCTAGCGTGTGCGACGGTCCGGCCGGGATCACCGCCGAGCTCGAAACGCCGTCGCGCGGTCGCGTCACCTTGCTCTCGCCGCCATGAACCACGCCCTGCCCACCCTGCACGAGATCGAGGCCGCCGCCCAGGTGGTCTACCACGCATTCGCGCCCACGCCGCAATACCGCTGGGCCACGCTCAGTGCAAGGCTGGGCGCCGAATGTTGGGTCAAGCACGAGAACCACACGCCCGTGGGCGCTTTCAAGGTGCGCGGCGGCCTCACCTACTTCGACCGATTGCGGCAACGCGGCGAGCTGCCACGCGAAGTGATCAGCGCCACGCGCGGCAACCACGGCCAGAGCATCGGATTGGCCGCGCACGCGCACGGCGTGCCCTGCACCATCGTCGTGCCGCACGGCAACTCGGTGGAGAAAAACGCCGCCATGCGCGCGCTCGGGGTCACGTTGATCGAACACGGCAGCGATTTCCAGGAAAGCCGCGAACACGCGATGCACCTCGCTCAGGAGCGTGGCGCGCACATGGTGCCGAGTTACCACGCCGACCTGGTGCGCGGCGTGAGCACCTATTGGTGGGAATACCTGCGTGCGGTGCCCAAGCTGGACGTGGTCTACGTGCCGATCGGACAAGGCTCGGGCGCCTGCTCCGCGGTCGCGGCCAAGCTGGCGCTGCGCCACCCGGTGCGCATCGTCGGCGTGGTCAGCGCGCACGCCACCACCTACGCCGATTCGCTGGCCGCCGGCCGCGTGGTGGAAGCGCCCGTCACCACGGTGCTGGCCGATGGCATGGCATGCCGCGTGGCCGACGCCGAAGCGCTGGAGATCCTGCAGGCGCACCTGGACCACGTCGTGCAGGTGAGCGACGACGCCGTGGCCCAAGCCATGCGCATGTTGTTCGCCGACACGCACAACGTGGCCGAAGGCGCCGGCGCGGCCAGTTTCGCGGCCGCCTGGCAGGAGCGCGCGTCGCTCAAGGGTGCGGTCGTCGGCACCGTGCTCAGCGGGGGCAATGTGGACAGCCGCACGATGGCCCAGGTTCTGGCGCAAGCGTGATGTCCAAGGCCCACCGCAGCGCGAACGGTGTGCCCGCGCCGCCGCATCGATAATGCGGCGCATGACCGCCCCAACCACAAGGACACCCGCCTGATGGAAGCCACCTCGATGTGGCGCTGCCTGGTGGTGGAAGACGACGCGGACAACGCGCGCTACATCGCCAACGGCTTTCGCGGGCTCGGCCATGTGGTCGTGATCTGCCGCGATGGCATGGAGGCGCTCGGCCGCGCCACCAGCGAACAGTGGGACCTGATCATCCTGGACCGCATGCTGCCCAACGGGGTCGACGGCCTGTCCATCCTCTCCACCCTGCGCGGCCTGGGCAAGAAGACACCGGTGCTGGTGCTCAGTGCCCTGAGTGCGCTGGACGAGCGCGTGCGTGGGCTCAAGGCCGGCGGTGACGACTACCTCACCAAGCCCTTCGCCTTCTCCGAACTTGCCGCGCGCGCCGAAGCCCTGGTGCGCCGCTCGCGCCCGGGCCCGGAGGTGCGCACGCTGCAGGTGGCCGACCTCAAGCTCGACCTCACGAGCCGGCACGTGGAGCGCGGTGGCCGCCCGATCGCGCTGCAGCCGCGCGAGTTCCGCCTGCTCGCCTACCTGATGAGCCACCCCGGCCAGGTGCTCACGCGCACCATGCTGCTCGAGGCCGTGTGGGACTACCAGTTCGACCCACAGACCAATGTGATCGACGTGCAGGTGAGCCGCCTGCGCGGCAAGCTCGATGTGGGCGGCGCCCCACCGCTGATCCACACCGTGCGAGGCATCGGCTACCGCATCCAGGTGGGCGACAGCACCGGCGAACCATGATCGAGAAGCTGCGCCGCCTCTGGCGCTCGGTTGGCTTCCGGCTCGCGTTCTACTATGGTTTTCTGGTCGCCATCACCATGCTGGCCGCGCTGGGCATCGTCTATCTGCAGACGGTGGGCGTGCTGCACCAGCGCATGGCGCGCCAGGTGGAGATCACCGGACAGCAGTTGATGGCGAGCGTCTCCGAAGGAGGCATCGAGGCGCTCGGCGAGGTGATCTCCAACGCGCTGGCCGATGGCCACAACACGGACAGCGAGATCTACCTGCTGCTCGACCGCGAAGGGCACAAACGGGTCGGTAACCTCGACCATGCACCCGCGCCGATCGCATGGCAGGGCGAGATGCAGCGCCGCGTGCTGCGCGATGGTCGCAGCGTGGAGGCCTTCCTCGTGGCACACAAGCTGCCCGACGGCGGTACGTTGGTCGTAGGACAGGATCTGCGTGACCAGGAAATGATCGAATCGCTGGTGGCCAGCGCGAGCGCGGCCGCGGGCATCGTCGCCGTGCTGCTGCTGATCGGCGGCACCTTCGTGTTCCGACAGGAGCTTGAGCGCAGCGTAGGCGCGGTGCGTCTGACGGCCACTCGCATCGCCACCGGTGGCAAGTTGCAGGAGCGTGTGGCCGAGTCCGGCGAAGACGACGAGTTCGCCCTGCTCAACCGCGAAATCAACACCATGCTCGACCGCATCGAGTCGCTCATGGACGGCGTGCGCCACGTCTCCAACACCATCGCCCACAACCTGCGCACGCCCCTCACGCGCATCCTCGTGCGCTTGCGCAACGCGGAACAGGCGGACACCAACCCCGCACAGCGCAGCGAAGCCATCGGTGCGGCGATCCGCGACATCGAAGAGTTGACCTCGGTGTTCGAAAAACTGCTGCGCATCGCCGAAGCGGAAGCAGGTGCACGCAGGCGCAGCTTCACGCGCATTTCGCTCGATGCGATCGCCACCGACGTGATGGAACTCTATGAAGCCGTGGCCGAAGAGCAAGGAGCCACCCTGTTGCGCGAACCGGCCGATGTGGTGGCGCTGCCCGGCGACCGCGACCTTCTGGCCGGCGCCATTGCCAACCTGCTCGACAACGCGCTGAAGTACGCGGGTCCTGGCGCGGCGATCCGCATCGGCACGCAGGAGACCCCGGGTGGCGTGATGCTGACGGTGCAGGACAACGGGCCCGGTGTACCCGAGGAGGAACTGGCGCGCCTGGGCGCGCGCTTTCACCGCCTGCACCATGCCGATGCGCCGGGCCACGGTCTTGGCCTGGCCAGCGTGCAGGCCGTGGCCACCTTGCACGGCGGCCGCTTGCGCTTCGAGGACGCCGCCCCGGGCCTGCGGGCGGTGATCGAGCTGCCTCGGCCGGGCCGCTGACGCGCCCACCCGAGCGCGCCCCGCATTGCCAAACGGCAATGTTTTGGTCACCCACGCCAACGAACTCCTTTTCTACCATCGCCTGCGCACATCTTGTGCCGTCGCCGGGCTGCGCTCATGGCCCGGTGGTCAACGAAGATTCAGGAGATACCGTGAAAATCAAGAGTCAGAGAGACTTCTACTCGGGCGTGCTCTTCAGCGCGTTCGGCGTGGCCTACGCCTGGGGCGCCACCACCTACACCGTCGGTATCGGCGCCCGCATGGGGCCGGGCTACTTCCCGCTCGTGGTGGGGGTTCTCATCGCCATCATGGGCGCGGTGATCACCATCAAGGCCATGATGGTCGACACGGAGGACGGCGAACCGATCGGGCGCATTGCGTGGCGACCGCTGGTCTTCATCATCGGCGCGAACGTGGTCTTCGGCGTGTTGCTCGCCGGCCTGCCCAGCTGGGGCATCCCGCACATGGGCCTGATCGTCGCGATCTATGCGCTCACCTTCATCGCCAGCCTGGCCGGTGACCAGTTCAAGTTCAAGGAAGTGGCCGTGCTCGCCACCGTGCTCGCCATCGGCAGCTACGGCGCCTTCGAACTCGCGCTCAAGCTGAACTTCCCGATCTGGCCCGCCTTCATCGGCTGAAGCTCCACGAACAGAAAAACACCATGGATCTGATCACCAATCTCTCGATCGGCTTCGGCGTCGCCTTCACGGCGCAGAACCTCGTCTACGCCTTTGTCGGCTGTCTGCTGGGCACCTTGATCGGCGTGCTGCCCGGCATCGGGCCGGTGGCCACCATCGCCATGCTGCTGCCCGCGACCTACGGTCTGCCGCCAGTGGCCGCCCTGATCATGCTGGCCGGCATCTACTACGGCGCACAGTACGGTGGCTCGACCACCGCCATTCTGGTCAACCTGCCGGGCGAATCTTCGTCCGTGGTCACCGTGATCGACGGCTACCAGATGGCGCGCAAGGGAAGGGCTGGGCCCGCCCTGGCCGCGGCCGGCCTGGGCTCGTTCTTCGCCGGTTGTGCCGGCACCCTGATCCTGGCGGCCTTTGCGCCGCCGCTGACCGAGGTCGCCCTCAAGTTCGGACCCGCCGAATACTTCTCCTTGATGGTGCTGGGCCTCATCGGCGCGGTGGTGCTGGCGTCGGGCTCGCTGCTCAAGGCGGTCACCATGATTCTGCTGGGGCTGGCGTTCGGCCTGGTCGGCACGGACGTGAACTCGGGCGTGGCGCGCTACAGCTTCGACATACCGGAACTCACCGATGGCATCAGTTTCATCGCCATCGCCATGGGCGTGTTCGGCTACGGCGAAATCATCGCCAACCTGGCCACACCGTCGGACCAGCGCGAGGTCTTCACCTCCAAGGTCAAGGGTCTGATGCCGACCAAGGAAGACTTCAAGCACATGATGCCCGCCGTGCTGCGCGGCACCGCGCTGGGATCGTGCCTGGGCATCCTGCCCGGCGGTGGCGCGCTCATGTCGGCCTTCGCGTCGTACACGATCGAGAAGAAGATCAAGCTCAAGCCGGGCGAACTGCCCTTCGGCACGGGCAACATCCGCGGCGTGGCGGGCCCCGAGTCGGCCAACAACGCGGGTGCGCAAACCTCCTTCATTCCGCTGCTGACGCTGGGCATCCCACCCAACGCGGTGATGGCGCTGATGGTGGGTGCGATGACGATCCACAACATCCAGCCCGGCCCGCAGGTGATGACCAGCAACCCCGAACTGTTCTGGGGCCTGATCGCCTCGATGTGGATCGGCAACCTGATGCTGATCGTGCTCAACCTGCCGATGATCGGCTTGTGGATCAAGCTGCTGACCATCCCCTACAAGTGGCTGTTCCCAGCCATCGTGCTGTTCTGTGCGGTCGGGGTCTACTCGGAGAACAACAACAGCTTCGAAATCTGGATGGTCGCGATCTTCGGTGTGATCGGCTACCTGTTCCACAAGCTCAAGTGCGAACCCGCCCCGCTGCTGCTGGGCTTGATCCTGGGCCCGATGATGGAGGAGTACCTGCGCCGCACGCTGCTCATCTCGCGCGGCGACTGGAGCGTGCTGGTCACGCGTCCGATGTCGGCCACGCTGCTCGCCCTGGCGGTCCTGCTGCTGGTGGTGGTGCTCATGCCTTCGGTGAAAGCCAAGCGCGAAGAGGCCTTCGTGGAGGAGTGACGCTCCCCCTGCGCCGGAGAACTTGCGACGCCCCCCTGCGCCGCTGCGCGGCTTCCCCCCTCCGTGGCGCGCCTGTCGGCGCTTCGAGGGGGGACGATGCCAGAGGCCCGGCAAAGCCGGTTCCTCGGCATCTCTGGACGAAGGCACGCGCGCCGGAGAAGAGACTGCGACGAGCGAGGGGGAGTTTTCCAGGGGCACCGAGGGTCCGGCTCCGCCGGCCCAAGATGCCGTCCCCCCCTCGAAGCGCCGAAGGCGCGCAACAGAGGGGGGAAGCCGCGTCAGCGGCGCAGGGGGGTGCTCTTTGCCTATCCAGCCTTGATCAGGCGCGCCACCACTTCGCAGAAAGCCTCGACCGCATCGGTCTTGAACACGACCTCGCGCACGCCAGCGGCCTTGGCTTCGGCCTGCAGTTCGTCGGTGATGTAGCCCGAGGCCACGGCCACCGGCAGTTGGGGATTGATCTTCAACACCTCGCGCGCCACGTCCAGGCCCGACATGCCCGGCATGTTGTAGTCGGTCAGCAGCAGTTGAAATGCGTGCGGAGACTCTCGCACTGCGTCCACCGCCGCGCGTTGCTCGAGGAAGGCCGTGACGCGGTAGCCCCTGCGCTCCAACAGCCGGCGCACGAGAAATACGAGTGTGTCATCGTCGTCCAGGTACAGGATGTGGGCTTGCTCCGCGGGCGTGGCGTCGGCCATGGGGGGGGTCTCCGGTAAGGCGGTTGCAGGCTCGTCGGGTGCGCGAGCGACCATTGTGACGACATCGTGCGGCGGTGCAAGCACCGCACCGGGCGCCGCCGGAAAAAACAAGGTGAATGTGGTGCCCTGGGCGAGCTGACTGCGCACTTCGATCGCGCCGCCGTGCATCTGCACGATGCCCAGCACCACCGGCAGACCCAGGCCCGTGCCCTGCCCCACCACCTTGGTGGTGAAGAAGGGTTCGAAGATGCGGGAGCGCACGTCTTCGGGCATACCGCAGCCGTTGTCACCCACTTCCAGACGCACCACGTCCACGCCGGCTTCGACGCAGGCCTTGGCCACCTCGGGAGGGACGCGCGAATCGTGGTTGGGCAGGCAGTCGAGCAGGCATTGCACTTTGCCTGGCCGACCTCCGAGCGCGTGAACCGCGTTGGTCCCCAGGTTGATCAGCACCTGGCCCAGTTGCGTGGCGTCGGCCAGGATGGTGGGCGTGTTCGGGTGGCAATCGTGCAGCAGTTGCACCTGCGGCGGTACGGCTGAGCGCATGAGGCTCCAGGTCTCGACCACGATGGCGGCCACATCGACATGGGTACGCTCGACCGGCTGCTGTCGGCTGAACGCCAGGATCTGCCGCACCAGGTCCCGGCCGCGGCGCGCGGCGGTGCTGATCTCGTTCAGGCTCGCGCAAGCCGACGCATTGCCGCTCACATCCTCGCGGGCCAATTCCGCATTGCCCAGAATGGTCGCCAGAATGTTGTTGAAGTCGTGCGCCACGCCACCGGCCAGCGTGCCCAGCGCTTCCATCTTCTGAGACTGTGCCAACTGCGACTGCAAGGCCTTCTGCTGGCTTTGAGCGCTCTTGAGCGAGGTAATGTCGATGAAGCTGAGCACCACGTGGCGCAAGCCGCCCTGTGCATCGTTCTCCGCATAGCCGTTGCACAGGGCCCAGTGCACGTCGCCCTCGCCACCATCGAACACCGGCACGCCCACCACCACGTTCTTCACAGCCATGCCGGTGGCGAGCACACGGTCGAACGGCAGCTCATGCCGGCGCATGCGCTGGCCGTCCTCGCGCAGCATGTGCGAACCCAGGCCGGTCAGCGGCGCGAGATCGGTCTCTTCTTCGTTCAGGCCGAAGAAGCGGCGCGCCGAGTGGTTGATGCGACGGACCGTGTGATCGGGTTGGAACACGACCACGCCGGCCCCCAGGTTGTCGATCAGCGAACGGGAATCAGCCTCGCGCGCCAAAAGATCCAGCCGCGCCCGATCGCCCTCCCAGCGCAACCGGTAGCCCACCAGGGCGCCGTACAGCGCCGCCCGCAGCAGCCCAACCAGCAGGAAGAAGAACAGCATCACCGGGAGCACGTGCACCAGCGGCAGGCCGGCCACCGGAGCTGCCACCGCAAACATCAGCATCGCGACGAACTCCACGGCGGTGAGCAACTTGAGCGCCTGCAGTTCGGGCACACGCCGCTGCGGGTCGGCCCGCACCATGTCCCGAAAGGCCAGCGCCATCACACCGAGCACGGTGAACGCCAGCACGCCCTGGCGTGCCTGGGCCGAATCCCACACCAGGATGAATGCCACGTGCAAGGCCACGATGAGCAAGGCGGCTTCGAATACGCGCCCCACAGGTCGGGGCAGTTGCAGATGGCTGCGCAGCCCCATCCAGGCGAACACGGGGCCCATGGTCAGGGCGGCGTTGCCCAGGGCGCCGAACCAGAGATCCGTCGGACTGCTGCGCAGCCACAAGCCCAACGAACCCGCGATCGACAGGCATGCCGCCAATACCCACCAACCCGGTCCGCCAATGTTGGGATAGCGGCGCAACAGCCCCCAGAAGGCCAGCGCGACAAGCACATCGACACCCAAGCGCATCGCGAGCAGTGTGTGCGAATCAAACAGCATGGGCGCAGCGCAGAGCAAACATACTGGACATTGGAGCATGCGCCCGATTGGGCGAGCGCGGGAAAAGACCGGCAAAGCCAAGCGAATTCCATGGACCATTCGGTGCATGCAGACACCTGCGCGACTGCGCCGGCCCGCCCAGTCGCTGTCGGGACAAAGCGCCCAGCGCGCCAGACCAGACAATGCCGCGCATGGGAACTCTCTATTTGGTGCGCCACGGCCAAGCCTCGTTCGGTGCCGAAGACTACGACCAGCTCAGCGAGCTGGGCCACCGCCAGAGCGTGCAGCTGGGGCGGTACTGGGCCGCGCGCGGCACGGTGTTCGACACGGTGATCACCGGCGCGATGCGCCGCCACGCACAAACCTGGGCCGGCATCGCCGAAGGTGCTGGCGGTCTGGCGCATGCGCCGCTCGCGCGCCCCGGGCTCAACGAGTACGACAGCGAAGCGGTGATCCGCGCCATCCATCCCCACCCGCTGGAGCGGCCGGGTTCGGCGGCGCAGACGCCCGAGCTCTACCGGCAACACTTCCGTCTGCTGCGCGATGGCCTCACCCAGTGGATGGCCGGCACCCTGACCCCGCAAGGCATGCCCAGTTACAACGACTTCGTGCGCGGGGTGCGCGAGGTGCTCGACCATGTGCGCGCCCAACACCAGGGCCACAACGTGCTGCTGGTCTCCAGCGGTGGTCCGATCGCCACCGCCGTGGGCCAGGTGCTCGGCATGAGCCCGGAAGCGACGATCGAGCTCAATCTGCGCATCCGCAACTGCGCGGTGACCGAATTGCAGTTCAACCCGAAGCGGTATGCCTTGCTGACCTTCAACACGCTGCCGCACCTGGACAGCGACGAGTTCAAGGACTGGTTGACGTATGCCTGAACGGGGCGGCTGATGCCGTTTTAGCGCTCGCGCGAGCCCGCCTGGTAGGCGGTGCGCTCGCTCAGGGTGTCGGGCGGCAGGCGATCTATTTCGGCCAGCAATTGCGCCAGCGCGCGCCCGCTGGCCGCCAGCACCGCGCGGCCTTTTTCGGCGGTGGCTGCGCCCGCGTTGCCCACCGCGCCGGTGGCGTTGTAATCCTGCATCTGCCAGGCCAGCTTGGCGCTCTTGCCGTTGCCCAGAATCGGAAACTGCCGCGCGCGCTCCTGCGAGGTGGAGCGGAAATACTCGGCCTGCTGCATGCGCACGCGTTCGGGTGCCAGCGCGAGCATCAGCGAGGTTTCGATTTCGCCGGCGTGGATGCCGAAGCGGTGCTCCTCGGCGCTGAACAGGGCGTTCACGTCTCCACCCGCCTCATCGCGCAAGGGCAGATGAAACCAGTTCACGCTGTAGACCAGCATGCCCAGGCGCGCCCGCAGATCGCGCGCCACCAGGTCCAGCGCGCCCACCTGGCCTCCGTGCGCGTTGAACAGCACCAGCTTCTTCACCCCACTGGCCGCCACGCACTCGGCCAGTTCGGTCCACACGCGCAGCAGCGTTTCGATCTTGAGCGTGAGCGTGCCGGCAAAGCGCGTGTGCTCGGGACTGAAACCCACGGCCTGCGTGGGCAGAAACAGCACGGGCAGGTCGGCCGCGAGGTGCGGCAGGGCCGCATGCACCACGCCGTTCACGATGTCGGTGTCGACCGACAGCGGCAGGTGCGGGCCATGCTGCTCGGTGGCCGCGACCGGGAGCACGGCGATGGCGCGCGCAAGGTCGATCGAAGCGAAGTCGGCGGTGGAGAGTTGGGACCAGAAACGGACAGGCGCGGACATGCGCGCATCTTAGAGCCAGTTGCCGGCCTGCAAGAGCCCTAGCTGGCGTAGATGAATTTGCGCGACCAGGGCAGCCCTTGTGCGGGCTGCCCTGCGGCGCGGCAGATCACCTGGTAGATCGACACCTCGTCGTGTTCGAACGCCCAGGCGCAACCGGCCAGGTAGACGCGCCAGATGCGCCACTTCTTCTCGTCGACCAGGGGCTTGATCTGCGCGGTGCGCGCTTCGAAATTGTCGCTCCAGAGCTGCGTGGTGCGCATGTAGTGACGGCGCAGGCTTTCGATGTCGAAGGCCTCCAGACCACCTTCCTGCATGGTGCGCAGCACGGTGCCGATGTGGGGCAGTTCGCCTTGTGGAAACACGTACTTGTCGATGAAGGTGCCGCCGCCATGGCGCGTTTCACCGTCCTGTGCATCGGTGCTGGTGATGCCGTGGTTCAAGGCCCAGCCATCGGGCTTGAGCAGCGAGCGGACGTGTCCGAAATACGATTTCAGGTGATTCAGACCCACGTGCTCGAACATGCCGACGCTGGTGATGCGGTCAAACGGGCCGTCCTGCACGTCGCGGTAGTCCTGCAGGCGGATCTCGATGTGGTCTTCCAACCCCGCCGCCTTCACCCGCTCGGTCGCCAGTGCGTGCTGATTCTTCGACAGCGTCACGCCCACGCAACGCGCGCCGAACTTCTGCGCCGCGCGCAGCACCAGCGCCCCCCAGCCGCAGCCGATGTCGAGCAGCCGCTGCCCGGGTTGGAGCCGGATCTTGGTGAGGATATGGTCGATCTTCTTGACCTGCGCCTCGGCCAGGGTTTCGTCGCCATTCTCGAAGTAGCCGCAGGAATAGACCATGCGCTCGTCCAGCCACTGGGCGTAGAACTCGTTGGAAACGTCGTAGTGGTATTCGATCGCCTTGCTGTCGCTCTCGCGCGTGTGGCCAAAGCGCCGGCGCAGGCGGCCCAGCAGGCCGTTCTCGGGTTGGGCGTTCTCGGCCAGGCGGTGCGCCACGGCGAGGATGTCGGCCATGGAGCCGTCAACGTCGATCAGGCCTTCCACGTAGGCCTGGCCCAGGGTGTCCAGGCCCGGGTCGATCAGCAGGGGCAGGGCCGAGGAGTCGCGCACACGAATCTCCACCTGCGGCTCCTCGAACTCCCCCAGGGACAACGAAGACGCCCCGCGTTCACCCCAACTCAGGCGAACCGGCAGATTCACCCGCGTTTTCATGCGCTGTGCCCAAGGCGTCAAGGCCTTTTCCACGATCGATCCCATGCAATGCCCCTCCATGCTGGTCAACCACATCCCCAGCCCTCGGTTGTACCCAAACATGAAGCCCCTGTGAAGTCTGTGTGAAATGGGTCACAGCGCGCGCCAGCGCACAGACCGGCCGCGCCCGGCCTATAGTCGGGCGGCCTCGCCCAGGAACTTGGGCGCGGCCGGGCGGCTCTTACCGGGGCCCCGGCGGCCACCCTCCTCCGATCTCCCCCCAGCTCTTCCATGCGTTTTCTCGTTTTCCCCATGCTCCGCCACGCCCTCGGCGCGGCGTTGCTGGCGCTGTTGCCGCTGTCCCTTCTGGCGCAGGGCCTGTTGAGCGCCGCCCCCGCCGGCACCGTGGTGCAAAGCGATCAGGCGCGCGCCGAGCTGCTGGCCCATGCGCCCGAGGGCGCAGGCCCGGGCCAACCCGTCTGGGTCGGCCTGCAAATCACCCATGCCCCCGAATGGCACACCTATTGGAAGAACTCGGGCGACTCCGGACTGCCCACCGAGCTGCGCTGGACGCTGCCGCCCGGCGTGAGCGCGGGCGAGATCGCCTGGCCCACGCCGCGCAAGTTCCCGATCGGCAACCTGGCCAACTACGGCTACGACGGCACCGTGGTGCTGCCGGTGCTGCTCACCGTGGATCCCGGCTTCTCCGGCCGCCACATCGACGTGCAGCTCGACGCCTCCTGGCTGGTCTGCCGCAAGGAATGCATCCCGGAAGAAGGCCGCTTCGCGCTGCGCATCCCGGTGCAAGGGTCCACGGCACTCCACGGCACGGCCTTCGATGCCAGCTTCAAGGCTGCCCCGACCCACCAGGCCGCGCTGGACAGCCATGTCGAGCCCGCCCAGGATGTGTTGAAGGTATCGCTGGCCGGCCTGCCCAAGGTCTGGCGCGGCCAGACGCTGGAGTTCTTTCCGGAGCCGCCGGGCGTGATCGAACCCGGCGCGGCCTGGAAGCAGACCTGGGTCGGTGACCGCTGGAATGCCGAGGTGCCACTCTCGCCGCACCGCAGCGAAAGCCCCGCCCGGTTCGCGCTGGTAGTGGCGCGCGCCGCGCCCGCGGGCCACGGGCCCGGCAGTACGGGCGTGCGCATCGACGCACCGGTGCAAGGCACGTGGCCGGCCGCCGCGCCGCTGCCCGCGGCCGTGCCCGACGCGCTGCAGGCGGCGCTGGCCGAGAACGCCGCCAGCGCCGCAGCCAGCAGGACGGGCGACAGCGGCGCCACTCCACTCACGCTGGGCGCGATCCTGCTCGGTGCGCTCCTCGGTGGCCTCATCCTCAACCTCATGCCCTGCGTGTTCCCGGTGCTGGCCATCAAGGTGACGGCGTTCGCGAAACACGTCGACGACCGCCGGGGCCTGCGCGCCAACGGCGTGGCGTATGCCGTGGGCGTGGTGCTGTCCTTCGTCGCGCTGGGCGCGCTGCTGCTGGCGCTGCGCGCGGCGGGCGAACAGCTGGGCTGGGGGTTCCAGCTGCAGAGCCCGGTGGTGGTGGCGGCGCTGGCGGCGCTGTTCACGCTGATCGGACTGAACCTGGCCGGCCTGTTCGAATTCGGCCGCATCCTGCCCAGCCGCGTGGCCAGCCTGCAAGCCGGGAACCCCACGGTCGACGCCTTCCTCACCGGCATGCTGGCCACGGCCATTGCATCGCCCTGCACCGCACCCTTCATGGGCGCCTCGCTCGGCCTGGCGGTGGGCCTGCCTACCCCACAGGCACTGGCCGTGTTCGCCGTGCTCGGCCTGGGCATGGCACTTCCCTACCTGGTCGCCAGCTGGGTGCCGGCCGTGGCGCGCGCCTTGCCGCGCCCCGGTCCGTGGATGGAGGTCTTCCGCCGCTTCATGGCTTTTCCCATGTTCGCCACCGTGGTCTGGCTGGTGTGGGTGCTGGGGCAACAAAGCGGCATCGACGGTGCGGCCGCGCTGCTCATGCTGCTGCTGGTCCTGGCGCTGCTGGTGTGGTCGCTCGGCCTGCGCGGCAGGAGCCGCCAGGTGCTCGCCGGCCTGTCGGTGGTGGGCCTGCTCTGGCTGGGCTGGGCGGTGGGCCCGAACGTGACACGCCTGCAGGCCACGGTCCCCGGCCAAACCTTGGCGACGGCGGTCGAGGGCGTGAGCTGGCAAGCCTGGAGCCCGCAGGCCCAGGCCGACTTGCTCGCGCAGGGCCGCCCGGTGTTCGTGGACTTCACAGCCGCCTGGTGCGTGACCTGCCAGTACAACAAGCGCACCACCTTGGCCGACGAGTCCGTGCTGCGGCATTTCGCCGCCAAGAACGTGGCGCTGCTGCGTGCCGACTGGACCCGCCGCGACCCGGCCGTGACCGCCGCGCTGGCGCAGCTCAGCCGCAATGGCGTGCCGGTGTATGCGATCTACACACCGGCGCAGCCGATCCGCCTACTGTCCGAAGTGCTGACGGTTGACGAAGTTCTGGACGCGCTGACGGGGCTTTGAGCCTGCCAGCGGCCGGCGTCGGCCAGGGCGTGGTGTGGTGTGGTTGACGATCAACTCCACGCGCGACGACAGCGCCGACGACCAGACCCGCCCCAGCTCGGACGCTGGATGAGCGAGAAAGGCGCCAGCCCGGGAGCTTCTCCGGCCGAACCGCTTGGTATTTGGTGCACGGGATAATCCCCCGGATACTCCCTTCCCCGTCCCGAGACCGACATGCCCTTTGCTCCCCTGCAGAACGACACTTTTCTGCGCGCCTGCCTGCGCCAAGCCACCGACCACACGCCCGTCTGGCTCATGCGCCAGGCCGGGCGCTATCTGCCCGAGTACCGGGCCACGCGCGCGCAGGCCGGCAGCTTCATGGGGCTGGCAACCAACACCGACTACGCCACCGAAGTGACGCTGCAGCCGCTGGAGCGCTACGCACTGGATGCGGCCATCCTCTTCAGCGACATCCTCACCGTGCCCGACGCGATGGGCCTGGGCCTGTCGTTCGCGATCGGCGAAGGGCCGAAGTTCGCCAAAACGGTGCGCACCGAGTCCGACGTGGACAAGCTCGCCGTGCCCGACATGGACAAGCTGCGCTACGTGTTCAACGCGGTCACCTCGATCCGCAAGGCGCTCAACGGCCGCGTGCCGCTGATCGGCTTCTCGGGCAGCCCCTGGACGCTGGCCTGCTACATGGTCGAAGGCGGTGGCAGCGACGATTACCGCGCCGTGAAGTCGCTGATGTACGCGCGCCCCGACCTGATGCACCGCATCCTCGCGATCAATGCCGACGCCGTGGCCGCCTACCTGAACGAGCAGATCGAGGCCGGCGCGCAGGCGGTGATGGTGTTCGACAGCTGGGGCGGGGTGCTGGCCGATGGCAAGTTCCAGGACTTCAGCCTCGCCTACACCCAGCGCGTGCTGGCGCAGCTCAAGCGCGAGCACGAGGGCACGACGATTCCCCGCATCGTCTTCACCAAGGGCGGTGGCCTCTGGCTCGACGACATGAAAAACCTGGACTGCCATGCGCTCGGCCTGGACTGGACGGTGAACCTGGGCCGCGCACGCGCGCAAGTGGGTGAAGGGCCTGCCGGCAAGGCGCTGCAAGGCAACATCGATCCCAACGTGCTGTTCGCGCCGCCCGAGCGCATCGAGGCCGAGGTGGCCGCCGTTCTGGAGAGCTTCGGCACCCCGCACCAAGGCCCCGGCAATGGCCCCACCCACATCTTCAACCTGGGCCATGGCATCAGCCAGCACACCCCGCCCGAGCACGTGTCGGTGCTGGTGGATGCGGTTCATTCGCATTCCCGCCGGTTGCGCGTGGCCGTTTGAAGCGCTGCTTTTTTTGTAGCAATTGCGTCGCAGGACAGGCCAAAAGGCCTGTTCCCAGCGGCTTGTCAACCGGGACTTCTCGAACCCTCCCAACCTCGAAAAACGGCGATGTCCGGGGGCCATAGCACAGAATTCGCATAAAAAGTCAGTTGACACGATTTACTTATGCACAAATTTTCTGTTGCGGTGCGCCATGGCGAAGCCACCGAATCCACGTAGGACACCTCCTGCACAAGCAACGTAAGTCGTTGATTCATAAGGAATTTGGATTGTGCTTTTTTTGCAGGCAGTTTAAGAAAACCCTTGATTTGCAAGGCTTCCGGCGAGGCAAAAGCAAACTATCAACAAAGTTATCCACAGAATGTCTGGATATGTTTCGATGACCCGTCAAATCAACGACTTAGCGCGATTTCCGACAGTCGGGTTGAGGATTGGGCGCTAAGCATGGCTTTCTGGCCTAGCGTCGTCGTCGCCACGCCGGCCCACAGCGGGGTGGGAGCAGCCCTCACCTACCGAAGTGAGTTGTTGCTCGCGCCAGGCACCCTGGTGCGGGTGCCGCTGGGCGCACGTGAAGTGCTGGGCGTGGTGTGGGACTGCGCCACCGAACCGCCCGAAGGGCTGACCGAAGCGCAGACCAAATCGGTGGCCGGTGTGCTCGATGGCCTTGCGCCCCTGAACGCGCGGTGGCGGCAACTGGTGCGGTTTGCGGCGCAGTACTACCAGCGCAGCCTGGGCGAGGTGGCGTTGGCCGCGCTGCCGCCGCAGCTGCGCGACCTGGATGCGGTTCGGTTGGCGCGCCGGTTGAAAAAACAACAGAAGGCCGCGGCGGCGACTCCCGCTCCCGCCGAGGGCGCCACCCCAAGTGGCCACGATCTGAGCCACGAACAGGCCACCGCCCTGGGCGCGCTCGAAGCCGCCCATGCCCCGGTGCTGCTGTTCGGCGCCACCGGCAGCGGCAAAACCGAGGTCTACCTGCAAGCCACCGAACACGTGCTGCGAGCCGATGCCCAGACCCAGGTGCTGGTGATGGTGCCCGAGATCAACCTCACGCCCCAGCTGGAAGCGCGTTTTCGCGCGCGCTTCGAACCCCTGTTCGGCGCCGGTGCACTGGTCTGCCTGCACAGCGGCATGACGCCCGCCCAGCGCCTGGCGGGCTGGCTGGCGGCGCACACCGGACAGGCGCGCATCGTGCTGGGTACGCGCATGGCGGTGCTGGCCAGCCTGCCCGGCCTGCGCCTGATCGTGGTCGACGAGGAGCACGACCCGAGCTACAAGAGCCAGGAAGGCGCGCGGTACTCGGCGCGCGACCTGGCGGTGTACCGGGCCAAGGTGGAGACGGATGCCCTGCTGGCAGGCCAAGGTGCTACGGCCCCGCGCTGCCGCGTGGTGCTGGGCTCGGCCACACCGTCGCTGGAAACCTGGCACGCGGCGGACCAGGGCCGCTACCTGCGCCTGTCGATGCCCGCGCGCATCGGCGGCGGTGCCTTGCCGCGCCTGCGCCTGGTCGACATGAACCACCAGCCCAAGGGCGCGGTGCTGGCACCGCCCTTGGTGGCGGCCATGGCCGAGCGCATCGCGCGCGGTGAGCAGTGCATGGTGCTGCTGAACCGGCGCGGCTACGCCCCGGTGCTGGCCTGCTTCGATTGCGGCTGGAAAAGCGGCTGCCCGCACTGCAGCGCCTTTCGCGTCTTCCACAAACTCGACCGCACGCTGCGCTGCCACCACTGCGGCTTCACCGAACGCGTGCCGCGCGCCTGCCCCGAGTGCGGCAACCTGGACATCGCGCCCGTGGGCCGCGGCACCGAGCAACTGGAAGAGCAGCTTGCCAGCCTGCTGATCGACGTGAAGCGCCCCGACGGCGGGCCCGTGCGCGTGGCGCGCATCGATGCCGACTCGACCCGCCTCAAGGGCAGCCTGGAACAGCACCTCGCAACCATGCACAGCGGCGAGGTGGACGTACTGGTGGGCACGCAGATGATCGCCAAGGGGCACGACTTCCGCCGCATCACGCTGGTGGCCGCGCTCAACGCCGATTCGGGCTTGTACGCCAGCGACTACCGCGCGCCCGAGCGCCTGTTCGCGCTGCTGATGCAGGCCGGGGGACGCGCAGGCCGCGATGCTGCCTTCGTCGCCGACCAAGGCAGCGCCAGCGAGCTCTGGGTGCAGACCTGGTCACCGCAGCACCCGCTGTTCGCCGCGCTGCGCCAGCACGACTTTACGGCCTTCGCGGCGCAACAACTGAGCGAGCGCGAAGGTGCGGGCATGCCGCCATTTGCGCACCAGGCCCTGCTGCGCGCCGACGCGCGCACGCAGCAGGCGGCACAGGCCTACCTGAACGCCGCCGCGCAGGCCGCCGAAGGCCTGCCGCACCGCGACGAGATCACGCTCTACCCGGCCGTGCCGTTGACGATCCAGCGCGTGGCCAATGTGGAGCGCGCGCAGTTGCTGGTGGAAGCCACGTCGCGCGGCGCGCTGCAACGCTTTCTGAGCGCCTGGCAACCGGTGCTGCTGGGTTGCCGCGGCCTGCCCGAGGCGCGGGGGTTGGTGCGCTTCGCGGTGGACGTGGATCCGCTGTCGATATAGCGCTCCCCCTGCGCGCCTGACGGCGCTTCACCCCTGGAAGGGGGGACAACACCTGGGACCGGCAAAGCCGGATCCTCGGTGTTTCTGGATGCTGACCCTTCGCGCCGGAGAGGGCGTGGTTTTCTTCTATGCGGCGAGCGCTTCTGGCACGGGCCACAGCTGCTCCAGCGTGCGCACCACGTCGCGCAGGCGAAACGGCTGCAGCAACAGGCGGCGCACGTCCAGCTCCTTGAGACGCGTGGCCAGTGCGGCGTCGCAGGTGGGGGCCATCACGGCGACCGGAATGTCCGGCGCGCAGCGGTACCGGCCTTCACGCACGCGAGAGAGGAAATCCAGCGCCACCGGGCCTTCGGCCAGCGAGAGCAACAGGCCCTGGTCGACATTGGACTTCATCCAGCGCTCCGCGAGCGCAATGCTGGTCGCTTGCTGCAGCTGAACCAGTTGCAGTTCGCGACACACGGAAGCAACCGTTCCGCGCACCAGCCCGTCGGGCTCGACGAGCAGCACCTTCGGTTGCGATGAGGGCGCGGCGGCGCTCATGAAACCGCCTCCTCGCGGCGGAACAGTTCCTCCACCACCAGATCGCGCAACCCGCCGAGGATGGCCTCATCGAGACGGTCGAACTCGCGTGGGCGACGGTCCATGATGCACAGTGTGCCCACCACCTGCCCGTACGGCAGGCGCAGCAGGGCGCCCGCGTAGAAGCGGATGTAGGGTTGCCCCACCACCATCGGGTTGTCGGCGAAGCGCGGGTCCTTCAGCGCATCGGGCACCACCAGCGTCTTGGCCATGGTCACGGCATGGCCGCAGAAGGAGATGTCGCGCGGTGTCTCCTGCATGTCCAGCATGCCGAAGGACGACTTGAACCACTGCCGGTCCTGGTCCACCAGCGAAACCAGCGCGATCGGCACATTGAATTCCTTGGCCGCGAAGGCGGAGATGCGGTCGAAACGTTCCTCGGGCGGTGTGTCGAGGATCACAAGATCGCGCAGCGCACTCAGGCGCTTGGCTTCGTTGTGAGGCAGCGGTGCTTTGATCATGAGCGCTCCAACCAGTCACGCCGACGTTAGCGTTCTGATGACATCGGTTGCTATGAAAAAAGATTTAGGCCCATCGCGCGACCCGACAAATATAAGCAAACTACGATATAAGCTCGAACACGGCTTTTCATGGAGACACCTGTGCCACTGCTTTCCCTTCGCCACTGGTTGCTGCCCACCCTGCTGGCCCTCGCCGCTGCCGGCGCGGCCCTCGCCCAAACAGAAGACACGGGGCCGGCGATGCGCGCGCAGACCGTGGGCCCGCACAGCTACTACGTGGAAGGTCTCACCCAGCTGGGCTCGCCGAAGAACCAGAACTTCATCAGCAACGCGGGTTTCGTGGTCACGCCTGCGGGCGTGGTCGTGATCGACGCGCTGGGCTCGCCACGCCTGGCCGAGCGGCTCACCCAACAGATCCGCCAGGTCACCGACAAGCCGGTGACGCACGTCATCCTCACGCACTACCACGCAGACCACATTTACGGCCTGCAGCACTTCAAGCAACTCGGCGCGCAAATCGTGGCGCACAGCGCTTCGCGCGAGTACATCCAGTCCGACACGGCGCGCCTGCGCCTGCAAGCCTCGCGCACCGATCTCGCGCCGTGGATCGACGCGAACACCCGCATCGTGCCGGCCGACGTCTGGATCGACGGTCCCACCTCGATCCAGGTAGGTGGCGTGGTGTTCGACCTCGTGCCGGTCGGGCCGTCGCACACGCCGGAGGACATCGCGGTGTTCGTGCCCTCGGAGAAGGTGCTTTTCGCCGGCGACCTGTTCTTCAACGGCCGCCTGCCGTTCGTGGGCCAGGCCAACAGCAAGCAGTGGATCGAGTCGCTGGAGCGGCTGCTGACGTTCGACGCGCGCACGGTGGTGCCAGGCCACGGCGCGGCATCGACCGACCCGAAGAAGGACATCGGCATGACGCGCGACTATCTCCAGCACCTGCGCCAGACCATGGGCGCGGCGGTGAACGACTTCGTGCCTTTCGACGAGGCCTATGAGAAGACCGATTGGTCGGCCTTCTCAGGCGTTCCCATGTTCGGTCCGGCCAACCGAATGAACGCCTACAACACCTACCTGCTGCTGGAGCAGGAGGCATTGAAGCGTTGATCAGAAGCGGTGGCGCATGCCGATCGAATAGCCGCCGCCACTGGACAGGCCATCGAGCTTGTCGCGCATGACCACGGCGTACACATCGGTGCGGCGCGAGAGGTTGTGCACATAGCCCAGCGACACAGTGTTGCGGTCGGCCCCCACGCGCAGATCCATCGAGCTGTACTGGGCGATGAAGGCTCCCGCTCCCAAGGGAACCCGGACCCCCAGGCCGGTAATGTCGGTGCGGTTTTGGGTGGTGGTGTTCTTGATCTCGCCGTATTGCAGGAAGGCTTTGGCCACACCGAAGTCGTAGGACGCACCCAGCTGGGTGGTCTTGGTGTCCTCCAGCGGCGTGGCGGCGTCCTTCCTTGCGCTCTGGTGCACCAGGCTGGCGGCCAGCGGGCCACCGCTGTAGCTCAGACCCACGCTCCAGTTGCCCCCATTGCCCACACCGCCCACGGCGTTTTCCTTCGTGCTCATCGAGGTGCCGAAGCGCAAGCCACCGAAGCTCGGGCTTGAATAGGAGAGCGAGTCGTTCCAGCCGGTGTCACCGGTGACCGAGCCGGCACCCGAAGAGAAATAGTGGCGGATGCTAGGCGAATAGCCAAACGAATCGCCAAACGCGTTGAACAGCAACGTGGAGACGAACAGCTGCGTGGAGGTGCGGCCGAAGTTGATGGCACCGAGATCCTTGTGCGTCAGGCCCACGGACGTGGTGCGCGCAAAAGTGGCGTCACCGTTGAAACGGCCCTGAGCGCCGGTGTCGCCACGAAAGAATCCTTCGATCTTGAACTGCGCGGACAGACCACCGCCCAGATCTTCGGCGCCGCTGAAGCCATAGAAGCTGGTGGTCATCTTGCCGCTGTCCACCCCTGTGACAGAACGGCCGCCGGGCGCCTTGGTCGAGCCCAGACCCATGTCGATCGAACCGTAAATCTGCACCGCGCTTTGCGCTTGTGCACCAACAGCGGCAAGGCTCAACACGGCACCAGCGAGCAGGCTGCGTTGGAATGTTTTATCCATGAAAAGAAAACTCCTGAAGGGTTGCAAAAGGCGAAGTCAGGCCTTGGGCGTCCGATGGATCGAAGCCTTTGCGCCTGAACGCAACAGGAGCGTCGCAAAATCCGGGCCACATGCGTGGGCCGCGACGAAGGCATCAGGTGAGCACAGCCACCGCGCAGGAGAAAGTGAGGAACGCCGCGGCGGTGGTCACCAGGATGATGCGGGCGATGCGCCCGTTGTCCGCCCCGAATCGTTCGGCCAACAGCGACACGTTGCTCGCACTGGGCAAGGCGGCCACGAGCACCATCACCGTCAGCGCCGAGGACGACAAGTCCATGCCTGCGCGGATGGCGAGCCAACCCGCGGCGAACACCAGCAGCGGGTGCACGAAGAGCTTCATCAACGAAGCCGGCAGGTAGTCCGACAGCGGCATCGGATGGTTGGCCGTCATCTGCGCGCGCGCCAGCACCGCGCCGATGGTGAAGAGCGCCACCGGCGAAGCTGCATCCGCCAGCAGCCACACCGTTTGCTCCACCGGTTTGGGCAAGCGCAACGCCCATGCCGAAGCCAGCCCTCCGAGCAGGATGGCCCAGGGCATGGGATTGGCCACCACACCTCGAAGTGCCTTGCGGGCCGCGTCGAACATCGCCGAACGGCCATTGCCCTGCGTGCCATCCAGCCGCGAGAGCGCGATGCACAGCGAACTCGTGACCACCATGTCCACCACCATCGTGAGGATGACCGTGCCCGCCGCCGATGCGCCCAGCAAGGCCACGATGAGCGGAACACCCATGAAGCCCGAGTTGGGAAAGGCGGCCACCAGTGCGCCCATCGCGGCGTCGTTCCAGCGGATGCGCGCGTTCATCGTGAGCGCGATGCTGGCGCCCACGATGACCAGGCCGCAGAGCAGATAGAGAGCGGCCACGCGCATGTCCAGCAGTTGCGCGATCGGCGTGGTCGAGCCGAAGCGGTACAGCATGCAAGGCAGCGCGAAGAACAGAACAAAACCATTGAGCCCCGGGATGGCCTCCAGCGGCAGCATGCGCCGGCGCGCGGCCACGTAACCTGCCAGGACCAGCGCGAAGAAGGGGAAAGTGACGAGCAGGATTTGCAGCACGGGTGGGATTGTGTCAGGCCAGCCGGAGTGGGGCGAGCGCACCCTGCCGGTATGATTCAACGCTTTCGCCCGACGCCCCGCCCTGCCCCCATGTCCCACGGCCTGAACCTCGCCCAACTCGATGCCGTGAACCACTTGGCGGGCCCCTGTCTGGTGCTGGCGGGCGCGGGTTCGGGCAAGACGCGCGTCATCACGCACAAGATCGGGCGGTTGATCCAGGCGGGCCTGGCGGCCGACCGCATCGCCGCCATCACCTTCACCAACAAGGCCGCCGCTGAAATGCGCGAGCGCGCGGGCCAGCTGGTGGGACGCGACGCCAAGAAGGTGCTGATCTGCACGTTTCACGCGCTGGGCGTGCGCTTGCTGCGTGACGCTGGCGAAGTGCTGGGCCTGAAGAAGCAGTTCTCCATCCTCGATACCGACGACATCACCAGCCTGCTCAAGGACTGCGGCGGCACCACCGACGCGAACACCGCACGCGGCTGGCAATGGACCATCAGCGCCTGGAAGGGAGCGGGCATGACGGCCGATGAGGCGCTCGCCCAGGCCAAGGACGAAGACGAGCGCGTGGCGGCCATGATCATGGAGCGCTACCAGGAGCGTCTGGTAGCTTACCAGAGCGTGGACTTCGACGACCTCATCAGCCTGCCGCTCAAGCTGCTGCGCGACTTTGAGGATGTGCGCCTGCGCTGGCAACAGAAGATGGGCCACGTGCTGGTGGACGAATACCAGGACACCAACGCCACGCAGTACGAGTTGCTCAAGCTGCTGGTGGGCGGGCGCGCGCGCTTCACTGCAGTGGGCGACGACGACCAGTCCATCTACGGCTGGCGCGGCGCCACGCTGGACAACCTGAAGAAGCTGCCGCAGGATTTTCCCGAACTCAAGGTCATCAAGCTGGAGCAGAACTACCGCTCCACCAGCGCCATCCTGCGCGCGGCCAACAATGTGATCGGGCCCAACCCCAAGCTGTTCCCGAAGACCTTGTGGAGCGACCTGGGCGAAGGCGAGCCGGTGCGCGTGGTCGACGCCGACAACGAGGAGCACGAAGCCGAGCGCGCCGTGGCGCGCATCCAGAGCCTGCGCGCGAACTCGACGCACAAGGAGTGGCGCGACTTCGCCATCCTCTACCGCGCCAACCACATGGCACGCCCGTTCGAGCAGTCGCTGCGCCGCGCGCAGATTCCGTACAAGGTCTCGGGCGGCCAGAGCTTCTTCGACAAGGCCGAGATTCGCGACCTTTGCGCCTGGATGCGCCTGCTCGTGAACAACGACGATGACCCCGCGTTCGTGCGCGCGGCCACCACACCCAAGCGTGGCATCGGCCACACCACGCTGCAGCAGCTCGGTGCGTTCGCCACGCAATACAAGACCAGCCTGTTCGAAGCCCTGTTCGCCAACTCGCTGGGCACCGCCGTGCCGGCGCGTGGCGTGGCGAGCCTGCACGAATTCGGCCGCGCAGTGAACGAACTCGAGTACCGCGCGCGCCACACCGTCGGGCACGAGGCCGCACGCACCTTCCTGAGCGAGTGGCTCAAGGACATCGACTACGAAAAGCACCTCTACGACAGCGAGGAAAGCGAGAAGGTCGCGGCCGCGCGCTGGACCAACGTGCTGGAGTTCTGCGACTGGGTGGCCGGGCGCTGCGGCGGCAAGCTGGAAGACGACGCGGGCGTTCAGGTCGAGAGCGAACGCAAGAGCCTGCTGGAAGTGGTGCAGACCATCGCACTGATTTCGACCTTGAGCGAACGCGAGAAGGACGAGAACGTGGTGACCCTGTCCACGCTGCACGCCTCCAAGGGCCTGGAGTGGCCGCACGTGATGCTGGTCGGCGTGAACGAAGGTCTGCTGCCATTCAAGATGGACGAACAACCCGGCCAGAGCGACGCGCCGGCCGAGGACATGGCGCAGCGCCTGCAGGAAGAGCGGCGCTTGATGTACGTGGGCATCACGCGCGCGCAGCGCACGCTGGCCGTGAGCTGGCTCAAGCGGCGCAAGAAGGGCCGCGAGAGCGTGCCGGGCACGCCCAGCCGCTTCATCAAGGAAATGGCGTTGGACCAGGCCACCGTGAAGGAAGACCCGCGCGAGAAACTGCGCGCGCTGCGCGCCGAGTTTGCGAAAAGAGCAACGGAACAGAAGTCCGCACAGAGTCCCGCCCCATGAGCGTTTTTCCGCATGCCCTTGCGCCCATCTTCACGGCGCTTTCCATGGCGCTGAGCACCTTCCCGGCCGTCGCGCAGACCCCTCCCGCGGCCGCATGGGCTGCCACGGCATGTGCATCGCCCGACGAGATGAGCGCACCCCAGCTCTATGGTCTGTGGCAATTCCATCTGTGGCCGGTGCAAGGCGGCGACGAGGCCCGACCGGCGTCCAGCGGCGCGGCGCTGTTCGAAAAGCACCCCGAATACCCGGGCAGCGTGCGCGGCAACCTCAAGCGCAGCACCGCCGGCAACGATCGACAAGCCGTGGTGTCCGGCGATGTCTCCAACGGAGACGAGTTCAATCTCGACGAGTCGGCCGATGGTGTGGCGATGGACGCGGTCTGGGAAGGCCAGGTCACGCCCGGTACCTGCGGCCAGGAAATCCGCGGTATTCGCCGGCCTGCAGAAGGTGGCACGTCGAGCGACGTCCCCATGAGCTTCGTGCTGAAGAAGTCCCAAGGCTGGCGCTGAACGACCGGCCACATCGCCTATTGCGGCGCGATGAGCACGCGCCGGAGAATGCTGCGGCCACGGGCGCCCGAGGACCACGCCGCCCGCCCCTCTTCTCACCGCTCAGGCGTCCCCCATGAACCTGTTTTCCCCGCGATCGCTGGCACTTGCGCTGTGCCTGTTTCTCGCCGGCACCACTGGCGCACGCGCCCAGGACGCCCATGTGTGGGGTGTGAACGCCGGCGGTCAGTCATGGCACTGGGTCCAGGCCCAATGGCACGAGGCCCAGAGCGAGAACGCGTTGCGCCAGGTGTCGGTGGGTGCCGACGGCGCGGTGTGGGCGGTGGAGCGCTCGGGCGCGATCCTGCAACGCGAGCGCAATCGCTGGCACACCATGCCCGGCGCGGCCGTTCAGGTCAGCGTGGGCAGTGCGCAGCACGTGTGGGTGCTCAATGCCGACGAAGACATCTTTCGCTGGACCGGCGCGCAATGGCAACGCATACCCGGGCGGCTGGTGAACATCTCGGTCGCGGCCGATGGTAGCGTGTGGGGCGTGAACCGCTGGGGCAACGTGTTTCGCCGCGACGGCAGCCAATGGACCGCCATGCCGCCCGGGCCGATCCAGGTGTCCGTGGGCAGCGCGCAGCAGGTGTGGGGCGTGGAGGCACAAGGCACTGTCGTGCGCTGGGACGGCCACCAATGGAAGCGCGTGGGCGGCGAAATGGCCCAGGTCGCCGTCGCATCCGACGGCAGCGCGTGGGGTGTGAAGCCGTCGGGTGCGATCTACCGCCGCGGCCCCGGCGCATCAGACCAGTGGCAGCTGGTGCAAGGTTGGTTGGTGCAGGTGTCCACGGCACTGCGCGAGACCCGCGCAACACGCTAGGCGTTTGCGCCCCTCAAGCCGTCTGCGCCACCGAGCTCGTGCGCTTGTCGAGCCCGGCTTTCCACAAGTGGCAGAGCTGCTCCGGCACGTCGTTGTCAAAGCTCATGAGCGCGTCGGAGGGTTGGGCGAGTGCCGCAGCGGCCAGCATGCCACACACCCACGCTTGCCGGGCTTCATCCACGGGGCTGCCGAGCTCGTCCGCCAGCCGCGACAGCACCGCGTCTCGCGTCCGCTCGCACCCCAATACGTGCCATGCATAGTCGACCTCGTACCGCGCCACCGCATCCTTCAGGCTCTCGCCGTCCTGCCGCGCTTCCTCGGCCCAATCGGCCAGCGTGCGGGTCACGAGACCTCGAGCGAATTGCTTCTCGTCGTCCAGCGAGAAGGCCACGTTTTCAACTGCCATGGAATCTCCAAAAGGAAATGGGGCTTTGCGCCATCCGAGTGGAATGTGCAAGCCCGGAAACGAAAAAGCCCATCGCGATGGATGGGCTTCTGCGAAATTTGGTGGCCTGGGACGGAATCGAACCATCGACACGCGGATTTTCAATCCGCTGCTCTACCAACTGAGCTACCGGGCCTTTGGAAGAAGCGAGATTGTAGCAGCTTCCAGACACCCATTTCCCGGGTCGCGGTCGATCAGATCGCGCTGCGTTTGCTGCGCGCCAGATCGACGCCCAGCTGCTTGAGCTTGCGGTACAGATGGGTGCGCTCAAGCCCCGTTTTCTCCGCCACGCGCGTCATCGAACCCGACTCCTTGGCCAGGTGGTACTCGAAGTAGGCCTTCTCGAATTCGTCTCGCGCTTCGCGCAGCGGACCCTCGAGGTTGAACGACTGCATGCCCTGCGGCCCCAGGTCGATCAACGGCTCGGGCAACGTGCCGCCGGTCATCGCCGTTTCCACCGTGAGCTCCGTGGCCATCATGCTGCCCAGGCGCACCAGGCTCGGTGCGGGTTGCTGGGGTCTGGTCGACGGTTTGTTGAGACCCTGGTCCACCGCCTTGAGCAGCTTGGCCATGGTGATGGGTTTTTCCAGAAAGGCCGTCGCACCAATGCGCGTGGCTTCCACCGCGGTATCGATCGTGGCGTGGCCGCTCATCATGATCACCGGCATCGACAACAGGCCGCTGCTGGCCCATTCTTTGAGCAAGGTCACGCCATCGGTATCGGGCATCCAGATGTCGAGCAACACGAGGTCAGGCCGCAGCTGGGCACGTACCGAGCGCGCTTGCGCGGCGTTTTCAGCGAGTTCGACCGTGTGGCCCTCGTCGTTGAGAATCTCGGACAGCAGGTCTCGAATACCCAACTCATCGTCTACGACCAAAATAGTTGCCATGCGCGGAATGCTTCTCTCTGGGAAAGTGTTGTCAATTAGCAACTGCGAATGATAACGACACTTGAGCGCCGATGACCTTGCCTTCGGTCAAACGGTTGCTCAGATCGACACGCCCGCCATGCTCGTCCATGATTTTCTTGACCACAGCAAGACCCAGGCCTGTGCCTTTGACCTTGGTGGTGACGTAAGGCTCGAAGGCGCGCTTGAGGATGTGCTCGGCAAATCCCGGTCCCTGGTCGAGCACCGTCAGTCGAACCCATTGGCCGGAGTCCGAACGCCGCGTGCGCAACACCACCTGCGCACCCGGTATGCCGGCCATCGCGTCCTGCGCGTTCTGTACCAGGTTGTGCAAGGTCTGGCGCACCTGCTGAACATCGGCTTGCGCGGGTGGCAAGTCATCGGCGAGTTCGAGACGCACCGGCACCGCGGCGTTGTCGTAGAGCGTGACGATGTCGCGCACCAGCGCGTTCAGATCCACCGGTGCGAGCTGCGCGGCCGGCAGCCGTGCGTAGTCGCGGAATTCGTTGACCAGGCGCTTCATGGCATCGACCTGGTCCACGATGGTGCGCACGGATTTGTTCAGGATGGCTTGCTCGGGCGGCTGCACCTTGCCGTCGAGCTTCATCGCAAGGCGTTCGGCCGAGAGTTGTATGGGTGTGAGCGGGTTCTTGATCTCGTGCGCGAGGCGGCGCGCCACCTCGCCCCAGGCCTTGGCGCGTTGGGCCGACACCATTTCCGAGACATCGTCGAACACCAGCAGGCGTTCGTTGTTGGGCAATAGCGCACCGCGTGCGATCAGCGTGATGCCTTGTTCGAAAGGCGTGTTGTCGTTGGCGTTGAGTTCGAAGGACTGTTGCCAGTAACCGCCCTCATGCAGCGCCTGATCCGACAAGAAACGTTCGAACTGTTGCAACACGCCGGAGGCAAAGGCCTCCAGGCCCGGCACCTGCGCCAGCGGCTTGCCCAGGTGCAGTGCCAGCGGTGTGTGCAGAATGCGCGCCGCGCCAGGGTTCACGCTTTGCACGCTGCCGTCCTCATGGAGCACGACGACGCCCGCGGTCAGGTTGTCGAGAATGGTTTGCAGGTTGTCGCGCGCTGCGTCCACCTGTTCCATGCTTTGCTGAACGGCGGCGCGCGCATCGGCCAGATCCTGCGTCATGTGGGCAAAGGTGCGGGTCAGGCTGGCCAGTTCGTCGCGCGAGGTCATGGCGGTCTTGGGCGACAGGTTGCCCGCGGCCACCTCGCGCATGCCCTCGGCAAGCACCAGCAGCGGGCGCACCAGCTGGTTGCCCAGCAGCACCGCCAGCAGCACCGCACCGAACACGGCCAGGAACAACACCAGTGTGAGCGTGCCGATGTACATGCGGCGCAAGCCTTCGCGGGTGAGCGCGCGTTCCTGGTACTCGCGGTTGGCCACTTGCACGGCCAGCGCATCGGTCACCAGCGCTTCGGGCAAGGGCACTTCCACTTGCAGGTAGCGCGACTCGGCATTGAAGCCAAAACTGGGCGGGCTGACCAGGGCCAGCACCTTGATGCGCGGTGGGCTGGTGGCATTCGGCGTGGCGCGCTCGCCACCTTCGTCTTCCTCCAGGCCTTCGATCTGCGCCACCACGCGCGCACTGCGGGCGTTGCGCAACTGCGTGGCGCTGGGGCGCTCGGGATTGATGTCGAAACGGGAAGAGCCGGAGCTGCCCAGCGATTGGCCGCTGCCGCTCCAGAGCACAAGGTCGGTCACGCCCAGTTGTTCGCGCAGGCGCTCCAGGCCGAGCACCGCCGCCGAGTTGGGCAGGCGCGAGAGGCCATCGGCGGCGATGCGGGTCTTGTTGCTGAGGTCGGCCGCCAAGGTATCCAGCGTGGTGCGCCCCAGGTTCAGGCCGGCCGCCAGCGCGGATTCCACGCGCACATCGAACCAGCTTTCGATCGAGCGCGAGACGAACTGGTACGAGACGGTGTAGATCAGCAGCCCGGGCAAGACACCCACCAGGCCGATGATGGCGGCGAGCTTGATCAGCAGCCGGCTGCCAAACTTGCCGCGCTTGAGGCGCACGGCCAGGCGCAACGAGAACCACAGGATGACCAGCAGCAGGAAGGCGGCCACGGCCACATTGACGCCCACGAGCCAGGTGAAGTTCTGCTCGTAGAGGGCGCGGTTGTTCGTGGCCAGCGTGAGCAGGAACAGCAACACCATGCCGACGCCGGTCATGAACACGAGGCCAGCGCCAATGGCCCAGCGCACCGCCGCGGGCTTGGACTTGGGTGCGGTGGTGTGGACAGGGACCACGATCGGTTCCTGGCCGTCTCGGTCTTGCGCGCGGGACATGGCGATCCGTCGGTGGGTCAGCGCGTGGGTTCACGCACGGTGCTATCGCCACTGACTTCGGCGCTGTGCGCGCCTGGCACCGGCTCCGGCGACTTGTCGGCTTCGATGCGTTCGGGGACGGGCAAGGTCTGCCGCGTCTCGACCGTCCACTCGGGCTGGTTGCCCATGCCGATCTGGAACGGGCGCGGCAACAGGGAGAGGTCGAGTCGGAACGAGAACTCGAGTTCGTGGTCAGCGCCCGGCTCCAGTCGACTGGCATCGGCCAACTTCCAGCGCACCACCCGCCCCACGCCGGCCAGGGCTTCGTTCAGCGTGTCGAAGTTCTGGTGCAGCGCGTACTGCAGCCCCGCACCACCTGCAGCGGCAGCGGCGTCGTTGGACAGGCTCACGCGCCAGCGGCGTGTGAGTGGCTGATAGGCCAGGCGCATGGTGCGCGTGGCGCTGGCCACGCGTTTGTCGGCCCAGTACCAACGCGCGCGGTAAATGTCGGCATGCCACACGAAATAGAGGGGAACGGCCTTGTACAGGGCGTCTTCCACCTCGGTGGCGGGCTGCAGTTCCATGCGTGCCGAGAGGAACAGGGCCTCCGAGGTGCGCTGCAAGCTCAAGTGCTGCACCTGGGGCGCCTGGGCATGGGCGGGCCACAGGGCCAGCAACGACAGAACCCACACCGCACAGACCGCACGCAAAAGGCTCACGGTGCGCGCCTTGTGGTGGGTGCAGGGCATCGGATCAAGGCTGGACCTTGTCGAGGCGGGCATAGAAGAATCCGTCGTGTCCACCTGGAGGATTGTCGTTGAACTGCCCGTGCGGGGCAGCGTTGCCGGGCAGCAAATGCCCTGGCGAAGGGTGGTGGACCGCGTCACTGTGGCGCGCAAGGAACGCCTCGACCTGCCCTGCCCCCTCGGCACGGAACACGGAGCAGGTGGCGTACAGCAACCGCCCCCCCGGCTTGAGCAGCGGCCACAAGGCCTCGAGCAGGGCGCGCTGCGTGGTCACGAGGGCGTCCACATCGCTGGCGCGGCGCAGCCAACGCACGTCCGGATGCCGGCGAACGATGCCCGATGCGGTGCATGGGGCGTCGAGCAGGATCGCGTCGAACCGCTGTCCATCCCACCAGGTCTCGGGTTTTGCTGCATCGGCGCTGCGCACCTCTGCGAGCAGGCCCAGGCGGCGCAGCGTGTCTTCGATGCGTTCGCAACGGCTCGGATCGACGTCGATGGCCAACAGGCTCACGTCGGCGCTTTCCAGCACGTGCGCGGTCTTGCCCCCGGGTGCTGCGCAAGCGTCGAGCACGCGGTCGGCGCCATTCCAGGTGCGCCCTTCGAGCAGCAAGCCGGCGCTCATCTGGGCAGCGGCATCCTGCACGGAACAATGCCCATCGGCAAAACCGGGCAGGCGCTCGACCGGTTGGGGCGCCTGCAGCACCAGCCCGTCGCGGCCAAAAGGCGTGGAGGCCAGCCCCATCGCCTGCAAGCTTTGCTGGTAGACAGCGCGGTCCACCTTACGGCGGTTCACGCGCAAGGCCATCGGGCCGGGTTGGTTGCTGGCGCCGAGAATGGCCTGCCAATGCCCGGGGTGGTCGCGCTGCAGCCGCTCGATCCACCACAGCGGGTGGTTCCAGCGCGCCACCGGGTCGGCTTCGATCTCGGCGAGCAGGTCGACGCGTTCGCGCAGGAAACGCCGCAGGCAGGCGTTGACAAAGGAGGCCTGGCGCTCGGTCTGGCGCTCCTGCCGCGCCGCTTCGACGGCCTGGTTCACGAGCGTGTGAGCGGGATAGCGTGGCGCCTGATCGTGTTCAGGCTCCAGCAGCAGTGCCACCGCGCTGCTCAGCAAGGCGCGCACGGCGAGCGACGGCTTGCGCGGGGCAAGAAGACCCACTACGGCGCGCGCGGCACCCAGGTGGCGCAAGACATGGAAAGTCAAGGCCTGCACACCGGGGCGCAGTGCCGGTGGCAGCGCGGGCAACACATCGCTCAGGGACTGGCCCTGCTCGACCGCCAGCACGCACTGGGCGGTGTGACGCAGCTGGGTGGCCAGGGTCGGGCCCTTGGGGGTGGTGGGGGTCGAAGGCGGAGGGGCCGAGGCAGTCAAAGCGGTGGTCCGTGGCGACGGTCGTTCGGGATTCGAGAGGGAGAGTGTCACACACTGGCATCAGCGCCATCGACGTCGTCAGCTCAAGGTCCAGCCTGTCTCGGGATCGGCGACCGAGGCGGCGGGCTTGCCCGCCTGGGCGGGCGCCTCGTCGTCCTGGCGCAGAGGCAAGGGCCCCATGTCCCGACCATAGATGCGGCGGATGCGCGCGGCCAGCGGTGGATGTGAATCGAGCCAATGTTCGGCCTTGCCACCCCTGCCTTCGTTGGCCACCAGCAGCATGTGCTGCACGGACGAGCCCACGCGCTGCGGTACCACGCCGTCGCGCCGTTGCGTGAGCACTTTGCGCAGCACGCCGCCCAGCCCTTCGCGGCTGCGCGTCCACTGCACGGCGCGTGCGTCGGCCAGGTACTCGCGCTGGCGCGACACCGCGGCCTGTAAGGCATGGCCCGCCAGCCAGCCCAACCAGCCCGCGGCCATGATGGCCAAGCCGATCAAGGCTGCGGCCCTGCGGCGACCTTGATCGTCGGGATCGAACAGGGTCTGGCCCATGCGGTAGAGCATTTCCAGCCCGAAGACCATGCCCACCAGACGCATGTTCAAGCGCGTATCACCCTCCCCGATGTGGCTGAACTCGTGCGCCACAAGGCCCTGCAGTTCGTCGCGCGTCAGGCAATCCAACGCCCCCTGCGTCACGGCGACCACCGCATCGTCTTCGTTCCAGCCGGCGGCAAACGCGTTGATGCCCAGGTCGCGCGCGAGCACCATGGCTTGCGGGCGCTTCATGCCCGAAGAGATCGCCATCTCGTCGACGATGTTGCAAAAACGCTGCTCGTTGAAGTTCCCCGATGGCTGGGCCAGGCGCGCGCCCATCTGCTGCGCCAGTCTTTGCCCGCCACCATCGGCCAGGCGCGTGGTCTCGACCCACCACCCACCCAGCACGAACAGCAGCGTGACCACCGTGTTCACCACGAAGTAGTGGCGCGGATAGTTCATCTCGCCGGGCATCCAGAAGCCCCAGGTCAGCCCCCAGGCCAAGGCCAGCGCGGCGTTGACGGCCAGCACCAGAAGCAGCACCGTGAGGCCGAACGCCAACAAAAGCCGCCGGGTTTCGTTGCGGGCATTGCGTTGGAATTCGAAAAAGCGCATATCAGCGCGTCCGTCGACGCTGAAGGCCGGGCAAGGAGCGCATCACATCTGAATCCGCAGGGTCTCGCGTTCGGCTTCACTGGTCGTTGAAGCCAGCATGGCCTGCGGCTGAAAGCCGAACAGTCGCGCAATGATCAACGCAGGGAACTGGGCCGCCGCGTCGTTGAATTCGAGCACGTGGTCGTTGTAGGCCTGGCGCGCGAAACCCACGCGATTTTCCGTGCTGGTCAGTTCTTCGCTGAGTTCGCGCATGTTCTGGTCAGCCTTGAGTTCGGGGTAGTCCTCGACCACCGCGAACAGCTTGCCCATTGCGCCTCCCAGCAATTGCTCCGCACCCGCGAGTGCGCCCAGTGCCTGGGCGTTGAGCGGACTGCCCGCCGCGTTCTGCTCCGCGGTACGCGCCTGGTTGCGCGCGGCGATCACCGCTTCGAGCGTTTGTGCCTCGTGCGCGAGGTAACGGCGCGCCACCTCGACCAGGTTGGGAATCAAGTCGTAGCGGCGCTTGAGTTGCACGTCGATCTGGCCAAAGGAATTGGCAATCGCGTTTTTCAGCCGCACCAGGCGGTTGTACGCGCCGACGGCCCAGAAGAACACCACGAGACCCACGGCCAAAAAGACCCACAGCGAGACGGACATGTTCGCGACTCCTTGTTGTATGCAAGCCTGCCCCCTCGGCAGGCGCGGCCAATATACCGCGCACGATGCCTCGCACCCTGTACCTCACACCATGAAAAAAGCCCCCGGTCGGATAACCGGGGGCTTTTGATACGTCAGTGGGTGAGATACAACACCCCGCGCGCAGCGCCGCAGGGGTGGGCTCGATCACTCCGCTTCGTGCGTGCTGCTCGACGCGTCGGCCTGGTCCGCCGCCAGCGCGATGGCATCGGCCTCGGCGATGGCGCGGCGCTCGTCGTCGTCCATCTTTTCCTTGACCTTGCGCGCCTCGTGGTACGCCATGCCGGTACCGGCCGGGATCAGGCGACCCACGATCACGTTTTCCTTCAGGCCACGCAGCTCGTCGCGCTTGCCCATGATGGCAGCTTCGGTCAGCACACGGGTGGTTTCCTGGAAGGACGCCGCGGAGATGAACGAGTCGGTGGACAACGAGGCCTTGGTGATACCCAGCAACACGTTGGTGTAGGTCGGCGCGATCTTGCCATCGGCGTGCAACGCATCAATGGTATTCAGGATCTCCGAACGCTCGACCTGCTCGCCGGCGATGTAGTTGGAGTCACCCACGCTGTCGACGACGACACGGCGCAGCATCTGGCGAACGATCACCTCGATGTGCTTATCGTTGATCTTCACGCCCTGCAAGCGGTAGACATCCTGCACTTCATCGACGATGTAGCGCGAGAGTTCCTCGATGCCCAGCAGACGCAGGATGTCCTGCGGATCGGCCGGCCCGTCGACGATGCTTTCGCCCTTGTTGACCACCTGGCCTTCGTGCACCAGGATGTTCTTTTCCTTGGGGATGAGCTCGTCCCAGACCTTGCCGTCCGGATCGGTGATCTGCAGGCGAACCTTGCCCTTGGTCTCCTTGCCGAACGACACGGTACCGGTCATTTCGGCCAGCATGCCCTTGTCCTTCGGGCTGCGGGCTTCGAACAACTCGGCCACACGCGGCAGACCGCCGGTGATGTCGCGCGTCTTCTGGCCTTCGACCGGAATGCGCGCCAGCACCTCGCCGGGCCCCACGTCCTGGCCATCGCGCACCTGGATCAGCGCGCCGACCTGGAAGCCGATAGTCACCGAGTGGTCGGTGCCGGGGATCTTCACCTCGTTGCCGGAGGCATCGATCAGCTTGACCTGCGGACGCACGACCTTGGCCGCGCCGCGGCGCTTCGGATCGATCACCACCAGGGTGGACAAGCCGGTGACGTCGTCCACCTGCTTGGCCACCGTGAGGCCTTCCTCGACGTTCTCGAACTTCACCTGACCGGCGAACTCCGTGATGATCGGGCGCGTCAGCGGATCCCAGTTGGCCAGGATCGCGCCGGCCTTGATGGTCTGGTCGGCCTTGACCGACAGCACCGCACCGTACGGCACCTTGTGGCGCTCGCGCTCACGGCCGTGTTCGTCGTGGATGACGATTTCGCCCGAACGCGCGATCACGACCAGCTCACCTTTGGTGTTGGTCACGTAGCGCATGGTGGCGTTGAAGCCGATCAAACCGCTGGACTTGGCTTCCACGCTGGAGGCCACCGCCGCGCGCGACGCCGCACCACCGATGTGGAAGGTCCGCATGGTCAGCTGCGTGCCAGGCTCGCCGATCGACTGCGCGGCGATCACGCCAACCGCTTCGCCGATGTTCACCAGACCACCGCGGCCCAGGTCGCGGCCGTAGCACTTGGCGCAGATGCCGAAGCGCGTTTCGCAGGTCAGCGCGGTGCGCACCTTCACCTCGTCCACCGCGGCGGCTTCGAGCACGTCGAGCAGGTCTTCGTCCAGCAGCTCACCAGCCGGCACCAGCATCTGGCGGGTTTCGGGATGGATCACTTCCTCGGCCGTGGTACGGCCCAGCACGCGGTCGCGCAGCGATTCAATCACTTCACCACCTTCGACAATGGCGCGCATCAGCGTGCCATTGGAAGTACCGCAATCCTGGCTGTTGACCACCAGATCCTGCGTCACGTCCACCAGGCGGCGGGTGAGGTAGCCGGAGTTCGCCGTCTTCAACGCCGTGTCCGCCAGACCCTTGCGGGCGCCGTGGGTGGAGATGAAGTACTGCAACACGTTGAGGCCTTCACGGAAGTTCGCCGTGATGGGGGTCTCGATGATGGAGCCGTCGGGCTTGGCCATCAGGCCGCGCATGCCGGCCAGCTGGCGGATCTGCGCCGCAGAACCGCGAGCGCCGGAGTCGGCCATCATGTAGATGGAGTTGAACGACTCCTGGTCCACTTCCTTGCCGCTGCGGTCCGTGGTCTTCTGCTTGGCCAGCTGGGCCATCATGACCTTGGAGATCTCGTCACCGGCCTTGCCCCAGATGTCCACCACCTTGTTGTAGCGTTCGCCGGCGGTCACGAGACCGGAAGCGTACTGCTGAGCGATTTCCTTCACCTCGTTCTCGGCGCGGTCGATGATGGCCGGCTTCTCCTTGGGCACGAGCATGTCGTCCACGGCGATCGAGATGCCGGCACGCGTGGCCAGACGGAAGCCGTTTTGCAGCAGCTTGTCGGCGAACACCACGGTTTCCTTCAGGCCGCACTTGCGGAACGCAGCGTTGATCAGGCGCGAGATCTCCTTCTTCTTCAGCGCCTTGTTCAGCACCTCGAAGGGCAGTCCCTTGGGCAGGATCTCGGAGAGCAGCGCGCGGCCGACGGTCGTGTCCACCAGGGAGGTGGAGGCCACGAACTCACCGCTGGCCTTGTCCAGCGTGTGCTGGGTCAGGCGCACGGCGATCTTCGAGGTGATCTCGACCACACCGTTGTCCAGCGCGCGTTGCAACTCGGCCAGATCGGCGAAGTACATGCCTTCGCCCTTGGCGTTGATGCGCTCGCGGGTCGCGTAGTACAGACCCAGCACCACGTCTTGCGACGGCACGATAGAAGGTTCGCCGTTGGCCGGGAACAGGATGTTGTTCGAGGCCAGCATCAGCGTGCGGGCTTCGAGCTGCGCTTCCACGGACAACGGCACGTGCACGGCCATCTGGTCACCGTCGAAGTCGGCGTTGAAGGCCGCGCAGACCAATGGGTGCAGCTGGATCGCCTTGCCTTCGATCAGGATCGGCTCGAAGGCCTGGATGCCCAGGCGGTGCAGCGTCGGCGCACGGTTGAGCATCACTGGGTGTTCCTTGATCACTTCTTCAAGGATGTCCCACACCACCGGCGTGCCGGCTTCCACTTCCTTCTTCGCGGCCTTGATGGTGGTCGCGATGCCCATGGCTTCCAGGCGCGAGAAGATGAACGGCTTGAACAGTTCCAGCGCCATCAGCTTGGGCAGGCCGCACTGGTGCAGCTTGAGCGTCGGGCCCACCACGATGACCGAACGGCCGGAGTAGTCGACGCGCTTGCCCAGCAAGTTCTGGCGGAAGCGACCGCTCTTGCCCTTGATCATGTCGGCCAGCGACTTCAGCGCGCGCTTGTTGGCGCCCGTCATGGCCTTGCCACGGCGGCCGTTGTCCAGCAGCGAGTCGACCGCTTCCTGCAGCATACGCTTCTCGTTGCGCGCGATGATCTCGGGCGCCTTGAGTTCGAGCAGGCGACGCAAACGGCTGTTGCGGTTGATGACGCGGCGGTACAGGTCGTTCAGGTCAGAGGTCGCGAAGCGGCCGCCGTCCAGCGGCACCAGCGGACGCAGGTCCGGCGGCAACACGGGCAGCACGTCGAGCACCATCCATTCGGGCTTGATGCCGGACTTCTTGAAGGCTTCCAGCACCTTGAGGCGCTTGGCGTTCTTCTTGATCTTGAGCTCGGAGCCGGTCAGGTCGTTGCGCAGCTTCTCAATCTCGATGTCGAGATCGATGGCCTGCAGCAGTTCCTTGATGCCTTCGGCGCCCATCTTGGCAATGAACTCGTCGCCGAATTCCTTGCGCTTGGCGTCGTAGTCGTCCTCGCTCATGATCGCGAACTTCTTCAGCGGGGTCATGCCGGGATCGACCACCACATACGCTTCGAAGTACAGCACGCGCTCGATGTCGCGCAGGGTCATGTCCAGGATCAGGCCCAGACGCGATGGCAGCGACTTCAGGAACCAGATGTGGGCGCAGGGCGCAGCCAGATCGATGTGGCCCATGCGCTCGCGGCGCACCTTGGTCTGCGTGACTTCAACGCCGCACTTCTCGCAGATGACACCGCGGTGCTTGAGGCGCTTGTACTTGCCGCACAGGCATTCGTAGTCCTTGATCGGGCCAAAGATCTTGGCGCAGAACAGACCGTCGCGCTCGGGCTTGAACGTGCGGTAGTTGATGGTCTCGGGCTTCTTGACTTCACCGAAGGACCACGAGCGGATTTTTTCCGGCGACGCCAGGCCGATGCGGATGGCATCGAAATGCTCGTCGGGCGTGAATTGCTTGAACAGGTCGAGCAAGGATTTCATGGGTTGCTTTCCTTAAGTTCGGTGAATCAGGAACGTTCCAGCTCGATGTCGATACCGAGCGAGCGGATTTCCTTGACCAGCACGTTGAACGACTCGGGCATGCCCGCGTCGATCGTGTGCTCGCCCTTGACGATGGATTCGTACACCTTGGTGCGGCCCTGCACGTCGTCGGACTTGACGGTGAGCATTTCCTGCAGGATGTACGAAGCGCCGTAGGCTTCCAGCGCCCACACTTCCATCTCCCCGAAACGCTGGCCACCGAACTGCGCCTTGCCGCCCAGCGGTTGCTGGGTGACGAGGGAGTACGGGCCGGTGGAGCGGGCGTGCATCTTGTCGTCGACCAAGTGGTGCAGCTTCAGGAAGTGCATGTAGCCCACGGTGGTCTTGCGCTCGAAGGCGTCACCCGTGCGGCCGTCGTACAGCTGCGCCTGGGTGCGGGTCTCGGTCAGGCCCTTGAGTTGGGCGATGTCGTCCGGGTAGGCCAGCTTGAGCATCGCGCGGATCTCGTCTTCCGACGCACCGTCGAACACCGGGGTGGCGAACGGCACGCCGGTCTGCAAGTTCTCGGCCATCTCCAGCACTTCGGCGTCGCTCAGGTCGGCCAAGGTCTCCACCTTGCCGGCCGAGTTGTAGACCGTCTCCAGGAACTTGCGCAGCTCGGCCACCTTGCCTTCGGCCTGCAGCATGTCGCCGATGCGCTGGCCCAGGCCCTTGGCGGCCCAGCCCAGGTGGACTTCGAGCACCTGACCCACGTTCATGCGCGAAGGCACGCCCAGCGGGTTGAGCACGATGTCAGCAGGCGTGCCGTCGGCCATGTGCGGCATGTCTTCCACGGGCACGATCTTGGAGACCACACCCTTGTTGCCGTGGCGGCCGGCCATCTTGTCGCCGGGCTGCAGGCGGCGCTTGACGGCCAGGTAGACCTTGACCATCTTGAGCACGCCAGCGGGCAGCTCGTCACCTTGCGTGAGCTTCTTGCGCTTCTCTTCGAACGCCAGGTCGAAGCTGTGGCGCGTCTGCTCCATCGAGTTCTTGATCGACTCGAGCTGAGCGGCCACAGTGTCGTCGGCCGGGCGGATGTCGAACCAGTGGTACTTCTCGACGTCGTCCAGGTAGGCCTTGTCGATGGTCGTGCCCTTGGCCAGCTTCTTCGGGCCGCCGTTGGCGATCTTGCCCACCAGCAGCTTCTCGATCCGGTCGAACGCGTCGGCTTCCACGATGCGCAGCTGGTCGTTCAGATCCAGGCGGAAACGCTTGAGTTCGTCGTCGATGATCTGCTGGGCGCGCTTGTCGCGCGTGATGCCTTCGCGGGTGAACACCTGCACGTCGATCACGGTGCCTTGCGAGCCCTGGTCCACGCGCAGCGACGTGTCCTTCACGTCGGAAGCCTTCTCGCCGAAGATCGCGCGCAGCAGCTTTTCTTCCGGCGTCAGCGTGGTCTCGCCCTTGGGCGTGACCTTGCCCACCAGCACATCGCCCGGCAGCACTTCGGCACCCACGTAGATGATGCCGGAGTCGTCCAGACGGTTGAGCTGCTGCTCGGCCAGGTTGGGAATGTCGCGGGTGATTTCTTCCGCGCCCAGCTTGGTGTCGCGCGCCATCACGACCAGCTCCTCGATGTGGATCGAGGTGTAGCGGTCGTCGGCGACCACGCGTTCGGAGATCAGGATCGAGTCTTCGAAGTTGTAGCCGTTCCAGGGCATGAACGCGATCAGCATGTTCTGCCCGATCGAGATTTCCCCCAGGTCGGTCGACGCGCCATCGGCGATCACGTCACCCGCGGCCAGCTTGTCGCCCTTCTTGACGATCGGGCGCTGGTGGATATTGGTGTTCTGGTTGGAACGCTGGTACTTGATGAGGTTGTAGATGTCCACACCCACTTCACCGGCCACGGCCTCGGCGTCGTTCACGCGGATCACGATGCGGGTCGCGTCCACGTAGTCCACCACGCCGCCACGCTTGGCGGTCACCACGGTGCCGGAGTCGATCGCGGCAACGCGTTCGATGCCGGTGCCCACCAGCGGCTTCTCGGGGCGCAGCACAGGCACAGCCTGGCGCGACATGTTGGCGCCCATCAAGGCGCGGTTCGCGTCATCGTGCTCGAGGAACGGCACCAGCGAAGCGGCCACGGACACGATCTGCGCCGGGGACACGTCCATGTACTGGATGGTGTCGGACGGCGTGAGGATCGATTCGCCCTTTTCGCGCGCGGAGACCAGATCGCCGGTCAGACGGCCGTCAACGTCCAGCGCGGCGTTGGCCTGCGCAATCACGTACTTGCCTTCTTCGATCGCCGAGAGATAGTCGATCTGGTTCGTCACCTTGCCTTCGACCACGCGGCGGTACGGCGTTTCGATGAAGCCGTATTCGTTCAGACGCGCGTACAGCGCCAGCGAGTTGATCAGGCCAATGTTCGGACCTTCCGGCGTTTCGATTGGGCAGACGCGGCCGTAGTGGGTCACGTGCACGTCGCGCACCTCGAAGCCGGCGCGTTCGCGGGTCAGACCGCCCGGGCCCAGGGCAGAGACGCGGCGCTTGTGCGTGATCTCCGCGAGCGGGTTGGTCTGGTCCATGAACTGCGACAGCTGCGACGCGCCGAAGAACTCCTTGAGCGCCGCAGAAATCGGCTTGGAGTTGATCAGGTCGTGCGGCATCAGCGGCTCTTGCTCGGCCTGACCCAGACGCTCCTTCACGGCCTTCTCGATGCGGGCCAGACCGGTGCGGTACTGGTTCTCGGCGAGTTCACCCACGCAGCGCACGCGGCGATTGCCCAGGTGGTCGATGTCATCGACTTCACCGCGGCCATTGCGCAGGTCCACCAGGATCTTGACCACGGCCAGGATGTCGTCGTTGGACAGCACCATGGGGCCGGTGGATTCATCGCGGCCCACACGCGCGTTGAACTTCATGCGGCCCACGCGCGACAGGTCGTACGTGTCCGGGTTGTAGAACAGGCGGTGGAACAGGGCCTGCACGGCGTCTTCGGTTGGCGGCTCGCCGGGGCGCATCATGCGGTAGATGGCCACACGCGCGGCGAACTCGTCGGCCGTTTCATCGATGCGCAGGGTCTGCGAAATGTAGGCGCCCTGGTCCAGTTCGTTGGTGTACAGGCACTGCAGGTCCTGCACGCCGGCGGTGCGCAGCTTCTTCAGCAGGGCTTCGGTCAACTCTTCGTTGGCCTTGGCGATGATTTCACCGGTATCGGCATCCACGATGTTGCGCGCCACGACGCGACCGATCATGAAGTCTTCCGGCACGCTGATGTGCGTGGTGCCCGATTGTTCGAGTTCGCGGGTGTGGCGCACGGTGATGCGCTTGTCCTTGGCCACCACCACCTTGCCGCTCTTGTCGGTGATATCGAAACGGGCCACTTCGCCGCGCAGACGCTCGGGCACGAAGGCCATCTGCGCGCCGCTGTCCATGACGCGGAAGTGGTCGTTGACGAAGAAGTTGGCCAGGATGGTTTCCGGCGTCAGGCCAATGGCCTTGAGCAGGATGGTGACCGGCATCTTGCGGCGGCGGTCGACGCGGAAGAACAGCACGTCCTTCGGGTCGAATTCGAAATCGAGCCAGGAACCGCGATAGGGAATGATGCGAGCGGAGAACAGCAGCTTGCCCGAGCTGTGCGTCTTGCCCTTGTCGTGCTCGAAGAACACGCCCGGCGAACGGTGCAACTGAGACACGATCACGCGCTCGGTGCCGTTGATGATGAAAGAACCCTTGTCGGTCATCAGGGGCACTTCGCCCATGTAGACCTCCTGCTCCTTCACTTCCTTGATCACCTTGGATTGCGCGGTCGAGGACTCGCGGTCATAGATGATCAGCTGCACGCGCGCGCGCACGGCAGAAGCGAAAGTCAACCCCCGGGTCTGGCACTCGCGCACGTCGAACGCGGGCTTGGCCAGGTTGTATTCGACGAACTTCATCTCCACAAAACCGTTGTGGGAGACGATCGGGAAAGCTGCCTCGAAAGCCGCCTGCAGGCCTTCGTTGGTGCGTTTCTTCGGGGCGCTGTCGGCTTGCAGGAACGCGGTGTACGCGTCCTTCTGCATTTGCAGGAGGTAAGGAATCGCGAGCACGTTCTCGCGCGTACCAAAGCTCTTGCGGATGCGCTTGCGTTCGGTGTATGAGTAATTCGATGCTGAGGCCATGAGATCTCCGGGCTTGAGGTCTGCGGCGACTGTCTTGCCTACCCCGCGCTTCAGGCGAAGGGTGACATGCTTGGTGGCTGGCCTCTACCAACCATTGGCGGACGGCCCATGCGTTGCACACAGGCCCGAACCAAGTCGTCTTCTGCAGTCGGGGTCAGAAGACACTCAAAAATCGGTTCTTTTGCCGGCTTGCCGACGACCGCAAGGTCGGCAGGAGGTCGGAAAGGGCCGATTTTCGGGTGCGCTCTGAAAGCACCAAAGGCTGGAGGCCCTGTTCGAGCACTCCAGCCCCTGAAGGCGTCTGAATTACTTCAGCTCGGCCTTGGCACCGGCTTCCACCAGCTTCTTCACGGCAGCTTCGGCGTCAGCCTTGGCGATCGCTTCCTTGACGTTCTTCGGTGCGCCGTCGACCAGGTCCTTGGCTTCCTTGAGGCCCAGGCCGGTGATTTCGCGCACAGCCTTGATGACGGAGACCTTGTTCGCGCCGGCTTCGAGCAGCACGACGTTGAATTCGGTCTTCTCTTCAGCGGCTGCGGCAGCACCACCGCCGGCGCCGCCAGCAGCAGGAGCGGCCATGGCGGCAGCGCTCACACCAAACTTCTCTTCGATGGCTTTCACCAGCTCGTTGAGTTCCATGACCGACATGCTGTCCAGCGCGGTCAAAAATGCGTCTTTATCGAATGCCATTTTGATTTCCTAACAATTGATTGGAATGAAAGTGCCGCGCCGCTCAGGCAGCAGCCGCTTCTTCAGCTGCCGGAGCGGCAGCGCCTTCGCCTTTTTTGGCCGCCAGCGCGCCCAGCACAACGGCCGTGCGCGAAATGGGCGACATCAGCAAGCCACAGAGCTGCGCCAACAACACTTCCTTCGAAGGAATGCTGGCCAGCGTCTTCACGCCGTCGACATCCAGGGCCTTGCCTCCGTACACACCGCCGCGAATCACCAGCTTGTCGTTGGTTTTCGCGAACTCGGCCACCACCTTCGCGGCGGCCACGGCGTCTTCAGAGAAGCCATAGATCAGCGGGCCGGTCATCTGGTCAGCGGCCACTTCAAACGGGCTGCCAGCCACCGCACGGCGGGCCAGGGTGTTCTTCAACACACTCAGGCTCACACCATTGCTGCGGGCTGTCACGCGCAGTTTGTCCATGTTCGCGACCGTGATGCCACGGTATTCCGCCATCACGAGCGTTTGAGCTTTTGCGGCGAGGCTGGTCACTTCGGAAATGACCGCTTCTTTCTCACTGCGATTCAGACTCAAGGTCTACTCCTTAAATGTGCCTTCGGTCCGTTGGGACCTGAGGCACGCCTCATTGCAGCGATCAACTGTTTCGGAACGTGTTCCATCTGCAGCGGGATCGCCATCTGCGTTGGCTTGTCACTATTAAGTCCGGCAGCACCCCTGAGGGCTCCACCCGACACCAACGGTCTTGGATGGCCCCACAGACTGTTCTTCAACAGGTCTGCGGGCCCACCACACCCGGGCGGCCACAGCCACCCGAATTCTTCTTCGCCCTTACTCGGCGATCACGCCGAGATGGATTGCGTGTCCACGCGAACGCCGACACCCATGGTCGACGACACCGCCACCTTGCGCAGGTACACACCCTTGCTGGTCGCCGGCTTGGCCTTGGTCAGTGCGTCAAGCAGCGCCACCAGGTTACCCTGGAGCTTGTCGGTGTCGAACGAGCGACGGCCGATCGTGCCGTGCACGATACCGGCCTTGTCGACGCGGAACTGCACCTGACCCGCCTTGGCGTTGCGCACGGCTTGCGCCACGTCGGGCGTCACGGTGCCCACCTTCGGGTTGGGCATCAGGCCACGGGGGCCCAGCACCTGACCCAGGGTACCGACGATGCGCATGGCGTCCGGCGAGGCAATGACCACGTCGAAGTTCATGTTGCCAGCCTTGATGTCGGCGGCGAGGTCGTCCATGCCGACGATATCGGCACCGGCGGCCTTGGCTTCTTCGGCCTTGGCGCCTTGGGCGAACACGGCCACGCGCTTGGTCTTGCCGGTGCCATTGGGCATCACGACAGCGCCACGCACCACTTGGTCCGACTTCTTGGCATCCACGCCGAGCTGAACCGCCACGTCGATGGACTCATCGAATTTGGCGTTCGCACATTCCTTGATGATGGCCAGCGCGTCGGTCAAGCTGTACAGCTTGTTGCTGTCGACCTTGCCTTCGAAGGCTTTCTGTTTCTTGGTCAGCTTGGCCATTTACACGCCCTCCACAATCACGCCCATCGAGCGGGCCGAACCGGCGATGGTGCGCACAGCGGCGTCCACATCGGCAGCGGTCATGTCCTTCATCTTGGTCTTGGCGATCTCTTCGAGCTGGGCTCGGGTGATCTTGCCGACCTTGTTCTTGTTGGGCACCGAAGAGCCCTTGTCCAGCTTGATGGCCTTCTTGATCAGGGTCGTCGCGGGCGGCGTCTTGATGATGAAGGTGAAGCTCTTGTCCGCGAAAGCCGTGATCACCACGGGCAGCGGAAGACCTGGCTCGACGCCTTGGGTCTGGGCGTTGAACGCCTTGCAGAACTCCATGATGTTCAGGCCACGCTGACCCAGCGCCGGACCGATCGGAGGGGAAGGGTTGGCCTTACCAGCTGGCACTTGCAGCTTGATGAAGCCGACGATTTTTTTCGCCATTTTTTAGCTCCTGCGAGTGCAGACGGCTGCCATCGAGACAACCTCCTCGCGGTTGGGGACCCGGAAAGAACAATGGCACAGGTGTCGGGCCGACCCACCTGCGCCAGAAAAATCTCAGGTCTTCTCGACCTGGCTGAATTCCAGCTCCACCGGAGTGGCCCGACCGAAGATGGTCACCGACACGCGCATCTTGTTCTTCTCGTAGTTGACTTCTTCGACGGTGCCGTTGAAGTCGGTGAACGGACCTTCTTTGACGCGCACGTACTCGCCCACCACAAACTCGACCTTGTGACGCGGCTTGTCGGTACCTTCCTGCATCTGGTTGACGATCTTCTGAACGTCTTCCTCGGAAATCGGCGCCGGGCGGTTTTTCGCACCACCCACAAAGCCCGTCACCTTGTTGGTGTGCTTCACCAGGTGCCAGGTGTCATCGTCCATCACCATTTCCACCAGCACATAACCGGGGAAGAACTTTCGCTCAGTGGTGCGCTTCTGGCCGTTCTTCATCTCCACCACCTCTTCGGTAGGGACCAGGATGCGGCCGAATTTGTCTTGCATGCCGGCGCGGTTGATGCGCTCGACGATATTGCGCTCGGCCGCCTTCTCCATGCCGGAATAGGCATGAACCACGTACCAGCGCATGCCTTCAGCGGCCGCGAGACTCTGTTGTTCGGTCATCATTTTCTCCAGCCCAGAATCAGGTCGTAAAACACCCATTCGACCGTCTTGTCGGTCAGCCACAGGAACAGGGCCATCACGAACACGAAAGCGAACACATAGGCTGTCATCTGAATCGCCTCCTTGCGGGCAGGCCAGACCACCTTCTTGACTTCGCGCCAGGCGTCGCGACCAAAGGCGATCAGCTGCTTGCCCGATTCGGACACGGCAAACACCACCACCGCCGCCCCGAGCAACACGATCAGGGCTCCCCACTGCGCCAGCGCACCGCGCGACGACAGCAAATAGAACGCCACGAACGAGCCCAGCAACAGCGCGATCGCTGCCGCCAGCTTGGCTTTGTCGGCGCCGGTGTGCACGGTTTGAACTTCGGAAGTGGCCATGAGGATCCAGACAATTCGTATCAAAGGGCGCGCTCAAAACCCGAAAGCTTGAGACACGCAAGCCCACCAGAGGTCTTCGCGACTTCGGCGGGCTTGTCAACCACACAACAGGGTGGATTCAGGTTCCTGAGCTCAGGTTCCGGTGACGTCCTATCGGGTGGCAGGGGCAGTAGGAATCGAACCTACAACCTTCGGTTTTGGAGACCGACGCTCTGCCAATTGAGCTATACCCCTACTGGCTGCTGCCCCAAAAGGGCTTTAAATCCGCTGAGGCCGGGGCACATCGCTTTCGCGGGCGGCCCAGCCTCAAAACTCCTTACGCAATGATCTTGGCGACGACGCCGGCGCCGACGGTACGACCGCCTTCGCGGATGGCAAAACGCAGACCTTCCTCCATGGCGATCGGGGCGATCAGCTTGACCGTGATCGACACGTTGTCACCCGGCATCACCATTTCCTTGCCTTCGGGCAGCTCGATCGAGCCAGTCACGTCGGTCGTGCGGAAGTAGAACTGCGGGCGGTAGTTGTTGAAGAACGGCGTGTGACGGCCACCTTCGTCCTTGGACAGCACATACACCTCACCCGTGAAGTGCGTGTGCGGCTTGATCGAGCCGGGCTTGCACAGCACCTGGCCGCGCTGCACTTCTTCGCGCTTGGTGCCGCGCAGCAAGATACCGACGTTGTCGCCCGCCTGACCCTGGTCCAGCAGCTTGCGGAACATTTCCACGCCCGTGCAGGTGGTCTTCTGGGTGGTGGTGATACCGACGATTTCGATTTCCTCACCCACCTTGACCACACCGCGCTCGATACGACCGGTCACCACCGTGCCACGACCCGAGATCGAGAACACGTCTTCCACCGGCATCAGGAAGGCACCGTCCACCGCGCGCTCGGGCGTGGGGATATAGCTGTCCAACGCTTCGGCCAGCTTCATGATGGCCTCTTCGCCCAGCTTGCCCTTGTCACCTTCCAGGGCAAGCTTGGCCGAGCCGTGGATGATGGGGGTCGCATCGCCCGGGAATTCGTACTTGTCCAGCAGCTCGCGCACTTCCATTTCGACCAGCTCGAGCAGCTCGGCGTCGTCGACCATGTCGCACTTGTTGAGGAACACGATGATGTAAGGCACACCCACCTGACGGGCCAGCAGAATGTGCTCGCGGGTCTGGGGCATCGGGCCGTCAGCGGCCGAGCACACCAGGATGGCGCCATCCATCTGGGCAGCACCCGTGATCATGTTCTTCACATAGTCGGCGTGGCCGGGGCAGTCCACGTGGGCGTAGTGACGATTGGCCGTCTCGTACTCCACGTGCGCGGTGTTGATGGTGATGCCGCGAGCCTTTTCTTCGGGCGCCGCGTCGATCTGGTCGTAAGCCTTGGCGGCACCGCCGAATTTGGACGCCAGCACCGTCGTGATGGCCGCCGTCAACGTCGTCTTGCCGTGGTCAACGTGACCAATCGTGCCCACGTTCACGTGCGGCTTGGTCCGCTCAAATTTCTCTTTTGCCATTTTTCAGCTCCAAAACAAATTGCCGAAACAACCAGAACAAATACAAAACTGGTGCCCTTGGCGGGAATCGGACCCGCGACCTCTCCCTTACCAAGGGAGTGCTCTACCACTGAGCCACAAGGGCAAAGACACCCGGCAAACCAGGCACCTCTGAATACTCAAACGCCTATCAAAAACACATCCAACAACCGACAAGATCTGGAGCGGGAGACGGGAATCGAACCCGCGTCATCAGCTTGGAAGGCTGGGGTTCTACCATTGAACTACTCCCGCCCGAACAAACCAGCACCACATGGCGCCAATTCACAAGGGCGCGACTTTCCCATTCGCACACACATCTCATCAATCACTGGTGGAGGAGGCTGGATTCGAACCAGCGTACGCGTAAGCGGGCAGATTTACAGTCTGCTGCCTTTAACCACTCGGCCACCCCTCCATAGCGCAGCCCGCGATTATGCCACGGTTTTATGGCGCAACACGCCCACCCCGGCGCCGCTCTCCAGGAGTCACCACGCCACGGGCTTCAGCCCCCGCGCAGACAGCCAGGCATTGGCCTGCCCGAAATGTCCACACCCCACGAAGGGGACCGGGCCGCGCCGGGCGGACAACGGCGAAGGATGGTTGGCGCTGAGCACAAGATGGCGTTGAACATCGATCAAGGACGCTTTTTTCTGCGCATGGGCGCCCCAAAGCAGAAAAACCTTGGGGTCACCAGCCCCGTTGCAATGGCGGATCACGGCATCCGTCAGCGTCTCCCAGCCCCGGCCAGCGTGGCTGGCCGGCTGCCCATCTTCCACCGTCAGGCTGGTGTTGAGCAACAACACGCCCTGGCGCGCCCAGCGCACCAACGAGCCGCCCTCAGGCAGCGGCGCGGAAAGGTCGCGCCCCAATTCCTGCAGCATGTTGCGCAGGCTGGGCGGCACCTTGACGCCCGGCGCCACCGAAAACGCCAGGCCTTCGGCTTGCCCCGGTCCGTGATACGGGTCCTGACCCAGGAGAACCACGCGAACCGCCTCGGGCGGCGTGAGATCGAGGGCACGCAGCGGTTGGGGTGGATAGACCAGCGCGCCGTCCGCCAACCGCCCTTGCAGGAATTGCTGCAGACCCTTGCCCTGCGGCGACGCCCAGAAGCCGGACACCAGATCGGCCCACCCGGGCTGGACGGGCCAGTCCGATGGGTTGGCGGAGGTCAGGCGAGGGGCCGACGCGGGCTCCCCCCAATCGAAACCGGTCTGCACCACCGCCTCAGGCAAACAGTTCGGCCAACGCCAGGCCGGGCTCGGGCGCGCGCATGAAGGCCTCGCCCACCAGGAAGGCGTTGACGCCCGCGGCGCGCATCGTCTGCACGTCGGCACGGCCGAGAATGCCGGACTCGGTGATCAGCAGGCGGTCCGCGGGCACGTCGGGCAGCATGCCCAGCGTGGTCTGCAAGGTCACTTCGAAGGTGCGCAGGTTGCGGTTGTTGATACCCACCAGGCGGGTCTTGAGCTTGAGCGCGCGGTCCAGCTCGGCGCGGTCGTGTACCTCCACCAGCACGGCCATGTTCAGGTCCAGCGCCACCGCTTCCAGCTCGGCCATGCGGGCGTCGTCCAGGCACGCGGCGATGAGCAGGATGGCATCGGCCCCCATCGCGCGGGCCTCATAGACCTGATAGGGATCGACCATGAAGTCCTTGCGCAGCACGGGCAGGTCGCAACTGGCGCGGGCCTGTTTGAGAAAGTCGGGGCTGCCCTGGAAGAACTGGCGGTCGGTCAAAACCGACAAACAGGCCGCACTGACGAGACCATCGCCCTCGGCATAACTTTGCGCGATGTCGGCCGGAATGAAGTCTTCGCGCAACACGCCCTTGCTCGGGCTGGCCTTCTTCACTTCGGCAATCACGGCCGCCTGGCATTTGGCGATCTTGGCGCGCAAAGCGCCTTCGAAATCGCGCGTGAGCACGCGGCTTTCGGCATCGAAGCGGATCGCATCGAGCGGCTTCTTGCGCTGCGCCGCAGCGATCTCCTCGTGTTTGACGGTAACGATTTTCTGCAGGATGTCGCTCATGGCGGTTGTCCGGTTCAGGCCACGAAGGCCTTGAGTTGCTCGAGCTTGGCCAATGCCGCGCCACTGGCCAGCGTGCGCTGCGCCAGCGCGATGCCGGCGTCCATGTCGGACACCACGTTGGCGGCATACAGCGCCACCCCCGCATTGAGCGCCACGATGTCGCTTGCAGCCTTGAGGGAAGGGTTGTCACGGCCTTCCAGCACACCCACCAGCATCTGGCGCGAACCTTCGGGGGTTTCCACGCGCAACGCTCGGCTGCTGGCCATGGTCATGCCGAAGTCTTCGGGGTGGATTTCGTATTCGGTGATTTCGCCATCCTTGAGTTCGCCCACCAGGGTGGCCGCGCCCAGCGAGACTTCGTCCATGCCGTCACGGCCATACACCACGACCGCGTGCTCGGCGCCCAGGCGCTGCAGCGCGCGCACCTGGATGCCGACGAGGTCGGGGTGGAACACGCCCATGAGGATGTTGGGGGCGGACGCGGGGTTGGTGAGCGGCCCCAGGATGTTGAAGATGGTCTTGATACCGAGTTCGCGCCGCACCGGGGCTACGTTCTTCATGGCGGGGTGGTGGTTGGGCGCGAACATGAAGCCCACGCCGACCTGTTCGATGCAGCGCGCAATCGCTTCGGGTGACTGGTTGATGTTGACGCCCAGGCTCTCCAGCACGTCGGCGCTGCCGCTTTTGCTGGAAACGCTGCGCCCGCCGTGTTTGCTCACGCGCGCACCCGCCGCGGCGGCAACGAACATGGAACAGGTGGAGATGTTGAAGGTGTGCGAACCGTCGCCGCCGGTGCCCACGATGTCGACCAGGTGGGTCTTGTCGGCCACGTGCACCTTGGTGGAGAACTCGCGCATGACCTGGGCGGCGGCGGTGATTTCGCCGATGGTTTCCTTCTTCACGCGCAGGCCGGTGATGAGGGCGGCCATCATGACAGGCGACATTTCCCCGCTCATGATGAGGCGCATGAGGTGCAGCATCTCGTCGTGGAAGATTTCGCGGTGCTCGATGGTGCGCTGCAGGGCTTCCTGCGGGGTGATCTTGTGTGCGGTGGCGGGGTGCGTCATGGAGGTCTCCGGGCTTTATGGGGCGGGATTGTCGGTGAAGGCCAGCTTCAGGCCAAAGCCGATGAAGAGCAGGCCGGCGGCGCGGTCGAGCCAGTGCATGGCGCTGCGCACCCGTTGCACGCGGCGTGCGGCCCAGGCGGCCGCCCAGGCATACCCCAGCGTCACGGGCAGTGCGTTGACGCTGAACAGCAGGCCCAGCGCAAGAAATGCCAGCGTCTTGTGCTGGGTGGCGGGCGCGATGAACTGCGGCAGAAAGGCCAGAAAGAACAACGCGACCTTGGGATTGAGCACGTTGGTGAGAAAGCCTCGGCGGAACACGTGCCCCATGTCGTGCTCGGCGGGCGTGGCATCGGGCGACCAGCCCGGCGTGGCCGCGCGCAGCAAGCGCACGCCCATCCACAGCAGGTACGCCGCACCGATGACCTTGACCATGGTGAAGGCGGTGGCCGAGGTAGCGAGCAAGGCCCCCAACCCCACGGTGGCGATCGCCACGTGCACGAAGCAGCCGGCGAAGATGCCCAGCGCCGCCACCATGCCGGCGCGCACGCCATTGCGCAGCGAGTGGTTCACGATGTAGAGCACATCGGGGCCTGGCGTGAGGTTGAGCAACCAGCCGGCGACGATGAACAGCAGGAGTTGGGGCAGGTCGGGCACAAACGCTCCATCTTCAATAGACCGCCGAACCGCCAGCACGCGGCGTTGTAACCCGCGCTCCCGCCTCCTGCGTGAAGAACGCCCGGACGCTGGCCACCGCGCGGTCGATGCCCGCCGCGTCCACATCCAGGTGCGTCACGAAGCGCAGGCCGATCAGGCCCGTGGCCAGCACGCCGTCGTTGGCCAAGTGGGCCAGCAGATCCGGCCCGCGCCCATCGGCCACATCGACGAACACGATGTTGGTCTGCGCCGAGCGCACGCTCAGGCCGTCGATGCCGGCCAGCCCCTGGGCCAGGCGTTGCGCGAGCGCGTGGTCATCGGCCAGGCGGCGCACGTGGTGGTCCAGCGCGTGGTGCGCGGCCGCCGCCAGCAAGCCGGCCTGGCGCAGGCCGCCGCCGAGCATCTTGCGCCAGCGCAAGGCACGGGCGATGAACACACGCGAGCCGCACAGTGCCGAGCCCACGGGCGCGCCCAGGCCCTTGCTGAAGCAGATGGAAACGCTGTCGAAGCGGTCGACGATGGTGCGTACTGCAACATAAGGATCGCCACCGGCTGCGACCGCCGCATTGAATACACGCGCGCCGTCCAGGTGCACCGCCAGACCGTGCTCCCGCGCCAGGCCGGCTGCCCGGTCCAGGTACTCGGCGGGCATGACGTGGCCGTTCCAGGTGTTCTCCAGGCACAGCAGGCGTGTGCGGGCGAAGTGCGGGTCGTCGGGCTTGATCGCGCTGGAAATGTCGACCAGTTGCATCTGTCCGGTGGCATCCTGCGCCAGGGGTTGCGGCTGGATGCTGCCCAGCACCGCCGCGCCACCGCCTTCGTAGCGGTAGGTGTGTGCGTTCTGGCCGACGATGTATTCCTCGCCGCGCTCGCAGTGCGAGAGCATGGCGCACAGGTTGCTCTGCGTGCCGCTGGGCATGAAGAGCGCGGTTTCCTTGCCGGTGATGGCGGCGATGCGTTCCTGCAGCGCTACCACCGACGGGTCGTCGCCGAACACGTCGTCGCCCAGCGGCGCGGCCATCATGGCTTCGCGCATCGCCGCCGTCGGCTGCGTGACGGTGTCGCTGCGAAGGTCCACGGTCTTCATGACGCCTGCTCGAGAAAGTTCTTCAGCATCGCGTGGCCATGCTCGGTCAGGATGCTCTCCGGGTGGAACTGCACACCTTCGATGGCCAGGGTCTTGTGCTTCACACCCATGATCTCGCCATCGGGCGTCCAGGCCGTGACCTCCAGGCAGTCCGGGCAGCTCGCGCGCTCGATCGCCAGCGAGTGGTAACGGTTCACCACGAACTGCTCGGGCAGGTGGGCGAACACGCCCTGGCGCGTGGTGGTGATCTGCGAGGTCTTGCCGTGCATGAGTTCCTGGGCACGGATGATCTTGCCGCCGAAGGCCGCGCCAATGCTCTGGTGCCCCAGGCACACGCCCAGAATGGGCAGCTTGCCGGCGAAATGCTGGATCGCCGCCACGGATATGCCGGCTTCGGCGGGCGAGCACGGGCCGGGCGAAATCACCAGCCGGTCGAGCTGGCCGGCGTCCAGGCGCGCCTGGATCTGATCCACGGTGATCTCGTCGTTGCGGAACACGCTGACCTCGGCGCCCAACTCGCCGAAGTACTGCACGATGTTGTAGGTGAACGAGTCGTAGTTGTCGACCATGAGCACCTGCACGGGCTTGTTTTGCACGGGTTTCATTCCAGGCCCTCCTCGACCAGTTCGGCGGCGCGCAGCAAGGCCCTGGCCTTGTGCTCGGTTTCTCTCCATTCCATCTCGGGCACGGAGTCGGCCACCACGCCGGCAGCGGCCTGCACGTAGAGCGTCTCGTCCTTGATGATGCCGGTGCGGATCGCAATCGCCACGTCCATGTCGCCCGCGTAGCTGAGGTAGCCGCAGGCGCCGCCGTAGATGCCGCGCTTGGTGGGTTCGAGCTGGTCGATCAGCTCCATGGCATGCACCTTGGGCGCACCGGTGAGCGTGCCGGCCGGGAATGTGGCCTTGAGCACGTCCATGTTGGTCATGCCTTCGTTGAGTGTGCCTTCGACGTTGCTCACGATGTGCATCACGTGGCTGTAGCGCTCCACGGCAAAGGCCTCGGTGACTTTCACCGTGCCGGTCTTCGCAATGCGGCCGATGTCGTTGCGCGCCAGGTCGATCAGCATGACGTGCTCGGCGCGCTCCTTGGGATCGTTCACCAGTTCGATCTCGGTGGACTTGTCCAGCTCGGGCGTGGCGCCGCGCGGGCGCGTGCCGGCCAGGGGGCGGATGATGACCTTCTGCCCCTCGCCCGTCTGCTCCTGCCGCACCAGGATTTCGGGCGACGCGCCCACCACGTGGAAGTCGCCGAAGTGGTAGTAGTACATGTAGGGCGAGGGGTTGAGCGAACGCAGCGCGCGGTACAGGCTCAACGGCGACTCGGTGTAGCGCTTCTTGATGCGCTGACCCACCTGCACCTGCATGAAGTCGCCATTGGCAATCAGCTCCTTGGCGCGCTCCACGGCGGCCAGGTAGTCGGCCTTGGCGAAGTCGCGTTCGGGCGGATGGCTCTGCGTGGGCTTGACGATCGGGGCGCTCACCGAATACTTCAGCGCCTCGCGCAGACCGCGCAGGCGCTTCTTGGCATTGGCATACGCCTCGGGCTGGGCCGGGTCGGCGTAGACGATCAGGTAGAGCTTGCCCGAGAGGTTGTCGATCACCGCCAGCTCTTCGCACTGCAGCAGCAGGATGTCGGGGCAGCCCATGGTGTCGGGCGGGCAGGTGGCTTCGAGCTTCTTCTCGATATGGCGCACCGCGTCGTAGCCGAAATAACCGGCCAAACCGCCGCAGAAACGCGGCAGGCCGGGGCGCAGCGCGACCTTGAAGCGCTGCTGGTAGGCGGCGATGAAGTCCAGCGGATTGCCGTGGTCGGTCTCGATGACCACGCCATCGCGCACCACCTCGGTCTTGGCCTCGGCGCCAAAGCCGGTGCTGCGCAGCAGCGTGCGCGCGGGCAGGCCAATGAAGCTGTAGCGACCGAAGCGCTCGCCACCGACCACGGATTCGAGCAGAAAGCTGTGCTGGCCGTCGCCGCGTCCGTGCGCGAGCTTGAGGTAGAGCGAGAGCGGGGTTTCGAGGTCCGCGAAGGCTTCGACCATCAGCGGGATGCGGTTGTAGCCTTGCTGGGCCAGGCTCTTGAATTCCAGTTCGGTGATCATGTTCGTCGTTCTTTCCATCGGCCGCGCCTGCGGTCATCGACACGGGGTGCGCGGTTTTCGGGGACTGGGCGTCCGGTCAGGCGGGCTGCCGGGCTTGGGTGGGGGACAGTGGGGGCGGCTGAGCAATCAACGCGCGCGGACTGTGCAAACCCCGGGGAAGGTGCACGTTTACGCTGGCTTACGCCAGGGCCAGGCTCCCCGGCCATTGCGGCTCGGCAGACGTCCTGTGAAAGGTGTGCGTGGGTGGAACATGGAAGGCGCAGTGTAGCAAAGCGCTTCAGGCCCATTGGGCCAGGTCGGCCAGAGAGGTGATCAACCGGTCGTGCGGGGCCTGTTCGATCGGCTCGCCATGGTTGTAGCCATAGGTCACGAGCACCACCGGGCAGCCTGCGGCGCGGGCGGCCAGGCCGTCGTTCTGCGAATCGCCCACCATCAGCGTTCGGGCCGGCGCGGTGCCGAGGGCTTCGCAGGTCTTGATGAGGGGCAGAGGGTCGGGCTTGGTGCGCTCGAAGCTGTCGCCGCCGAACACGTGGCTGAAAAACCCACTCAGGCCCTTGGCCTGCAGCAACGGGCGCGCAAAGCTCAGCGGCTTGTTGGTCAGGCAGGCCAGCGGCAGACCGCGCGCGCGCAGCGCCGTGAGACCTTCGACCACACCGGGGTAGACCGCGCTGTGCTGGCCGTTGATGGCGAGGTAATGCGCCTGGTAGCGGGTCCAGGCATCGGCTTGCAGGGCGGCAGCGGCATCGGCGCTCAAGCCGCCGTGCAACAGCGCCGAGCGCAGCAGATGCGCAGACCCCTTGCCCACCATGTGTTCCAGGTGGGTCCGCGTAACGCCCGGGCGCCCCAGGTCTTTCAGGGTGGCGTTCACCGCGACGTCGAAGTCGCCGAGGGTGTCCACCATGGTGCCGTCGAGATCGATGATGGCGGCCTGGAGGGTCTGGTGGTGCAGAGGCATGGCGTTCGCAAGTCGGAGGGCTGCAGGATCTTAGCCGGCGCGCCGTTCGACCGATTCGAAGATCTGCCGCGCCAAGGGGCTGAGGTTGCGCGGGCCGAGGTACAGCCGAAAGCCCACGTCGGGCAGCTGCGGCAGGCGCTCGGCATTGCCCAGCACCCGCAGGTCGGGGCCCAGCATTTCGATGGAGCGCGCCATCACGCCCAGGCCTGCCCGCACCGCGGCCCGGATGCCTACCACGTTGGGCGCGGTGTAGTGGATGCGCCAGGGAATGTCGGCGCGGTCCAGGGCCTGGATCGCCACGCGGCGGAAATAGGTCCAGTCCTCGGCGACGATCAGCGGCAGCGGCTCGCGCGGTTCGTGCCGAAAGGTCGAGGCGGCCAGCCACACGATGGGCGAGGTGCGCAGCACGATCGAGCGCAGGTCCGGCTCGTCCAGAGCGATCGCAATGGTCAGATCGAGCTCCCCGTTGCGCAGGTCTTTCAGCAGATCGGGGCTGCGCCCGGTGTGGATCGCGATCTGCAGGTGCGGATAACGCTGCGCCAGTTGCGACAGCAAGTCGGGCAGGATGGATTCGGTCACGTCGTGCGGCGCACCCAGGCGGATCTGCCCGGCCGGGCTCAGGCCCGACAGCGCGGAGAGCATTTCGTCGTGCAGGGTGAGCATGCGGCGCGCATACACCAGCAGCTTCTGGCCCTCGGGTGTGAGCTGCACGCCCCGCCCCACACGCACGAACAGCGGGCGCCCCACCTGCTCGGCCAGCCGCTGCATCTGCTGCGTCACCGCCGCCTGGCTGCGCCGCACTTCCGCCGCCGCAGCTTGCATGGAATGGCGCTCCACGACGGTGACGAAGGTGCGCAGCAGGTCGTTGTCGATGTTTCTCATGATTCAGCAAATCTTATAGATCATTCAGACATTCGAAACCCATCAGTCCTTTCACACCCTTAAAGTGCCATCGTCAATTTAGAACAACCAAAGAGAGCGATGAGTGCCGTTGACCGAGAAGAGCGCCTGCCGCTCGATGTGCTGCGCGGATATCCCGCCCACGACCACACGCTGGACGGCCTGCTGCGCAGCCGTTGCGCGGTGCGCGCGCACCAGCCCATGCTGCTGGAAGGCGAACACGTCCTGAGCTGGAAAGCCTTCGCCACACAAGCCGACGCATTGGCCGCGGCGCTGCAGGGGCGTGGCATCGGCCATGGCGAGCGGGTGGCCATCGTCGCGCGCAACGGCAGCGGCCACGTGCTGCTGCTGTTCGCGCTGGCCCGGCTGGGTGCCGTGATGGTGCCGCTCAACCCCGAACTCGGCGTGCGCGAACTGCGCTACGCGCTGACCCATGCCGACGTGTCCGCCGTGGTGACCGAAGCGGCGCTGCTCGGCACGCTGCGGCAGGCGCTCGAAGGCCACGCCCGCCAACCTTGGCTGGCGCTGGTCGAGCCCACGCCCCAGGGCAACCTGCCCGATCTGTCGGCACTGATGGTGGGCGCCGTCGGCACCACGCTGCCCGCACCACCCACGGCCGACGCGCCCTGCGTGATGATCTTCACCTCCGGCACCACCGGTTTTCCCAAGGGCGTGATGCACAGCCAGCGCAACCTGCTGCTGGTGGGCGAGGCCAACATGGCGCGCATGCGCCTGCAGCCCGAGGACCGCTTGCTCATCGTGCTGCCCTTCTTCCACATCAACGCCCTCTTTTATTCGTTGGGCGGCATGCTGGCCAGCGGCTGCGCGCTGGTGGTGGTGGAAAAGTTCTCCGCCTCGCGCTTCTGGCACACGGTGGCCGACACCGGCACCACGGCGGTGAACATCATCGAAGCCATGGGGACCATCCTCAAGTCGCGCGACCGCGCCGAGTACCGGCCCGACCACCGCCTGCGCGTGGTCTACGGCGTGCGGCAGAACGCCCAGGCCGCGTTCCGCGAAGACTTCGGCGTGCCGCACCTGCTCACCGGCTTCGGCATGACCGAAATCCCCGGCGTCACCTGCAACCCCTACGGCGAACCCGCCAAGCCCGCCAGCATGGGCGTGCTCGCCCAGCACCCCGACCCGCAGCAAGCCTGGGCCGAATGCCGCATCGTCGACGACGAAGGCCGCGACCTCGGGCCCGACGAGGTGGGCGAGCTGTGGGTGCGCACGCCCGTGGCCATGCTGGGCTATTTCCGCGACCCCGAGCAGACCGCCGCCGCCTTCCACGGCGGCTGGCTCAAGACCGGCGACATGGTGCGGCGCGACGCCGACGGCTGGTTCTTCTACGCCTCGCGCAAGAAAGACATCATCCGCCGCCGCGGCGAGAACATCGCCGGAGCCGAGCTGGACATGACCATCGGCGCGCACCCCGCCGTGTACGAGACCGCCGCCATCGCCGTGCCCTCGGAGCTGGGCGAAGACGAGATCCTCGCCGCCGTGGTGCTCAAGCCCGGTGAACAACTGGACGCGCGCGCCGTTGCCGACTGGTGCCGCGAGCGCCTCGCGCCGCACAAGGTGCCGCGCTACGTGGCCTTCGTCGAAACCCTGCCCCACACCCCCACGCACAAGATCGCCAAGGCCCAGATGCGGCAAGACGCGGCGCTGCTCGCCGGCGCGACCGACCTGGCCGCCGGCCGCTGAACCTTTTCCATCCCCCGAACCGAGACCTCTACCCATGGCCAAACGCAAGCCGATGCGCACCGATATCGCGTGGAGCACCACCGACACCATCACCGTCAAAGGGCTCGACGTCTGCAAGGACATCCTGGGCAAGGTGTCGCTGGGCGACATGGCCTTCCTGGAAATGACCGACCGCCTCCCCTCGCCGCGCGAGTCCGTGGTGTTCAACGCCATCGCGGTGTGCCTGGTCGAGCACGGCCTCACGCCCAGCGCCCTGGTCACCCGCCTCACCATTGCCGGCGCGCCCGAAGCCATGCAGGCCGCTGTGGGCGCGGGCCTGTGCGGCCTGGGCAGCGTGTTCGTGGGCAGCATGGAAGACGCGGCGCGCCTGCTGCAAAAGGCGATGCCGCAGCCCGACCCCTCGGCCGACATCCAGGCCCTGGCCGTGGCGCTGGTGGACCGGGAAGTGGCCGCCGGCCGCAGCATTCCAGGTATCGGCCACCACATGCACAAGCCGGTCGACCCGCGCGCGCCCGCCCTGTTCCAGGTCGCGGCCGACAACGGCTTCTCCGGCCCTTATGTGGCGCTGATGAACGCCGTGGCCGCCGAGGCCGGCCGCCGCCTGGGCAAGAACCTGCCGGTCAACGCCACCGGCGCCATCGCGGCCATCGCCAGCGAATTGCGCCTGCCCTGGGAGATCGTGCGCGGCATCGGTGTGATGGCGCGCGCCATCGGCCTGGTCGCCCACGTGCTGGAAGAACTGCGCAACCCCCTGGCGCGCGAGATGAAGACCATGGTGGAAGACATGGCCACCGCGCATTTCCGCACCGCCCCCGGCGCCCATTGATCCTCATCGACCCTCATTGACATCATCAAACCAAGGAGACAACACATGACACCCCGCATCCGCCCCCTGCTGTTCGCCGCCCTGGCGCTGGCCTCGCTCGGCACGTTCGCTGCCGACCCGGGCTACCCGAACAAGCCCATCCGCATCGTCGTGCCCTTCGCCCCGGGCGGCAGCGGCGACTTCATCGTGCGCACCATGTCCGACCGCTTCGCCGCCGCCATCAAGCAGTCGGTGGTGGTCGAGAACCGGGGCGGCGGCAACACCATCACCGGCACCGAACACGTGGCGCGCTCCGCACCCGATGGATACACCCTGCTGTTCGCCAGCACCGCGCTGTCCACCAACCCTTCGCTGGTGCCCAACCTGAGCTACCGCACGCCGGAAGACTTCACGCCGGTGGGCCTGGTCATTACCTACCCGTTCGTGCTGGCGGCGCGCACGAACCTGGAGATCAACACCATTCCAGAACTCATCGCCTACGCCAAGAAGAACCCGGGCAAGCTCACGGTGTCGACATCGGGCGACGGCTCGGGCGCGCACCTGGCCACCGCTTTGCTGAAGGAAGCGGCCGACATCGACCTGATGACCATCCCCTACCGTGGTGCCGGCCCGGCCATGAACGACGTGGCCGCCGGCCACGTCGACATGACCTTCACCGGCATGTCGCAAGTCAAGCCCCACCTGGACAGCAAGCGCGTGAAGGTGCTGGCCACCTCCGGCCTGCAACGCATGCAGTCCGCGCCCGACGCCAAGACGATCGCCGAGCAAGGCCTGCCGGGCTTCAACGCGGTGGTGTGGTGGGGCCTGCTGGCGCCAGCGGGCACGCCCAAGGACGTGGTCGACAAGATCAACGCCGCCCTCAAGGTGAGCCTGGCCGACCCCGAGGTGGCCAAGCGCATGGCCATCATCGACGGCGACGTGCGCGTGTCCACGCCACAGGAGTTCGAGAAACTCATTCGCGACGAAGTGGTGCGTTGGAAGCGGCTGATCAAGCCGTCCGGCATGGCGGCGCGTTGAGCATGGCAATGACCACCGCCGACCTCCAGGCCCTGCTGCACGCGCGCTACGGCGCCGCCGCGCCCACACCGCAGACCGCTGCCGACAACCCCGTGATCCACGCGCTGCTGCAGCACCGCTCGGTGCGCAGCTATACGCCAGCGCCCGTGTCGGACGACGTGCTGCAGCTCATGCTGGCCGCCGCGCAATCGGCCTCCACCTCGTCCAACCTGCAGTGCTGGAGCGTGGTGGCTGTGCGCGATGCCGAGCGCAAGCAGCGGCTGTCCGCGTTGGCCGGTGACCAGCGCCACATCAAGGAGTGTCCGCTGTACCTGGTGTGGCTCGTCGACCTGGCGCGGCTGGAGACCACCGGCGAGCGCTTCGGGCTGCGCCGCGAGGCGCTGGACTACCTGGAAATGCTGATGGTGGGCGTGATCGATGCCACCCTGGCGGCGCAGAACGCCGCCGTGGCCGCCGAAGCGCAGGGCCTGGGCATCGTCTACATCGGTGGCATGCGCGACCGCCCGGAAGCCGTGGCCGCCGAACTCGGACTGCCGCCGCGCACCGCCGCCGTGTTCGGCATGTGCGTGGGCTACCCTGATCACGCGCGGCCCACGTCCATCAAGCCGCGCCTGCCGGGCACGGCCGTGCTGCACCACGAGCGCTACGACACCTCGGCCCACCTCGGCCCGGTCGACGACTACCTGCAGATCGCCAACGCCTTCTACCAGGCGCAGCAGATGAAGACCAACGGCAACTGGGCCGAACATTCGCTGCACCGCGTGCGCGGCCCCGAGGCCATGCGTGGCCGCGAACGGCTCGCCAGCGCGCTGCAGGCCTTGGGGTTTCCGTCGCGCTGAGGAGCCACCCGGCGACGGCGTGTCAATGCATCGGCCGGCCCAGCCGCTTGCTCGCCCCTGATATCGCGTAGTTCACAAGACAGTACAGCGCTGCCACCACCAGGTACACCGGCACCAGCGAGTTGTAGTTGGCGATGAGCACCTTGGCGTTCTGCATGAGTTCGCCGTAGGTGACGACATAGCCGAAGGTGGTGTCCTTCACCACGATGACCAGTTGTGCCACCAGCGCCGGAACGATGTAGCGCAGCGCCTGGGGAAAGACCACCGAGAAAAACACCTGCGCCTCGGTCAGCCCCAGGCTTCGCGCGGCCAGGGTCTGGCCACGGGGAACGGCGAGCACGCCCGCGCGGTACACCTCGGCCACCACCGCCGCGGTGCTCAGGCCCACGGGCAAGGTCAACATCCAATACGTGCTCAGCTTGATCCCCACCGACGGCAGCACCAGAAAACACACGTAGATCAGCAGCAGCGTCGGCGTGCCGCGCAGGAACTCGATGACCGCAATGCTCGGCCAGCGCACCAGCCGCAGCGGCGACAGACGCCCCACCAACAACACCAGCCCCAGCGTCAGCGCGATCACGGCGGCCATGGCCGCCGATGCCAACGTGCCCAGCAGGCCTTTGGCCAGAAAGGTCCAGGTCGACGGCCAGGTGAAGAATTCCCAGTGCCGCGCTTCGAGCTGCCCCGCCGAATGGAAACGCATCACGATGCCCGCCGCCAGCAGGAGCAGCACCACCGCCGCGACCACGCTCACCACCCGTATCAGCCTCTGGGCCTGGGGGCTGGGTGCGCCGAAAAGAATGTCGTCCACCGAACGGCTCATCGCAGTATCCGCACCTTCTTCTCCAGCGTGGCACCGGCCCAGGCGATGAGCAGGCCCGTGGCCACGTACATCGCGGCGGCCACCGCGAACGCGGGGATGCCGGCGGCGGAATCGGTGGCGATCTTGGACACCAGCGCAGTGAGCTCGCGCCCGGGAAACGGCACCTGCGACGCCAGCGAGGTCGACAGCATCAAGGCGATCAGCAGCGAGGTCATGGGCTGCACCACGGTGCGCAGCGCCTGCGGCAACACCACGGCGGTGATGATGCGCAGCGGCCGCATACCCAGGCTGAGCGCGGCCTCCGCCTGCCCGCCGGGAATGGTGTTGATGCCCGTGCGCAGGTAGTCCGCCGTGAACGCGGAGCAGACCAGCGCCAGGGTGAGCACCACGGCAGGCTCATAGTCGATCAGCACGTTGAGGTCGGGCAGCGCGAACACGATGAAGATCAACAATGCCACGCTCGGAATGTTGCGGAAGATCTCCACATAGACCGTCAGCACGAAACGCAGCGGCGGCAACGGCAACAGCCGAAGCACCGTGACCCCCATGCCCAGCAGGAAGCCGGGCACGAACGACAGCACCGTGAGCTTCCACGTCAACAAAAGGGCCTGTCCGAAGGCAGGCCCATGGTCGGTCAGAAGCCGGGAAACCTCGCCCATCGGTCCGGGAAGGCCTTAGGGAATCGCGGGCGGGGTGGGAACGGCGGTGCTGCCGGTGCGCTGGCCGATGGAGATGGTCCACAGCTTGGCCCAGGTGCCGTCGGCCTGCACCTTCTTCAGGAAGGCATTGACGAAGGCCACGCCGTCGGAACCCTTGGGCAGGCCGATGCCGTAGGGATCTTGCGCACCGAAGGGCGCGCCCGCCAGTTTCGAGTCACCCGTGCCCAGGCTCAAGGCGTTGAGCAGCAAGGTGTGGTCGGTCACATAGGCGTCCACGCGGCCTTGGCGCAGTCCGTCCAGGGCTTCCTGGTGCGTCTGGAATTCCTGCACGACTGCCTTGGGCGCGAACTGCGCCAGGATGGCCGGCCCGGTGGAGCCCGCCTGCGTGGCCACCTTCTTGCCGGCCAGATCGTTGTGCGATTGGATGGCGTTGTTGTTCGACTTCACCAGCACACCGGCCTGCGAGGTGTAGTAGGGGCCGGCGAACGAGATCTTCTCGGCGCGGGCGGGGGTGATGGAGTACGTGGCCAGCACCATGTCCACCTGGCCATTGATGAGCACCTGCTCGCGCGTGGACGAGTTCACCTGCGTGAACTGCACCTTGGACGCATCGCCCAGGATGTAGCGCGTGAGCAGCTGGGCCAGACCGGCGTCGAAGCCACGCGCCTTGCCGTCTTTCTCGTTGAGCAGCGAGAACAGGTTGGACGTTTGCGTGCCGCCCAGGCGCAGCGTGCCGGCCTGCTTGATCTTGGTGGCCCAGGTGCTGGATGCGATGGTGGCCGCATCGGCCACCGGGCCTTGGGCCACCAGCGCGTCGAACGCGGCGGCGTTGATAGGGGTGCCCTGGGCGAACAGCGAGCCACTGGCTACGACGGCAAAGGCCACCACGGTGGATTTCAGAAGGGATTTGATCGGCATGCGGTCCTCTTGGCTGGTGTTGGTCGTGGGTCAATATATAGCAACATCTCCATCAGCTCGGCGAGCCGATCGCGCACCTTGCTCGACAGGGAGAGGCATTGGGTGGTGCAGATGACGCTTGCGGCGAACGCAGCGAGGCGTCCAAACACCACCCGATTCCCGCATCACCCCTTCACTTCCACCACCTGCTCAAACCCACCAAAAATCATCCGTTTCCCATCGAACGGCATCGGCGGGTTGTCGGGGTTGGACGGATCCATGCGCGGGTCTTCCATCATCTTCTTCATGGCCGCGTCGCGCGTCGCTTTGTCGGGCCATTCGACCCACGAAAAGGCCACCGTCTCCTCGGCCTTCGCCTGCACGGCGCGGCGGAAATCGGTGACCTTACCGTCGGGCACGTCGTCGCCCCAGCCCTCGATCACACGGATCGCGCCCAGCTCGATGAACATCGGGTCGAACTGGCGGGCGTGTTCAAGGAACTTCTGCTTGTTGGCGGTGGGGACCGCGATCACGAAACCATCGATGTAAGACATATTCAGACTCCTGTTGGGTTGAACCATGCGAAGCGCCCACCATGAGCACCTCGTAAACACTCGACGAACGACCGCCAGCCAAATCGACATGACTCGCCTGGACGAGCATCCTTCATGGCTCGGTTTCAATCAAGCCCGGCTGAGGACCACATCCGCCGTGGCCCGCGCCACGCAGGGCAGGCAATAGCCCTCCTTCTTCTCCTCCGCGCTCAGCCCAGGCCAGGGGATTTCGTAGCGCACCTCGCCCTCCAGCAACCGAACCATGCAGGTGCGGCATGTTCCGTTGCGGCAGGACACCGGCCATGCAATGCCCGCGCGCGTCATCGCAGCGAACAGGCTGGCGTCGCTGTCGGCCTCGATGTCACTCGACTGGCCTTCGATCTGGAGTCGGAAGGTTTTCACGCACGCGGGAAATGGACTGGGCGAGGGACGAAGCGAGGGACGCAGCGGGCTTAGACTTTCCGCATGACCCTGGAATATTGGAAGTATGACGCCGGCTCCGACTCCGTCGCCTCGCTGGTGATTCCCGCCGCACTGGGCCGCCAGCGCACCTTCGACCTGGATGCAACCCTGCGCGTGCAAGTGCCGGCAGATGCGCCCGAGAGCTCGCACGAATTGGCCGTGGAGGTGGACGGCCGGCGTCTGTGGGCACGCCGCATTCCCAGCCAGAACCCTGGCGAGACCGACGGCCTGGAATACCACTGCCGCCTCACGGTCGAGGCGGATGCCGATTGCCGCGTGCGCGCGAAGGCGAGCTGCAAGGGCTCGCGGGTGCTGTCGCTGGTGGTGGAGGCGCGCGAAACGGCTTACTGAACGGACGTCCGTCGGTTCACACGGACGTGTCTACGCGATTACCCCAACGCCACCCGCATCTGATCGATCACCGCCCTGTAATCCGGCTTCCCGAAGATCGCGCTCCCCGCCACGAACGTATCGGCCCCCGCGTCCGCCACGCGCCGGATGTTGTCGGCCTTGATGCCGCCGTCCACTTCCAGGCGGATGTCCTTGCCGCTGGCCTCGATGCGTTTGCGCGCGTCTTCGATCTTGCGCAGCGCCGAGTCGATGAAGCTCTGGCCGCCGAAGCCGGGGTTCACGCTCATGATGAGGATCAGGTCGATGTCGTCGATGAGCCAGTCCAGCACGTCCAGCGGCGCGCCGGGGTTGAAGGTCAGGCCGGCCTTGCAGCCCTTGGCCTTGATGGCCTGCACGCTGCGGTGCACGTGGGCGCTGGCGTCGGGGTGGAAGCTCACCAGGTCGGCACCGGCGTCGATGAAGGCCCCGGCCAGCGCGTCCACCGGCTGGATCATCAGGTGCACGTCGATCGGCACCGGCGTGCCATCGGGCTTCTTGGCGTGCGGCTTGAGCGCCTGGCAGACCATGGGCCCGAAGGTGAGGTTGGGCACGTAGTGGTTGTCCATCACGTCGAAGTGGATCCAGTCAGCGCTGGCGGCAATGACGTTCTTCACCTCGTCGCCCAGGCGGGCGAAGTCGGCGGACAGGATGGAGGGAGCGATGCGGTAGGTGGGAGATGACTGGGGCATGGCAGGGCGCGCGGGCGTGGGGTGTGGAATTCGGATGACAAGACCCGCATTCTCGCAGGGCCGTTGCCCTGGCGTGGCCGCGCGGTAACATGCCGCCCATGCCGAAATACCTGTTCACCTGCGAGGTCGAACCGCAATACCTGAGCGAGCAGTCTTCGCCCGATGAAGACCAGTACGCGTTCGCCTACACGATCACCATCACCAATGCCGGCGAAATCACGGCACAGCTGATTTCGCGCCACTGGATCATCGACGACGCCAACGGCCACACCGAAGAGGTCAAGGGCCTGGGCGTGGTGGGCCACCAGCCGCTGCTGCGGCCCGGCGAATCGTTCCAGTACACCAGCGGCACGCGCCTGACCACGCCCAGCGGCAGCATGCGCGGCAGCTACTTCTGCGTGGCCGAAGACGGCGAGCGCTTCGACGCCACCGTGCCCGAGTTCCACTTGCTGGCGCCGGGTTCGGGTGAGGCTCCCGCGCGGGTGCTGCATTGAGGTTTCGGCTGTTCTCGCGCGGCCTCTCCCCCCAAGTCCGCATGACCACCGCCACACCCCTCGACACGTTGGAGCCGGACGCGCCGCTGGCCTTGCGCCACCTCTGGCTGATCAACGCCCTGCGCTGGGTGCGCGGCGATGAGAAAGACGTGCAGGCCAGCGTGCAGCGGGTGCGTGCCTTTGCCGATGCGGTGCAAGCCACGCCCGAGGCGCAGGCGCGCTGGCGCCGCTGGTGGCAGGCGTTCATCGGCACGGTGGACATCACCCCGCTGCTGGCCGACCACGGCTTCGCGCCGCGCACCGCCTTCCTGAGCGAGTTCGGCAACCGCCTGCGCAAGAAGGTGTTGCCCGGCACGCCCGAGACCACCGACATGGCCGAGCTGTTCGACCTGCTGCTGTCCTCGCGCTTCGACGTGCGCTGGCTCAAGGCGCTGGACAGCGAGACACTGCAGCGCCTGCGCAGCAGCCTGCTCGACCCCGCAGAAGCAGCGGTCGTCTCCACGGGCTCTGCCCACTTCTGGGAAGACGCGTTGATGGACGCGCTGGTCTACTGCGCGAGCCAGATCTGCGCCACCGGTTTCGCCTCCGAGATCCGGGGCCGCATGTCGCCTGAGGCCAAGGCCGGCCGCTCCTTTCACCAGTTGCCCGCCGATTTCGAGGGCCTGCGCCGCGCGGTGGACGCGCACGGCGCGCGCAGCCCGCAGGCCCTGGCTGCCGCCGACGCGCTGCGCGCCAGCCTGGACACCTGCCGCCACGCGGCCTACACCGTGTACTCGCATCTGGAGGAGCACGGCGTCTCGGTGGGCATCGTGTTCCGGCTGCGCCAGTTGCGCGAGCGCGTGGTGCGCATGAAGCAGTTGCTCGATTGCCTGCAGTCGGACAAGCCCGAGCGCGCCACCGCCGCGCTGCTGGCCGATCTGGCGCAGGTGGGCATCGACAACCGCAGCATCCGCGCGCTCGTCGCCAGCAGTTCACAGCTCACGGCCGCCAAGGTGGCCGAGCGCAGCGCGGAAAGCGGTGAGCACTACATCACCCGCAACGCGGCGGAATACCGCGGCATGCTGCGCAAGGCGGCCGGGGGCGGCGCCATCGTGGGGCTGACGGTGTGGGTCAAGTTCCTGATGGTGGGCCTGGGCCTCACCGCGTTCTGGGGCGGTTTCGCGAACGGGGTGAACTACGCCACCTCGTTCGTGGTGATCATGCTGCTGCACCTCACGCTGGCCACCAAGCAGCCCGCGGTGACGGCACCGGCCATGGTGGCCAAGCTGCGCGACATCAAGCAACCCGGCGCGGTGCGCCGCTTCGTCGACGAAGTGGCCAACCTGTTCCGCTCGCAGATCGCCTCCATCGTGGGCAACCTCGGCATGGTGGTGCCGGTGGTGGCGCTGATCAGCCTGCTGATGGTGTGGGCCAGCGGCCAGGCGATGGTGGACGAGCACAAGGCCCACGAGGTGCTCAGAAGCATCAGCTTGCTGGGGCCGCTGTTGCTGTATGCGGCCTTCACCGGTGTGCTGCTGTTCGCCTCCAGCATCATCGCGGGCTGGGTGGAGAACTGGTATGTGTTCCACAACCTCGACTCGGCCATGCAGCACAACCCGCGCTTCACCGCCGTGCTCGGGCGCGCGCGCGCCGCGCGCTGGGCGGCGTTCATGCGGCGCAACATCTCGGGCCTGGCGGCGAACATCTCGCTGGGTTTCATGCTCGGCCTGGTGCCGGCTTTCATGACCTTCTTCGGCATCGGGCTGGACGTGCGCCACGTCACCCTGTCCGCCGGCCAGGTGGCCGCCGCCGCGGTGGCGCTGGGCTGGGGCGTGTTCGCCGAGCCCGCGCTCTGGTGGGCCGTGGCCGGCGTGCTGCTGATCGGGCCGGTGAACCTGGGCGTGAGCTTCTACCTCGCCTTCCGCCTGGCCTTGCGCGCGCAGAACATCAGCGAAGTGAACCGCCAACTGATCCGCGCGGCCATCCAGCGCCGCATCCGCGCCGCGCCGCTGAGCTTCCTGCTGCCGCCGCGCAAGCCGGTGGTCGACCCCGAGGAGCCCCCCGCGCCCGGCGCGGCCGCGCCGCAGTCCCATGGGTGAATTCGAACTGATCCGCCGCTTCTTCCAGCGCGCGCCGTCGGCCGACGCGGGCGCGGGCTCGAACGCGGTGGTGCTGGGCATCGGTGACGACTGCGCGCTGCTGCAACCCAGCCCCGGCCACCAACTGGCCGTCTCCAGCGACATGCTGGTGGTGGGCCGGCATTTCTTTCCCGATGTGGACCCCGAAGCGCTGGGCCACAAGGCGCTGGCGGTGAACCTGAGCGACCTCGCCGCCATGGGCGCGCGCCCGCTGGGCTTCACGCTCGCGCTGGCCCTGCCCCATGCCGATGAAGACTGGCTGGCGGCGCTCGCGCGCGGCTTGTTCGCGCTGGCCGACGCGCACGCCTGCCCGCTGGTGGGCGGCGACACCACGCGCGGCCCGCTCAACATCTGCATCACCGTGTTCGGCGAAGTGCGGCCCGGCCAGGCGCTGCGGCGCGACGCCGCGCAGGTGGGCGACGAGTTGTACCTGAGTGGGCGCACCGGCGAGGCGCGGTTGGCGCTGGAACATGTGCGCCGCACCGCTTGGGCCGCCGAGGCCAAAGGGGCGGACCTGCGCGCGCGCCTGGATCGGCCGACGCCGCGCAACGCACTGGGCATGTTGCTGGCCGGCGCCGGTGCGCGCGCGGCCATCGACGTGAGCGACGGCCTGGCCGGCGACCTGGGCCACGTCCTGCGTGCCAGTCGCGTGGGCGCTGAAATTCCCCTGGCCACCCTGCCCTTGGCGCCCGCCCTGGAGTTCCTGCCGACGGCGCACGGGCTCGAATGCCTGCTGGCCGGCGGCGACGACTACGAACTGCTGTTCACCGCACCACCCGATGCGCGCAGCGCGATCGAAGCGGCATCGGCGGCCAGCCAGACACCGGTCACGCGCATCGGGCGCATCGTGGCGGGCACGGGCCTGCGGTTGCTGGACGCGAAAGGCAACACCGTGCGCTTTCACGCGCGCGGGTTCGACCATTTCGCCTGACCCCGCCACGGCGCGGGCTCACGCCAAGCCATCGGCGTTCAGCAAGGCCGCGCTGATCTCGCGCACGCGGCGCTGGCTCAGCTGCGTGGCGTCGATCCACACGAATCGTCCGGGCGGTGCGCCCGCCATATCGCTTTCGGCCACGGCGCGCTCAGTCTTGCGGTCGAACAGCAGCACCACGCGCTGCAAGCGTGGCGCGGCGGCGAGCACGCTCAACTCGTGCCGGCAGCCCCGGTTGTGCGCGCGAAACCCACGCAGGTCCATCAGCACCACATCGGACTGGCGCACCAGCGCGGCCAAGGCCTGCTGCCAGGTGCTGTCGAAGCAATAACACTCGTTGACGCGGTAGCGGCCATCGGGGTCGGGCTCCAGATCGAACTCGCGCAGGCGCGCCCACATCTGCTCTTCGTTGGCCATGAAGCGTTGCACCAGTCGGCCATCGAGAAAGGTGAACAGGTCGTCCGGGTCGAGGGTGCGGCTGAGCAGATCCGTCCCGGCGATGAGCAGGGTGTTGCCCGTCAGGCGCCAGCGCTCGACCACGCGGTCGAACAGGGCCTGCACACCGGCGTCCTGCTGGAACACGCGCAACACCAGCAGCGTGGGCGGTGCATCCGGCGGCCGCAGCCAGCCACGCAAGGCCCACCCGGCCAGCGGAATCCACAACCAGGGCAGGAACTGTGTCAGCGCGATCAAACCCGCGCCCTGCAAGGCGGGCAGGGCCGAAGCCGCCAACACCACCAGCCAATAGGCGCCGAGCAGGTACCAGAGATCGGAGAACCGCTTGGCGCGGTAGGCGGCGGCCAGCGTTCGCGCGATGGACCAGGCCGGCCAGGCCAGTAGCAGCCAGGGCGCCAGCACCAGCAGAAGAATGGCCGGGTAGGCGCCCACCGTGGTCACGAGCGAGACCAGCCAGCGCGGGGGATCGCCCACACCACTGACCAGGATCTGCAACACCGTGACCGACGCACCCGCGAGCAACAGGAAGATCGGCAACAGGTAGGGCGCGACCGCGCGAATGCGGCCGCTCGCGCCGATCAACAGCGTCACCGTGACCGGGATCAACACCAGGCCACCGAGCCAGCCGAGCGCGTCGGCCAGCGGCTGCGGCGACACCGAGCGCCAGGTGACGAGCGCAAGCATGGCCAACAGGTACAGCCCGATCGCGCCCAGCGTGCGCAGCCACGACCAGCGCCGCAACAAGCCCCAGGTCAGCGCCATCGGCCAGGCATAGATGGCGCCCAGGGTAAGCGCACGGTTCACGCTGAGCAGGGACGGATCGCCATACACGAACAGCAGCGCGAGCACCGCCTGTGTGAGGCCGATCAACAGGCTGAGCACACCGAGCAGCGCGAAGTAGCGCCCGCCCGCGCGCCGGTTGGCGGCAAAGTCGATCCGGGCCAGGGGCAAGGGCTGTGCGGCCTGTCCTGCACGCGCGGCAGCCGGCGGCGCGCGCGCGTCGTCGGGCGAAGGCGCGCGGCGCATCAGCGCCAGCATGCGACGGCGGTACGCACCCGACACGATCCACGATGCCACGGCAGTCAGCACCACGCCGAGCATCAATGCCGTGAGGATCGCACCGGTGTTCATCTGCCGCCTGCTCCCGCGCCAGGCACACGCCCGGTGAGGGCGCAGTATCGCGCCGCACCTGTCCAGCCACAAGCGCCACGCGGCAGATAATCCGCCCATGCCCGATACCGCCACCGATGCGCCCACCCTGCTCCGCCCGACCTGGCGCTTCCTGCTGGCCCATCCGGCCCACTTCATCGCGCTGGGTGCGGGCGCGGGCCTGAGCCGCCTCGCACCGGGCACCGCGGGCACCTTGTGGGCCTGGGTGGCGTTCCTGCTGCTGCAACGTCTCACGCCCACGCCCCTGGAATGGGCCCTGTTGATCGCGGTCTCCACGCTGCTCGGCTGGTGGGCCTGCACCGTCACCGCGCAACACATGCGCATCGCCGATTCGGGCCACATCGTGTGGGACGAGGTGGTGGCGTTCTGGCTCGTGCTGTGGCTGGTCTCGCCCACGGACTTCTGGGGCCAGCTGGCGGCCTTCCTGATCTTTCGAGCCTTCGACATGGTGAAGATCGGACCCATGGCCTGGGCCGACAAGACCTTCAAAGGCTTCGGGCCGCGCGGCGGCTTCGGCATTTTGTTGGACGACTTCGCGGCGGCGTTCTGTACGCTGCTGGTCATCGCACTGTGGAGAACCCTGTGAACCCGCAAGACACCCCTGCCCTGGTGGCGCAACTCGCACAAGAACTCAAGGCGCGCGGTCTGATGATGGCCACGGCAGAAAGCTGCACGGGCGGCCTGATCGCGGGCGCATGCACCGACGTGTCGGGCTCCAGCGACTGGTTCGAGCGCGGCTTCGTCACCTATTCCAATGCCGCCAAGCACGAGCTGATCGGCGTGCCCATGGCGCTGATCGATCGGCACGGCGCGGTGAGCGAACCGGTGGCGCGCGCCATGGCGGCGGGTGCGCTGGCGCATTCGTCCGCGCAGCTCGCCGTCTCGGTCACCGGCGTGGCCGGCCCCACTGGTGGCAGCGCGGAGAAGCCCGTGGGCACGGTGTGGTTCGGCTGGGCCACACCCGAGGGTGTGTTCACCGAACACCAGCGCTTCGACGGCGACCGCGCCGCCGTGCGCCAGGCCACCGTGCGGCACGCGCTGACCGGTCTGTTGCAACGCCTGCCCCGCTGACATCCCATGGAACCGTTCAAGAACCTCATCAACCGCGACACCGTGGCCCGCATGGGCCAGCATCTGCGCCGCGCCTGGCCGCGCTTCGACCACCGGCGCTTCGAAGCGCAAGCCGTCACCGGGCTGGAGGCGCTGGAGTTCAAGGCCCGCGCCATGCAGCTGGCCGACGCGCTGGAAGCCACCTTGCCGCCCGATTTCAACGCTGCCTGCGAGGTGCTCGAAGCCAGCCTGGCGCCAGCGCTCGCGATCGACGCGCAAGGCGAGCCGATGAAGCTGGGCGTTGCGGCCGACAGCGGCGTGGCCGGCTGGGCCCTGTGGGCCGCGGGCGAGTTCGTGGCGCGCCGGGGCGTGCAGGACGCGGCGTCTGCACAACGCGGCCTCGCCTGCCTGCACGCGATCACGCAGCGTTTCACGGCCGAGTTCGCGATCCGCCCGATCCTCCAGCGCCATCCCGACCTGGCGTTCGACACGCTCAAGGAATGGCTCACCGATCCCAGCGCGCACGTGCGCCGCCTGGTGAGCGAAGGCAGTCGCCCGCGCCTGCCGTGGGGCCTGCGGTTGCAGGCCTTGGTGGCCAACCCAGAGCCCACCTTGCCGCTGCTGCGCGCGCTGCAGGACGACCACAGCAGCTACGTGCGCCGCAGTGTGGCCAACCACCTGAACGACATTGCGAAGGACCACCCCGATCTGGTGGCCCGCTGGGTGCGCGAACACCTGATCGACGCGCCCGAGGCGCGCAGCGCCTTGCTGCGCCATGCCAGCCGCGGCCTCATCAAGCAAGGCCATGCGCCCACGATGGCGGCCTGGGGCCTGGCCAGCGGACTCAAAGGCGAGGTCGCTCTCACGCTGTCGGCCCAGCGCGCGGCGGTCGGCGGCGAGATCAGCCTGCGTGTGCAGTTGCGCTCCACCGCTCGCCAGCCGCAGCTGCTGGTGGTGGACTACGCCGTGCACCACGTGCGCGCCAACGGCAGCGCTTCGCCCAAGGTGTTCAAGGGCTGGAAGCTCACGCTTGCGCCCGGCGAAGCGCGCACGCTGGAGAAGCGCCACAGCCTCAAGCCGGTGACCACGCGCACGCTGTACCCGGGCACACACGTGGTCGATCTGCGTGTCAATGGCGTGGCGTTGGCCGAAGCGGCGTTCGACTTGAAGACCCTCTGAAAGCGTTCATTCCACCGGGAGAAATGCCATGCTGACCGTCCACCACCTCAACAACTCGCGTTCGCAGCGCGTGCTGTGGCTGCTCGAAGAACTGGGCGTGCCGTACCAGATCGAGCGCTACGAGCGCGACCCCAAGACCATGCTGGCGCCGCCTTCGCTGGTGAAAGTGCACCCCTTGGGCAAGTCGCCGGTGGTGACAGATGGCAAGGCCACGCTGGCCGAGTCGGGTGCGATCCTGGAGTACTTGGTGGAGCAATACGGCGAAGGCAAGTTCGCGCCCGAGCGCGGCACGCCGTCGTTCCTGCGCTATCGCTACTGGATGCACTTTGCGGAGGGTTCGCTGGCCACGCCGCTGTTGCTGCAACTGGTGTTCGACCAGGTCGAGCGCAAGAGCCCGCTGATCGTGCGGCCGATTGCCTTGGGCATCTCGTCGAAGATCAAGGGCTTGCTCGTCACACCCAACCTGAAGCGGCACTTCGATTACCTGGAGTCCGAACTCACCGAGCACGGCCCCTGGTTCGCCGGGCGCTCGTTCAGCGCCGCCGACGTGCAGATGAGCTTCGGCATCGAAGCGGCGGCCGCGCGTGGCCTGCTGAAGAACCGGCCCAAACTCGCGGACTGGTTGCGCCGCATCCATGAGCGGCCCGCATACCAGCGGGCGCTGGAGCAGGGTGGGCCGTTCGATCTGGGGACGTTTTAAGCGTTCTTTTCGAAAAGTGACGGACGGGCCGCCGGGCCGAGACCCGGCTCGCCACGAAAGAGAAAAGGCCACTTCAGACCAACTTGAACGGCAACTCCCGAGGCGTCTTCCCCGTCAAGCGCGCAATCGCATTCGCGAACGCCGGCGCCAGCGGCGGCACCCCAGGCTCGCCCATGCCCGTGGGCGCATCCGCACTCGGCACGATGTGCACCGCCACCACCGGCATGTCGGTGATGCGTGGCACCACGAAATCGCCGAAGTTGCTTTGCTCGACCACGCCATCCTTCAAGGTGATGGCCGCGCCCGGCAGGCACATCGACAGGCCCATCAGCGCCCCGCCCTGCACCTGCGCCTCCACGCTCTTCGGGTTCACCGCGAGGTTGCAGTGCACCCCTGCCGTCACCTGGTGCAGCTTGGGCGTGCCGTTGTCCACCGACGCCTCCACCACGTACGCCACCACCGAGTCGAACGACTCGTGCACCGCCACGCCCCAGGCACGGCCGGCGGGCAAGGTCTTCTTGCCATAGCCGCTCTTGTCCACCGCCAGCTGCAGCGCCGCGCGGTGCCGTGAGGCCTTGCCGTCCATGAGTTTCATGCGGTAGGCCACCGGGTCCTGCTTCGTGGCGCGCGCGATTTCGTCAATCAAAGTCTCCATGGCGTACGCGGTGTGGGTCGACCCCACGCTGCGCCACCACAGCACCGGCACATTGAGTTTGGGGTGGTGGGCCGAGAGGCGCATCGGCACGTCGTACGGCTTGCCCATGCCCTCCACCGCCGTTTCGTCCACGCCGTTCTTCACCATCATCGGCTCGAAGAAGGTGCCGGCCATGATGGACTGGCCGACGATGACGTGGTCCCACGCCAGCACCTTGCCTTGCGCGTCGAAGCCGATCTCGGCGCGGTGCACGTGCATGGGGCGGTAGTAGCCACCGCGCACATCGTCCTCGCGGCTCCACACCGTGCGCACCGGCGCGTTCAAGCCTGCGGCCTGCGCGGCCTTCGCGATGGTGCAGGCCTCGGTGACGAAGTCGCTGGCGAGCAGGCCACGGCGGCCGAAACCACCACCGGCCATCTGCACGTGCAGGGTCACCTGTTCCGGCTGGATGCCGAGCGTGCGCGCGGCAGCGGCCACGTCCAGCCCTGGCATCTGCGTGCCGGTCCACACCGTGGCCTTGGCTTGGGCGCCAGTGCCTTCGAGCTGCACCGTGCAGTTCAGCGGCTCCATGGGTGCGTGGGCGAGGTAGGGAAACACGAACTCGGCGCTGATCTTGTGCGGCGCGTTCGCCAGCGCCGACACGTCGGCGTTGGTCTTGATGTTCCCCGTCTTCGCCGCAAGGGCGCGGTAGCTGGCCAATTGCTGGGCGCTGTCCACTCTCTCGCGGCCGCTGTGATTCCACTGCACCTTCAAGGCATCGCGCCCTTGCTTCGCGGCCCAGTAGCCCGTGGCGACCACGGCCACGCCTTCGCCGCCGTTGTGCGTGGGCACGCGCAGCACCGCCTTCACACCGGGCACGGCGCGCGCGGCCGCATCGTCCACCGAAGCGACCTTGCCGCCGAACACCGGTGGGTGCTCGAACACCGCCGTGAGCATGCCGGGCAAGCGCACGTCCATGCCGAAAGCCTGCCGGCCGCTGGACTTGGCCTTCGCGTCCACGCGCGTGGTCGGCTTGCCGATGAGCTTGAAACGCGAAGGGTCCTTGAGGGTGACCTGTGTCGGCACGGGCTGCTGCATGGCCGCGTCGGCCAGTGCGCCGTAGCCAAGCTTCTTGCCGCCCGGGCCGATCACCACGCCACGCTCGGTCGCCAGCGACGACACCGGCACCTTCCACTGCTGCGCGGCGGCGGCCAGCAACATGGCGCGCGTGCGTGCGCCGAGTTCGCGGTACTGGGTGTAGGAGTTCTTGATCGCGGTCGAGCCGCCGGTGATCTGCATGCCGAAGGCCGGGTCGTTGTAGGCCGGCTCGGCGTTGCCGTGCACCGCCTGCACGCGGCTCCAGTCGGCATCGAGCTCTTCGGCCAGCACCATGGCCAGGCCGGTGTGGGAGCCCTGGCCGAATTCGAGGCGGTTGACGGTGACCGTGACCGCGCCGTCGCGCGCGATCTTCACGAACGCGGCGGGTTGCTGGTCGGGCTTGAGGCCGGTGGCAGCGGGCTTGGCGTCCTGTTGGGCGCTGGCCATGAGCGGAAAAGCGCCGAGCGCAAAGCCCGAAGCAGTGGCCAGCTTGAGAAAGCTGCGGCGGGCGATGCCATCACCGGTTTCGGGTTCGGCGACGCGGTGCGCCAGCGCGGGTGGCATCAGAGATGGAATCTGGTCGGAGGACAGGTGGGCGAGGTGCATGTTCGTTCTCCTTCAAGCCAAGGTGCGGGCCGCGTCTTTGATGGCGATGCGCACACGCGCATAGGTGCCGCAGCGGCAGATGTTGCCGGCCATGGCGGCGTCGATGTCGGCGTCGCTGGGTTTCTTGTTGGCCTTGAGCAGCGCGGTGGCGCTCATGATCTGGCCGCTCTGGCAGTAGCCGCACTGCGCCACGTCGGCCTTCACCCAGGCCTGGTGCACCGCCTTGCCGACCCGGTCGGTCTCCAGCGCCTCGATGGTGGTGATCTTCTGGCCCACCGCCGCCGAGATCGGCGTGACGCAAGAGCGGATGGCCGCCCCGTTCATGTGCACGGTGCACGCGCCGCACAAGGCCGCGCCGCAGCCGAACTTGGTGCCGGTCATGCCCAGCGTGTCGCGCAGGGCCCAGAGGATGGGCGTGGATTCGTCGGCGTCGACGCGAACGTCCTTGCCATTGATGTTGAGCGTGGTGGTCATCGTGGGTCTCTCCTGTTGGGGGAATTGGTTATATGAATGAACGTTCATTCGGTTTTAAAAGGCAAAGCGGGCTTCGAATCTTCGGTGGTCTCAAGCCTTGATCGCGTCCCAGCACATGCCGAAGGCCTGTGCCAAGGCCGCCTTTGTATCCGGCAGGTCGCCGCTGCGCAAGAGGGAAGCCGTGTCGCGCACCGAGCCGAAGAAAGTGGAGGCCAACAACAGCGTGGGCACGTTCTTCACGATCTGCTGCGCGCGTGCTTCATCGAAAAACCCCAGGCAACCGCTGGCAAAGCGCGCCGAGAACTGGCGCGAGGCCTCGCTGAACCAGGGGGAGTTGTAGTACTGGTCCATGAACACCGCCTCGGGCGCATGGGCCAGGCGGTGGCGCAGCAGACGCGTCCAGTTCTGCTCGATGCGGCGGCGAAACGGGGTGGCGGGGTCGAGGTCGGTGTCGATCAAGCCGACCAAGGCGCCCTTCACCTGCTCGTAGAGCGCGTTGAGCAGATCTTCCTTGGAGCGGTGGTAGACGTACAGCGTGCCGGTGGCAATGCCGGCTTCGCGCGCAATGCCGGCCATGGTGAGCCCGCTCAGCCCGACGCGCTCGACCAGGGCCAACGTGGCGCTGGCAATGGCTTGCTGCTTTTCGTCGTCCTTGGGTTTCATGAAGGCGCGATCTTAAGCGAATAATTATTCGCCCGTCAACCGCGTCCGTCGGGCATCAAGCCCCGTGGCACTTCTTGTATTTCTTGCCGCTGCCGCAAGGGCACGGGTCGTTGCGCCCTGGGGTCGCTTCCTTGCGCACCGGCTCCACGCGCGGCCCCAGGCTCTTGCCGATCTGGTGCAGGTCATATACCGCCCAGATCGCCGCGCCGAAGGCGTTGAGGCGGTCGTCGCTCACACTGGGCGGGCCGTCTTCCACGTGCATGTTCACCGTGGGCTTGTCGGTGTCGTCTTCGGTCAGCGCGACGATGCGCTCCAACGCCTCGTCGATCCAGGCGGCGGTGTCCTTGTCGCGGGGCGGCTCCCACTCCTCGCCCCAGTTCTCCACCACGAACATGAAGCCCAGCGCCCACACCTGCGCGTAGGCGGGCAGTTCCTGGTCCTGGAAGTCCGCGCGCTCCTCTTCGGACAAGGCGGCCACCGCGCCGCGCACATCCATCAGTTCGGGGTGGTAGCTGCGCTCGTCTTCCAACGTGTCCACCGGCGCGGCCAGCGAAGCCGCCACCTCGGCCTGCCGGCGCGACCACAGTTCCATGAAGCGCTCGTATTGCGCGGTGTTGCTGAAATGCGTGCCCTCGTCTTGCGGCGCGGTGGGCAGCGGTCCGGTGCCCAGCAGCACCGTCAGCCATTCGGCGGGCTCGATCGGGCGGCGCGTGCACAGCAGCGCGGCCATCGCACCTTCGCAGAATTCCCACTGCGGCACCTCGTCGCCGCGCGTGCGCAGGTCGTCCAGGATGGCGTCGAGCGCGTCGTAGTCTTCATAGTCCAGCGCATCGGGTGCGGACTCGGGGGTGGGTTCGGTCATGAAGCAAAAAGAGTGAGGTTTTATGATGCCCCGGAGTTTATTCCTCAAGGCTCCACGAAGACCCACATGCTCGACCGACTCAACGCCCTCTACCCCGTGCGCTACACGGCGCTGGCCCTGTGCGTGTTGATCACGCTGCTCAGCCTGTTCACGCTGGTGGCCTTTGGCATCGGCGGCGTGTCGTTCCTGGTGTTCGGCGCGTTGTCGTTGGTGGGCTTCTGGGATCTGCGGCAGATCAAAAGTTCGGTGCGGCGCAACTACCCGGTGATCGGAAATCTGCGCTTCATGCTGGAGAAGATCCGGCCCGAGATGCGCCAGTACTTCCTGGAGAGCGATACCGACGCCACACCTTTCTCGCGCAGCCAGCGCAGCCTGGTCTACGCGCGCGCCAAGGGCGAAACCGACAAGCGCCCCTTCGGATCGCAGCTGGACATGAGCGTCGACGGCCATGAGTGGCTCAACCACTCGCTGCAGCCCACCACCCTGGCCACGCACGACTTCCGCGTGCTGATCGGTGGCGATGCCTGCACCCAGGCCTACCACGCGAGCGTGTTCAACATCTCGGCCATGAGCTTCGGCGCGCTCTCGGCCAACGCCATCCAGGCGCTCAATGCGGGCGCGCAGCGCGGCCGCTTCGCGCACGACACCGGCGAAGGCTCCATTTCGGCCTGGCACCGCGTGCACCATGGCGATCTCATCTGGGAGATCGGCTCGGGCTACTTCGGCTGCCGCGACGAGACCGGGCGCTTCAGCCCCGAGCGTTTCCGGGCCAACGCCATCGACCCGCAGGTGAAGATGATCGAGATCAAGCTCAGCCAGGGCGCCAAGCCGGGCCATGGCGGCGTGCTGCCCGGGCCGAAGGTGACGCCCGAGATCGCGGCCGCGCGCGGCGTGCTGGTGGGCGCGGACTGCATCTCGCCCTCGTCGCACAGCGCGTTCGACACACCCATCGGGCTGATGCTGTTCATCGCCCAACTGCGCGAACTCTCGGGCGGCAAGCCGATCGGCTTCAAGCTCTGCATCGGCCACCCCTGGGAATGGTTCGCCATCGTCAAGGCCATGCTGGTCACCGGCGTGCGGCCCGACTTCATCGTGGTCGACGGCGCCGAGGGCGGTACGGGCGCGGCACCGCTGGAGTTCACCGACCACGTGGGCGCGCCGCTGCAGGAAGGCCTGCGCCTGGTGCACAACACGCTGGTGGGTGTGAACCTGCGCGAGCACATCAGAATCGGCTGCGCGGGCAAGATCGTGAGCGCGTTCGACATCGTGCGCGCCATGGCCATCGGCGCGGACTGGTGCAACAGCGCGCGCGGCTTCATGTTCGCCTTGGGCTGCATCCAGGCGCAGAGCTGCCACACCGGCCACTGCCCCACAGGCGTCACGACACAGGACCCGGTGCGCCAGCAGGCCCTGGTCATCCCCGACAAGGCCGACCGTGTCTACCACTTCCACCAGAGCACGCTGATGGCGCTGCAGGAGCTGGTGCAGGCCGCCGGCCTGCAACACCCGCGCGACATCACCTCGCACCACCTGGTGCGCCGCGTGAGCGAAAACGAAGTGCGCCTGCTGGCCAACCTGCTGCCGCTCACGCCACCGGGCGCGCTGCTGACCGACCTGGCCTCGCAGCATGCGGTGTTCACGACCTACTGGGAGCGGGCGAGCGCGAAGCGGTTCGGGTTGGCTTGAACGCCAGAGGCGCGGCGCATCAGCTCTCGCGCCCGTTGTATTCGGTCACTTTCACCGCACCCAGGTCCAGGCCCTCGATGCAGCGCAGGTTGATGGCCGCCATGGCGTTGCCCTTGGGATCGACCCCTTCGCCATACGGGTGGATGCCGCAGGTGGGGCAGAAGCGGTGCCGGATCACGTGCTTGTTGAAGGTGTAGGTCGCTGCGGCGCCTTCCGGGGTCTTGAGTTCGAGCCGCTCGCGCGGCACGAACCACAGCAAAGACCCCTTGCGCGAGCAGATCGAGCAATTGCAGGCCATCCCGCTGTCGATCTCGCCTTCGACCTCGAAGGCCACCTGGCCGCAGTGGCAACTGCCGCAATACCGTGTGCTGGGCATGAAGAACTCCCGTGAAGTGGACAAGCAGCCTTTCTACCAAAGCACACGCCGTCTGTGCACCACGTTGTCCTCAGGTTTCCATCTTTGCGCCCTTGTCCCGCAGCAGCTCGCGCAGCACCGAGCGGTGGCAGTGGGCCTCGTTCTCGCAATAACAACCGACGGAAAAATCCGTCTGGTGTGAGAGCGCGGCCAGCAATTCGAGGCTGCGCACCGCCTCGGGTTCGGCCATTTCGCTGCGGTACTTGCGCGTGAACGCGGTCCATTGCGCGGGCGTCTCGGCCGTCTGGCCGAGTTTCATGGTGTCCACGCTGGGCGCGAGGTTGGGGTACCACACGTCGTACCAGTTGCCGGACGCGAACTCGGCCTTGGGCACGCCGCGCGGCGGCCGGCGCACCGTCCCGATGCGCAGGCCCTCACCTTTTGCCCTCTCGCTGCCCAGCCGTACCACCCGAATCGCCATCGCCGTCTCCTCGCGTTGTCCTGAGTGCTTCGGACCTTAGGGGCCGATGCGCGAACCGTCTTCCAGGAATCGCTCCTCGCGTTCCAGTCCACCGTGCGCGTTGTAATGCTTGCGCCGTTGCAGCAGGCCACGCTCACCGCCATGCTCGTCTTCCCGCAGCAGCACACCGTCTTCGCTGAAGTATTTCTGCCAACCCAGGGGGCGGCCGTTGCGCTCCACGTTCACCGCGGCCAGCTGGCCGTTGTCCCAGAAGCGTTCGGTGGTGCGCGCCTGTTCGCGCCCGTCACGGCGCACCTGCACGCGCTGCTTGGGCTGCCCGTTCAGGTACCACTGCTGGATGCGCTGCTCATAGCCGTCGGCCCACATGGTTTCCTGCGTCATCTGGCCGCTCTCGTGCCATTCGCGCGCCGTGCCTTCGCGCCCGGCGCGGCTGTTGGCTTCGCTTTCGACGAACTCGGTCTCGCTGCGCGGCTTGCCCGTCGCGGGGTAGAAGGTGCGCCGGATGAGGCGGCCGTCCTTGCGCTCTTCGCTGCGCACCACGCGGCCTTCGCGGTCGAGCGCGCTCTGGCGCTGCATCTTGCCCGCGAGGTAGCTCACCGTGCCCGAGGGCTTGCCCGCTTCGCGGTACAGCGTGACCTCGCTCACCCGGCCGGCGTGGCCGCAGACCTCGCGGTCCTGCGGCACCACGCTGGTGGGCGTGCAACGCAGCTCGTTGAGCGTGCCGTCGGCCAGGTAGCCGATGGTGAGCACGGTGCGGCGCTCGTCGGCGAAGTGCAGTTCCTGCAGGTAGCCGGCTTCGGCGAATTGCTTCTGCACGCCGACATGGCTGCCGTTGTCCAGGTTCTCTTCCTTGCGCAGCGTGCCTTTGGAGTCGAAGCTGCGCGCCAGGCCGTGGCGGTTGCCCTTGTCGTTGACGCTGTACTCGCGCCGTTCGCCGTCGGCCAGCACCATCACCACCGGGCCGACGAAGCGGCCGTCGCGCAAGGTCTGCTCGCGCCGGCGCACCGAGCCGTCTTCGTCGGTGCAGCGCATCACCCCACTCTTGCCGGCGGTGGTGTGTCCGTTGTTCGGGTTCACGCTTTCGCCGTTGAGTTCGCAACGTGGAATGGCATGGGCGCTCGCGCACAGCAGCACCGCCACCAGGCCAGTGACAAGGCTTTTAGACATGGGCAGGGCTCCATTCGTGGCAAACAAGCACACCCACGCGGGCCAGGCGCCTGGCCATGCAAAGCACCGCGTCGTCCTTGCTGACCAGCGTGGCGCGGTGCTGCGCGGCGAGGTCGATGAACTTCTGGTCGTCCGCGTCCTTGCAGGTGAACGCGGCCTTGGGCGCGTCGGGCACGAGGCGGGTGCAGCGGTCGAAGGCGTCGAGCACTGCTTGCGCCGGCTTGTCTTGCGCGACGAGGCGGCGGGCGATCTGCGGGTAGGCCAGCACGCGCACGAGTTCTTCGCGCATGGCGGCGGTCACGATCCATTCACCCGTCGCGCGCTCCACGGCTTCGCGCAGCGCGGCGGTGGCCGGGTCTTGAAAGACGAAGAGATCGAGTGCGATGTTGGTGTCGAGCACCAGGGCAGTGGACGTCTCCACCGTGCTCAAGCCTCAGGGGCGAGCCGCGGTTTGCGCGGGGTCAAATCGAAACGGAACAGCCTACACTCGATCGGCCCATTCCACAGCGGCACGCGGCGCGATTCCTTGAAGCGCATCTTGCCGGGCAGCTTGAGGTCGGGCGTGAGCAGCCAGGCGCTCCAGCCCGCGTAATGGGTTTTCCAGTGCGCGGCGAGTTGGGTGAAGAACTCGCTGCCGTCCCCGCCATCGGCCATCTGCGCGCTCTCGCGGCCTTGGCCCGGGCTGGCCGGTGGCGTGGCGCCAACGGTGAAGGTGCGGGGTGCGCGGGGCGCCATGCGCTGCGCGCGGTCCTGCGAACGCTCGCCGGCCACGCCGGCCGCCGCGATGCGCTCGCCGTAGGGCGGGTTGAGCAACAGCACGCCCGGGCGAGATGTGGGTGGCGTGCGCTGCAACGCGTCACCGCCTCGCAGCTCCACCGCATGCGCCACGCCCGCGCGCTCGGCGTTGCGTTGCGCGAAGTCGACCATGCGGAACGACACATCGCTGCCAAAGACGATGGGCGCATGGCCTTGCGGCCAGTCGCGCTGCTGTTGCACCGCGTCGGCCTTGATGGCCTGCCACACGTGTGGCTGGAACGGCAACAGCTTTTCGAACGCGAAGCGGCGGCCCGAGCCGGGCGCGATGCGCAGCGCGATCTGTGCGGCTTCGATCACCACGGTGCCGCTGCCGCAGCAGGGGTCATAAAGCGGCGCGATACCGTCCAGCGTGGGCGCGGCGCCCGCGTCCCAACCGGTGGCCGCGATCATGGCCGCAGCCAAGGTTTCCTTCAGCGGCGCATCGCCCTTGTCTTCACGCCAGCCGCGCTTGAACAGTGGCTCGCCGGAGGTGTCGATGTAGAGACTGACGGTGTCGGTGGTGAGGTGCACGTAGAGGCGCACGTCGGGCCAGCTGGTGTTCACGCTGGGCCGTTCGCCGCGCTTGGCGCGAAAGCGGTCGCACACCGCATCCTTCACCTTGAGCGCCGCGAAATTGAGCGAGGTCAGCGGACTGTGCTGCGCGGTGATCTCGACCTTGATGGTTTCCTTGGGTGTGAACCAGATCTCCCAGGCCACTTCCGAGGCGGCCTTGTAGAGGTCTTGCTCGCTGCGGTACTCACCGTACCAGAGCTGCACCAGCACGCGCTGTGCGAGACGGCTGTGCAGGTTCAGGCGCATCGCATCGCGCCACGAGGCGTTGAGCGCCACACCGCCGCGTGCCTTGTAGGGCGGCTGGGTGTCGCCGGTGATGCGCTGCACCTCGGCGGCGAGATAGTCCTCCACGCCCGCGGCGCAGGGAAGGAAGACCTGCAATTGGTTCAAAGCGACTTTCTCAAATTGGCGGGCGCGATGCGCAGCGCCTCGCGGTACTTGGCCACGGTGCGGCGCGCGCACTCGATGCCCTGCTCGCGCAACAGGTCGGAGAGCTGGTTGTCCGACAGCGGCTTGGTCGGTTCCTCGGCCGAGATGAACTGTTTGAGCAAGGCGCGCACCGCCGTGCTCGACGCATTGCCCCCCGTCTCCGTGCCGAGCGAGGAGCCGAAGAAATACTTGAGTTCGTAGGTGCCGAACGGCGTGGCCATGTACTTCGCCGTGGTCACGCGGCTGATGGTGGACTCGTGCAGGCCCAGCTCGTCGGCGATCTCGCGCAGCACCAGCGGGCGCATGGCGAGTTCGCCGTGCATGAAGAAGTTGCGCTGGCGCTCGACGATGGCGCTGGAGACGCGCAGGATGGTGTCGAAGCGCTGCTGGATGTTCTTGATGAACCAGCGCGCCTCCTGCAGGCGCTGCTGCATCGCCGCGTGGCCGGCTTCGCCACCGCTGTCGCGCCCGCCCCGGTTTTGCCGCATGGCGTTGGCGTAGACATCGTGCACGCGCAGCCGTGGCATTACGTCCGGGTTGAGGATGACCTTGAAACCGCGCCCGGCGTGCGTGACGATCACGTCGGGCACGACCACGTTGCGCTCCACATCGATGAAACGGCGGCCTGGCTTGGGCTCCAGGCGGGCGATGAGCGCGAGCGCGCCGCGCGCGGTCTCGTCGTCGATGCCGCAAAGATTGCACAGGCGCTTGATGTCGCGCTTGGCCATGAGCTCCAGCGGCTGGCCACAGATGGCCAGCGCGGCGCGCGCCTCGGGGGTGTTGCGCAGCTCCAGGATCTGCAGCCGCAGGCATTCGGCCAGGTCGCGCGCGCCCACGCCGGTGGGGTCCATGTGCTGCAGCAGTTGCAGCGCCATGGCCAGGCGCTGCTCCAGCACTTCGATCTCTTCAAAGCCGGCCGGCGAATCGTCACCACCGACCCGGCGCGAACGGTCCGACATGTGCCACCAGGCCGTGGCCAGATCGCTCAGGCTGTCCACCAGGTAGCCGTCTTCGTTGAGCGACTCGATCAGGAAGTACAACGCGGCACTGTCTTCGTCGGACAGGCGCAGGCAACGCGCCTGTTCGTGCAGATGGTCCTGCAGGCTCACCGGCACGCGCGCAAGATCGGCGGCGGTCGCCGTGTCGTCGCCATCGCTGTTGCTGCCGTTGTTGCGCGCGGGCGCGTCGCCGCCCCATTCGCCGTCGTCGGGCGACATCTCCACCGTGCCGTCGCCTTCCCAGCTTTCCTCCACGGGGCTCGCGCCGTCGAGCTTGCCCTCCAGGCCTTCACCGTCGCCCGTATCGGCACTGGTGCTGCTGGTGGATTCGCCGCTGCTCGGCGGCGCGCTGGGCGGTTCGGCCAGTGCGGCGTCGGAAATCTGTTCACCCGCACTCACCGGTACATCGGACTGCTCCAGGCCGAAGGTTTCGCGCTCGGCCGTGTCTTCGGAACGTTCGAGAAACGGGTTTTCGTCGAGCATCTGCTCGACTTCCTGCGCCATCTCCAGCGTGGAGAGCTGCAGCAGGCGGATCGACTGCTGCAACTGAGGCGTGAGCGCCAGGTGCTGCGAAACCCGCAGTGAGAGGCCTTGTTTCATGATCGGCCGGTCACATCCGGAAGTGCTCGCCGAGGTACACGCGGCGCACGTCGGCGTTCTCCACGATCTCCTCGGGTGTGCCGCTGGTGAGCACGTGACCGTCGTTGATGATGTACGCGCGGTCGCAGATGCCCAGCGTCTCGCGCACATTGTGGTCGGTGATGAGCACGCCGATGCCGCGCGATTTGAGGAAGCCGATGATGCGCTGGATCTCGATCACGGCAATCGGGTCGATGCCGGCGAAGGGCTCGTCGAGCAGGATGAAGCGCGGGTCGGTGGCCAGCGCGCGCGCGATCTCGACGCGGCGGCGTTCGCCGCCCGACAACGCGGGCGCGGGCGAATCGCGCAAGTGGTCGACGTGCAGGTCCTGCAGCAGGGCATCGAGCCGGTTTTCGATCACCGCCGAACCCAGGGCCTTGCCGTGTTCGTCCACTTGCAGCTCCAGCACGGCGCGCACGTTCTCGGCGACGCTGAGCTTGCGAAAGATCGAGGCCTCCTGCGGCAGATAGCCCAGGCCCATGCGCGCCCGGCGGTGAATGGGCAGGCTTTCAATGGGCTGCTCGTCCAGCAGGATCTTGCCGGCGTCCGAGCGCAGCAGGCCCACGAGCATGTAGAACGAGGTGGTCTTGCCCGCCCCGTTGGGCCCGAGCAAACCCACCACCTCGCCTTTGAACACCGCGAGCGAGACGTCCTTGACCACCTTGCGGCTGCCATAGGACTTCTGCAGGCCCTGTGCCTCCAGGCGGCTGATGGCAGGACGGCTGGAACGGCCGACGGACGCGACCGCGTCACGAGGGAGCGGTGCCGTCACGGGCGCCCCTCTTCGATCCGCGGACTGGGTTTGAGCGAGGCCGGTGGCGCGGGCACCGGGCTGGGCGCGGCCTCGCCTTCCTTGGGCACAGGCGTGAGCATGGCGCGCACACGGCCCGTGGGATTGGCCGCCGTGCGGTTGGCGGGGCCACCGTCGACCGTAAAGACGTCGGTGGTGTTGTTGTAGACGATCACGTTGCCCGAGGTCTCGTCGTTGAGCTGCGTGCCCTTGAAACGCTTGAGCACCGCGTTGCCGGTGAATTTGACGGTATCGGCCTTGCTGTCGTAGTCGATGCGCTGGCCCGTGCCTTCGATGAACTCGTCCACGCCTTCGCGCTTTTGCCGGTAGAAGCCCGGATTGCCATGGACCACCCCGAACTGGTTGCCCTGCGCATCCTGCCGCACCTCGACCTGGTTGCCCCGGATGAGGATGGTGCCCTTGGTGATGACCACGTTGCCGGTGAACACACTGGTCTGGCGCGCGTCGTCGTAGCGCAAGGCATCGGCCTCGGCGTTGAGCGGCTGGTTGCGGTCGGCGGCTTCCGCCAGGGCCGATCCCGCGCTCCACACAGCGGCGTTGAGGACGGCGACCCAGGCGGCGGTGCGGAAGAAAGTGGTGTGGGCGGGCATGGAATATGAGGGCACGAAACTTGCATTCATTGTAGCGGCGCAAAGTGGCCGCGCCGGGCAAGCCCAAGCGTTTCCCCGATCACTTTGCGCGGTCTTGGGCGCCCCACGAACACAAGGCCCGCCAGGGACCTTTCCGTCACCCTGTCGGTGCGGCTCAACCCTTGGAGGGCAGTCCAGCGATGAGGGCGTTGGCCACCACCAGTGTGCGGGGCCCCTGGCCCTTGAGGGTGTAGCGCCCGCCCACGCCCAGGGACGGCGTGCCCTCGATTTCGTACGCGTCCTGCAGCGCGACCGCCTGCGCCGCCTTCTCGCCCGTGGGCCTGGCGTTGAAGGTCTCCACGAAGCGCTCACGGTCCACGCCTTGTTGGGCCACCCAGTCGACGATGGCCGACGGTGTCACCAGCGGCTGGCGCTCGGCGTGGAAGGCATGGAACACCTTGGCATGCAGCTTGTCGACCAGGCCCATGGCCTCCAGCGAGAAATACAGGCGCTGCATGGGCACGAACTGCGGACTGAAGGCCACCGGCATGCGCCGCACCACCACGTGCGAGGGTTTCTGCTCGATCCATTGTGCGAAAGCCGGCTCGAATTCGGCGCAGAAGATGCAGGAGTAAGCAAAGAACTCCAGCACTTCCACCTGTCCCATCGCGCTCTGCACCGGCACAGGCCGGGCCAGCTTGACGAAGTCCACGCCTTCCTGGGGGTTCACTCGCTGAGCATGGGCCGGCGTGAGCGTGAGCCCCGCGGCGGCGGTGCCGGCAGCGGCCAGCAAGGAACGTGAAAAATCGCGACGTTGCATGAATTCGAACTCCAGTGATGAGTCCGATTGGGGCCGGGCCCGCTGACGAAAGTTCCCAGGGCGCTCAGATTCTCAGCGCTGCACGCGCACGAGCGCGGCCTCCACGCCGTTGTTCTGCAGCTGCTCCTGCGTCATGTCGGCCATGGCTTTCTGATTGAACGGCCCCACGCGCACGCGGAACACGGTGCGCCCGCTCTGCTCGCGCTCGGTGATCTGCGCGTCGATGCCGATCATGGCCAGGCGTGCGCGCTGCGCTTGCGCGTCTTCCGGCGTGCGGAACGCGCCGGCCTGCACGAAGTAGGTGAACGGGTCGGCCCCGGCGGGCGCGGGCGGCGTGGTGGCCGCCGCCGTGGGCGCACTGGCCGCGGGTTTGGGCGGCTGCCCCATGCGGGACTGGACCAGATCGCCCAGCGGATCGGCGCTGCCCGCGGGCTTGGCCGGGGCCGTGGCAGCAGGCGTCGCGGCCTGTCCTTCTCCAGAAGGCGGCGCCACGATGGCGCCGGGCGCCTCGGGTGTCGGCAGGACCGGCGCGGGTGTGGGCGCAGTCGAAGCGCCGCCCAGCGAGCGGTTCGGGTTCCAGCCCTTGTTGCGCTCGGCCTCCAGCGCATCCTGATCGGCGTTGCGCGAGACGTTGCGGTCCACGAACGGGATCGGCACGCGCGTGACATAGACGGCGACCGCGAGCGCAACGCCCAGCCCCACCAGCAGGCCGATCACCAGGCCGATGAGTGTGCCGCCAGCGGTGCTGCGGGTCTTGGACGTTTTCTTTTTCATCGTTGGTTTCACCATCACATCTTCTGCGGAGCACCCACGCCCAACACAGCCAGGCCATTGTGCAATACCTGCGCCGTGGCCTTGACCAGCGCCAGGCGCGCCTTCTTGACCGCGTCATCATCCACCAGGATGCGTTCGGCGTCGTAGTAACTGTGGTAACTGGCCGCAAGCTCGCGCAGGTAGAAGGTGACGTCGTGCGGCGCGAAATCGCGGGCCGCGTCGCTCAGCATGGAGGGGTACTTGGCCAGCAGCAGCATCAGCGCCTGGGCCGGCGCGCTGTCGAGCGCGGACAGATCGGCATCGGCCAGCGTGGCCTGGTCACCACCCCACGCGGCCAGCACTGAACAGATGCGCGCATGCGCGTACTGCACGTAGTACACCGGGTTGTCGTTGTTCTTCTGCACCGCGAGGTCGACGTCGAAGGTGTATTCGGTATCGGGCTTGCGGCTGAGCAGGAAGAAGCGCACCGCGTCCTTGCTGGTCCATTCGATCAGATCGCGCAGCGTCACGTAGCTGCCGGCGCGCTTGCTGATCTTCACCTCTTCGCCGCCGCGCACCACGCGCACCATGGTGTGCAGCACGTAGTCGGGGTAGCCCTGGGGGATGCCCACGCCCGCGGCCTGCAGGCCGGCGCGCACGCGCGCGATCGTGCCGTGGTGGTCGGTGCCCTGGATGTTGATCACCTTGGTGAAGCCGCGCTCCCACTTGGCAATGTGGTACGCGACATCCGGCACGAAATAGGTGAACGAGCCGTCGGACTTGCGCATCACGCGGTCCTTGTCGTCGCCGTAGTCGGTGGACTTGAGCCAGAGCGCGCCATCCTGCTCGTAGGTCTTGCCGGCGTCGATGAGCTTTTGCACCGTGGCCGCCACGCGGCCGCTGGTGTACAGGCTGGACTCCAGGTAGTAATGGTCGAACTTCACCGCGAAGGCCTGCAGGTCCAGATCCTGCTCGTGGCGCAGGTAGGCCACGGCGAACTGGCGGATGCCGTCGAGGTCGTTCACATCACCGCTGGCGGTGAACTCGCGGTCGTCGGCCTTCACAGTCTGTTGGGCGAGGAAGTCGTTGGCGATGTCCTGGATGTAGTCGCCGTTGTACGCGGCCTCGGGCCAGCCCGCGTCGCCAGGCTTCACGCCCTGGGCGCGCAGTTGCGTGGAGTTGGCCAGGGTGCCGATCTGCACGCCCGCGTCGTTGTAATAGAACTCGCGGTGCACGTCCCAGCCCTGGGTGGCGTAGAGATTGCAGATCGCATCGCCCAGCGCGGCTTGTCGGCCATGGCCCACGTGCAGCGGCCCGGTGGGGTTGGCCGAGACGAATTCGACCATCAGACGCTGGCCGTTGGACGGCTGCACGCCGAACGCATCGCCGCCCTGCAGCACTTCGCGCACGATCTGCTGCTTGGCCTCGGGCTTGAGGCGGATGTTCAGAAAGCCGGGGCCGGCCAGGTCGATGTCGGACACCCAGCGCTGGTAGACCGGTTGCGCGAGCAACGCGGCGCGCAGGTTCTCGCCCAGCTGGCGCGGGTTGAGCTTGAGCGGCTTGGCCAGTTGCATGGCCGCGGTGCTGGCGAAGTCGCCATGGGCCGCCACCTTGGGCGACTCGAAGGCGGCCTTGGCGCCGGCACCAGGGGAAAGGGTCTCGAGCGCGGCGGCCAGGCCGTCGAGCAGTTCCTGTTTGATCTTGAGCATAGGGACGGGATTTTAGGTGGGGGCCAACTCGACAGGCCTCAGCCGCTCGCGCGCCGCCGCCTTCACCGCGGCGGTGAGCCGTTGGGCCGAGGGCGATTCGTGCGCCCAGTGCTGCCAGTACAGCGCCACGTCGACCGTCGCGCCGGGCAGGATCTCCTGCAATTCGGGTCGCTTCTGCAGGTGCTGCTCGGGCACCATGCCCCAGCCCAGGCCGAGCTCGATGGCGGTTTCGAATGCTTCCACGGCGGGCGCGAAATGGCGCGGGTAGTGCGGCTGGCGCAGGGCGAAGTGCTGCTCCAGAAAGGTGTCCTGCAGCGCGTCCTTGCGGTTGAAGATGATCGCCGGCTGCGACAGCAGCTTGTGCGGCGACACCGCGCCGCGCGGTGTGCGGCAGCGCTGCGCCACCGCCGCCGAGGCCACGCAGCGGTAGCGCATGACCCCCAGCGGCTCGGCCACGCAACCGCGCATGGCCGTGGACAAAGCCGTCACGCAGCCCATCACATCACCGCTTTTCAGCGCGCTGTGCGTGTGGTCCTGGTCGTCGATCATGATGTCGAGCAGCAGGTGGTGCCTTTGCACCAGCGCGGCCACGCCGGGCAGGAACCAGCCGGCCACCGAGTCGGCGTTGATCGCCACCGACAGGCTTTGCCAGCGCGCGCCGTCCTTCGCCGCACCACCGCCCTGCAGGCCGCCCAGCAGGTCGGCCTCCATCAGGCGCACCTGTTTCACATGCCCCAGCAGCGCCTGCCCAGCCGGCGTGGCGCGCACCTGCTTGCCGCGCACCAGCAGGCGCTGACCCAGCGTGTCTTCGAGCGACTTGATGCGCAGCGACACCGCCGCCAGCGTGAGCGACAGCGCCTTCGCGGCCGGGCCGAAGCCGCCGTGTTCGACCACGGCGGCCAGGGCTTCGAGTTGGCGGGCGTCCAGCATGGCTTGATTGATTATTTTTTAATCGAACTGAGTTTAAGTTAACTTGATTTAAATCACGCGGTTCTGCGCGCACACTGCCGGCCATTCACCCACCGCATTCGGTTCCCGGAGTTCCCCATGACCCTCACCTTCCCCACCTTCACCGCCGGCATGGTGCTGAGCATGTCGCTCATCATGGCCATCGGCCCGCAGAACGCGCACGTGCTGCGCGTGGGCCTGCAGCGCCAGCACCTGTGGCTCACGGTGCTCACCTGTGCGCTGGCCGACGTGGTGCTGATCGGCCTGGGGGTGCTCGGTCTGGCGCAACTCGGCGGCCTGTCGGACAAGCTGCTCGGCGCACTCGTGGGCGCAGGCGCGCTGTTTCTCGCCGTGTATGGGTGGAAGGCGTTTCAGCGCTTTCTGCGGCCGGGCGGTTTCGTGCTCGACGACGCGGGGCGTGTGTCGGCGCCACCGGTGTCGCGCCGCAAGGCGGTGCTGGCCGCACTCGCCTTCTCGTTCCTGAACCCCCATGCCTGGCTCGACACCGCCGTGCTCATCGGCACCGCGTCGCTCGCCTACGGCCAGGGCAGCACGGTCTTCGGCCTGGGCGCGGCCACGGGTTCGCTGGTGTGGTTCGTCTCGCTGGGCGCGGCGGCCTTCTGGCTGGGACGGCGCCTGAACTCCCTGCACGTGTGGCGCGCCCTGGATGGCCTGGTTGCGTTGATGATGTGGGGCACGGCTGTCTGGCTTGTCACCAGCCTGTTCTGAATCCGGAGGTTTCGCCATGCCCCTGCGCCGCGCCGACGCGCCCGTGACCCTGTTCGGTCCCGACTTCCCGTTCGCCTTCGACGACTGGATCGCCCACCCCAGCGGCCTGGGCGAACTGCCGACCGAGCGACTGGGGCAAGAGGTCGCCATCGTGGGCGCGGGCATGGCCGGCATGGTGGCGGCCTATGAATTGATGAAGCTGGGCTTGAAGCCGGTGCTGTACGAGGCCTCGCGCATGGGCGGTCGGCTGCGGTCACAAGCTTTCGAGGGTGGGCAAGGGGTGATCGCCGAACTCGGCGGCATGCGCTTTCCCGCGTCCAGCACCGCCTTCTTCCACTACGTGAGCCGGCTCGGCCTGCGGACCCAACCCTTCCCCAACCCGCTCACGCCCGCCGCCGGTTGCACGGTGATCGATCTCGAAGGCCGCACGCATTGGGCGCGCACGCTGGCTGATTTGCCGCCGCTGTATGCCGAGGTGGCCGAGGCCTGGGCACAGGCACTGGAGGAAGGCGCTGGCTTCAGCGGCCTGCAACAGGCGCTGCGCGAGCGCGATGCGGCCAGGCTCAAGGCGCTGTGGGACCGGATCGTGCCGCTGTGGGACGACCGCACCTTCTACGACTTCGTCGCCACCTCGAAGGCGTTCGCGCGGCTCTCCTTCCAGCACCGCGAGGTGTTCGGCCAGGTCGGCTTCGGCACGGGCGGCTGGGATTCGGACTTTCCCAACTCCATGCTGGAGATCCTGCGCGTGGTGCTGACCGGCTGCGACGAGAACCAGCACCTGATCGTGGGCGGTGTGCAGCAGGTGCCGCTGGGCCTGTGGCAACACGCGCCCGCCGCACACGAGATGCGCCACTGGCCCGCCGGCACCACGCTGGCCAGCCTGCACAGCGGCGCGCCGCGTTCGGGTGTGACGGCCATCGCCAGCGCGCCGAGCAACGAGTTCGCCGTCACCGACGTCTGGGGCAACTCACACAAGTACCCGGCCGTGCTGGTCACCTGCCAGAGCTGGCTGCTCACCACTCAGATCGCGGTGGAGGAATCGCTGTTCTCCCAGAAACACTGGATGGCGCTGGACCGCACGCGCTACATGCAATCGTCCAAGACCTTCGTGATGGTGGACCGCCCGTTCTGGAACGATCTCCGAGACAACGGCTGGCCGCAGATGGGCATGACGCTCACCGACCGGCTCACGCGCGGCACCTACCTGTTCGACAACGGCCCCGACAAACCCGGCGTGATCTGCCTGAGCTACGCCTGGATGAGCGACGCGCTCAAGATGCTGCCGCACAGCACGCAGCGGCGCGCGCAGCTCGCACTGGAAGCCCTGCGCAAGATCTACCCCGATGTGGACATCGCGCGCCACATCATCGGAGACCCGATCAGCATCTCGTGGGAAGCCGACCCGTACTTTCTCGGCGCGTTCAAAGGCGCCCTGCCCGGCCACTACCGCTACAACCACCGCATGTACAGCCATTTCATGCAAGACGGCTTTGCCGCCACCGAGCGCGGCATCTTCATCGCGGGCGATGACGTGTCGTTCACGCCCGCGTGGGTCGAGGGTGCGGTGCAGACGTCGCTCAACGCGGTGTGGGGCATCGTTCGGCACCTGGGCGGCCATTCGCACGCGGACAACCCCGGCCCGGGCGAGGTGTTTGCAGAACGTGGGCCGGTGGCATTGCCCGACTGACACGCATGACCGCCGACACCCTCACCCTCGCGCTCTGGCAGTGCGCCTACCCCGCCAACACCTTCGAGGCGCTGGCGCAACTCGACGCCACCGCCGCGCAGGCCCGCGCGCAAGGCGCCGACCTGCTGCTGTGCCCTGAGATGTCGCTCACCGGGTACCAGATCGGCGCGCAGCGCGTGGTGGCACTGGCCGAGCCCGCCGATGGCCCCTTGGCGCAGGCCGTGGCCGCGATCGCGCAACGCCATGGCATCGCCATCGTCTACGGCTACCCCGAACACCATGCCGACGCCCCGCCTTTCAACGCGGTGCAATGCATCGCCGCCGACGGCCAGCGGCTGGCGAACTACCGCAAGACACACCTCTTCGGCGACGTCGACCGCGCGCAGTTCAGCCCCGGCCCGCACGCGCCCGCGGTGTTCGAGTGCAAGGGCTGGCGCCTGGGCCTGCTGGTCTGCTACGACATCGAATTCCCCGAGCCCGCACGCGCGTTGGCACTGCAGGGCGCCGATGCGCTGCTCGTGCCCACGGCCAACATGATCGAGTTCGACGAGGTGCAGCGCGTGCTGCTGCCCGCGCGGGCGTTGGAGAACCGCGTGTTCGTCGCCTACGCCAATGCGTGCGGCATGGAAGGCGCCACGACCTACGGCGGTCTGAGCCTGGTGTGCGGCCCCCGGGGCGCGATGCTCCAGCACGCGGGGCGCGATGCGGCACTGGTGATCGCGCCGCTCTCCAGGGACGTGTTGAACGATGCCCGCGCGACCGCCCAATGGGATGGGCGGCGTGGCGACCTCTACGGCCGGCTGGTCCTTTGAGGGGGTGGCGTGCCCAAGGTGCGCTCCAGCGCCTGGGCCATGAGCGGCGAGCCTTCGCGCAGCGGCTGCGGCGCGCCCACCGGCACGAAGCCGTGAGCGGCATACAGGCGCGCCGCTGGCGAGTCGCCCACCGTCACGCCCAGACACACCCGCTCTACCCCCACGCTCGCCGCCCAATCGAGCGCTGCCCGCAACAGCACACCACCCGTGCCACGGCCACGCGAGGCGGGCGCGATCCACATCTGGAAGAGATGCGCCACGCTGCGTTGCTGCGCATCGCGCTTGCACCACACCAGGCCGCAGGGCGCCTGGCCGTCCAGCGCGAAGAGGGGCACGTCCGTGTCGTCGGCGGCCGCCTCCAAGCGCGAGCGCCAGAACGTGTCCGGCAGTGTGCGCTCGGACTCGAACGTGCTGCCGAACGCGTCGGGCGCATCCTGCAGCGCGCGCAGGCGCAGCGCGCGGTAGGCCGGCCAGTCGGAGGGTTCGATGCGGCGGACCGCCGTCATGCTGCGGAACCGATCGTCAGCGCGTGGGCCGCGAGCCCATGGCCGTGAGAATGCCCAGGCCGATGAACGACGTGCCCGCGAGCCGGTTGCCCCATCGCGCATGCCTGCCAGAGCGCCCCAGGCGCGGCGCGACGACGCTGGCCATCAGCACGTAGACGATGTCGGTGCAGCCGGCAATGGCCACGAACACCGCGCCCAGCGAAAGGCTCTGCCCCCATGCGCTGCCGTGCGCGTCCATGAACTGCGGCAAGAAGGCCGCGAAGAACAGGCTCGTCTTGGGGTTGAGCAAGGCCACCAGGAAGCCATCGCGAAAAACCTGGCGCAGCGGCTTCACGGGCACCTGCTGCGCGCCCTGTGCCTGTGGTGCAGGCGCGCGCCAAAGGCGAATGCCCAAGTACACCAGGTACGCGGCGCCCGCCCACTTCACCACGGTAAACGCGGCCGACGAGACGGCGAACAAGGCCGCCAGACCCAGCGCGGCCCCCACGGCATTGGCCAGGTTGCCCAGCGCCACGCCCAGCACGGAGGCCAGGCCGCATGCACGGCCTTGTGCGAGGGTACGGGCCACGATGTAGACCACGGCAGGGCCGGGTGTCAGGGCCAGCACCAGGCTGGCGCCCACGAAGGCAAGGAGCAAGGGGGTGTCGGGCAGCATGGGCGTTCTCCTGGTAGAAGGCGCCAGTATCGCTGCGCCATCGCAGAACGGGGAAATCCCATCACCTGCGCGACGCCACGCACGGATCGAACCACGTAATCTTCCATCTCCAAGCATCGCACCCCAGCGCGCCGCACGCACCTTCCATCTTCTTCAAAGGCACTTGCTCATGACCACTTCGCCTCGCGCTCCCCGCATCGCTCTCGTCACCGGTGCTGGCAGCGGCATCGGCCGCGCGGTCGCCCTCGCCTTGCTGCAGGACGGCTACCGTGTCGTGCTCGCCGGCCGCCGCGCCGAGCCGCTGAACGAGATGGTCGACGCGGCTAAGGCCGCCGGCCAGCAGGCGCTGGCAGTGCCCACCGACGTGCGCGACGAGAAAAGCGTCGAGGCGCTCTTCGCACGGACCGAACAGCACTTCGGCCGCCTCGACGTGCTGTTCAACAACGCCGGGGTCAATGCCCCCGCCGTGCCCATGGACGAGTTGCCGGTGGAGCTCTGGAAGGACGTGATCGACACCAACGTCACCGGCGTGTTCCTGTGCGCGCGCGCCGCCTTCGGCTTGATGCGCCGGCAGAACCCGCAGGGTGGCCGCATCATCAACAACGGCTCGATCTCGGCGCACGCCCCGCGCCCGTTCAGCAGCCCCTACACCGCCAGCAAGCACGCCGTGCTGGGCCTGACCAAGACCATGGCGCTCGACGGCCGCGAGTTCAACATCGTTGCCAGCCAGATCGACATCGGCAATGCCTTGACCGAACTCTCCTCGCGCATGACCCAAGGGGTGCGCCAGGCCAACGGCACGATGGCTACCGAGCCGATGATGGACGTGCAGCACGTGGCCGAGGCAGTGCGCTACATGGCCGGCCTGCCACTCTCCACCAATGTGCTGAACATGACGGTGATGGCCAGCCAGATGCCGTTCGTGGGGCGCGGCTGAGGGCGGTCAAGCCACCGGCTGGGCCGCGCGGTAGAGCGAACGCACCAGATCGGTCTGGGTGATGATCCCGCTCAAACGCCGCTCGGCGTCGATCACCGGGATGTGGTGGTGGCCGCCCTCCGAGAACAGCGGCACCAGCTCGGCCAGCTGTTTCTCTTCGCTGGCCACGCGCACCGTGCGCGTCATGATCTGGCCGACCACCTCGGGCTTGCCCGCCGCGTGCAAGCTACCGCCCCGGCGCATCAGCGCGCGCAAGCGGCTGCCAATGCCTTCGTGCTGGTCCAGGTCGGCGTGGCGCATGAAGTCGGCCACCGTCACGATGCCCACCACGTGCCGCGACTTGTCCACCACCGGCAGCGCCTTGATCTTCTCCTGCCGCATCTCTCGCCAGGCCTCGCGCAGCGGCGTACCGGGGCGTGCGGTGATCGGCTCGCGCGTCATGATGTCCTTGCAACGCAGGCTGCCGAAGTTGCGCTGGTAGGCCGCCGATTCGGCGTGGTGCAGAAGCTCCTGCAAGTCGTCGCGGCTGACGTCGAGCACTTGGTTGTAGTGCGCCAGCGCGGCGTCCAGGTCGGCTTCGGTGAAGCGCGCGGGCGGTGCTGCGGTCTGCGCACCGGGCGCCACCCACCCCTGCGCGTGCGGGTAGCGCCGCCCGGTCAGGCTGTTGTAGAGCACGCCCGCGAGCACCAGCAGCACCGAGTTGACCAGCATCGGAAACAGCGCGAAGTGGAAACTCGCCGCGCCCAGCGCCGCGAACAAGGCGGTGGCACCACCGGGCGGGTGCAGACAACGCAGCGAGAACATGAGCGCGATGGCCACCGCCACGGCCACCGAGCCCGCCCAGGCCGGGTCGCCGATCCACATCGCGCAGACCGTGCCCACCAGAGCGGACAGCGTGTTGCCTCCGATGACCGACCAAGGCTGCGCCAGCGGGCTCGCGGGCACCGCGAACACCAGCACGGCGCTGGCACCCAGCGGCGCGACCAGCCAGGGGCCGGCGGCCATCGGCCCGGCCCACCAGCGGCTGAGCAAGGCGGTGATCAACACGCCACAGCCCGCCCCCACGAAAGCGCGCCACCGCTCACGGGCATCGACTGCGACCGGCGCGGGCCAGAAACGGGTCAGGAATTGCGCTGCCTTGGAAGGGTACGCCAGCGGTTCGTTGCTCATGGTGGACAAGAAGCTCAGTGGGAGCGGACCGTCGTTTCCATCAGGCAACGCGTCACGCGCGGTGGCGACTCGCCCAGGTGGTAGGCCTGCTTGCGGTCGCGCAGCGCGGCGTCCGCGGCGGTGAGGCGGTCGAAACGGCGCAGGTGCTCGGTCCAGTTTTCGTCGACGTACGTCTCCACGAAACGGCCCGGCGCGCTGATGTCGTGCAGCAATTCCCAGGACAGTGCCCCGTGGCGCATGCGGCTGCGCCGACCTTCGCTGAGCATGAGCTGGCGGAATTCGTCGGCACGCGCCGGGTCGACGATGTATTCGATCATCACCGTGACGTGGCCGCTGGTCGGTGGCGTTTCGATGGAGGGCACGCGGAACAGGCGGTTGGGCGTGATGTCGTCGTGCACGCCCACATCGGGCATGAAGCGGCAGGCCAGCTGCATCGCCACCATGCCGCTCACCGAAGCAATGGCCAGGGTGATGGGCACATTGGTCCAGGTGGCGATCTGCCCCCACAGTGCGGCGCCCAGCGCGCTGGCGCCCATGATGGCCATCTGGTAGATCGACATGCCGCGCGCGCGCACCCAGTCGGGCAGGCCCAGCTGGATCGACACGCTCAAGGTATTGGCGGTGGTGATCCAGGCGGCCCCCCCGAAGAACAGCGCGGGCACCGCAATCCAGATGCTGTTGGTGTACGCCAGCGCGGCCATGGAAATCGCTTGCAGCGCCGCGCCGCGCAGCACCAGCGCATCGCGCTTGTAGCGGTGGCGCAAGCGGGGCAGGAAGAACGTGGCCAGGATGGCGCCCGCGCCCATGGAAGCCAGCAACAGGGTGAAGGTCCCCGCGCCGCCACCCTGCATGTTGCGCGCCACCAGCGCCAGCAGCGCGATCATCGCCGTGGAGTGGAAGAAGAAGATCGAGATGCGCAGCAGCACACCCTTGAGCAGGTAGGACTGGGTGACGTACTGCCAGCCCACGCGCATCGCCGTGCCCAGAGGCTCGCGGCCCAGCGGGTTCACCTTGCGCTCACGCTTCCAGCGCGTGACGATGACAGCGGCCGCGAGCGAGATCGCCGCGTTGAGCACGAACACATAGGCGCTGCCCGCACTGGCGATGATCGCCCCGGCCACCAGCGGGCCGATGATGCGCGAGGCGTTCATGGACACGCCGTTGAGCGCCAGCGCCTGCGGCAACTGGTGGCGCGGCACCAGCTCGGGCACGATGGCGGAGAACACCGGCCAGCGCAAGGCCAGGCCGACCCCGTTGGCAAAGATCAGGGCCAGCAGCACCGGCGGCGTGACCGCGCCCAGGAAGATCACCGCGCTCAGCACCAGCGCCACCACGGCCACCCAGAGCTGGGTGATGAGGAAATAGCGCTTGCGGTCCAGGCTGTCGGCGAGTGCGCCGCTGGGCAAGCCGAGCAGAAACACCGGCAGGGTGGAGGCGGTCTGCACCAGCGCGACCCAGATCGGCTTGGTGGTGAGCGAGGTCATCATCCAGGCCGCCGCCACGTCGTTCATCCACATGCAGATGTTGGCCATGAGCCAGGTGGTCCACAACATGCGGAACACGGGTATGCGCAAGGGAGCGATGGGAGAGAGACTGTCGTCGGCGCCGGACATGGCAGCACTGTAACGCCTGCCGCCCGACCCACGCCCGCGCTCAGGCTAGGGCCCGGCCGGTGGATTGAGGGGGAGTTGATCCAGAGGCATCAAGGGTACGCCTGCGCCGGCCCGAGATGCCGCCCCCCTCCAAGCGCCGAAGGCGCGCCAGTGAGGGGGGGAAGCCGCGTCAGCGGCGCAGGGGGAGTTCGAATCAGCTCAAGACGACACTGGACAAGCGGCGCCGGTAGGTCGCCACCGTGGGATCTTCCGGCGGCACCTGGCCTTCGGCCACTTTGGGCTTGGGCGGCTCGATCACGTCGAGGATCGCAATGAAGGTCTTGCGCGCCAGGTCTTCTTTCCAGCTTTTGTCGCGCATCAGGATCTCCAGCAGCTCGTCCATCGCTGCGGTCCATTGGCCAAAGGCCATGAGCAATTGCGCGAGCGCAAAGCGCGCGTCAAAGTCGCGCTTGTTGGTGGCAATGGCGGCTTGCAGTTCGGCGGCGCGTGCATCCGGGTCGGCCACCTCGGCCTGCGCATCGCGTGCCGCCATCCAGCGCTGCAGCGAATCGAGCCGCCGCACACCCGCGACCTTGGCGATCACGGGGGCGAAGGCCACCTTGGCATCGTCGTCCTGTCCCATTTCCAGCAACAGCTTGACCAGGTCGAAGCGCGCGTCGTCATTGTCCGGCTCGGCCTGCACGGCCTGCTGCATCTTCTGCAGCGCACCTTCGAGATCGCCCTGCGCCAGCGCGTCCTGCGCATTGGGCTCGGCAGCCTCATCGCCCTCGGGCGCCTCGCCCTCGGGCAGGTGCTTGTCCAGGAAGGCCTTGATCTGACCTTCGGGCAACGCCCCCATGAAGCCATCGACCGGCTGGCCATTCATGAGCAGCACGCAGGTGGGAATGCTGCGCACGCCGAAGGCGGCGGCCAATTGCTGCTCCTGGTCGGAGTCGATCTTCACCAACTTGAAGCGGCCCGCATAGTCGGCCTCCAGTTTCTCGAGCAGGGGACCGATGACCTTGCAAGGCCCGCACCACGGCGCCCAGAAATCCACCAGCACGGGGACGGTCATTGAGGCTTCGATGACCTCGGCTTCAAAGTTGGCGACGGTGACGTTGATCATGGGGCCCTGGGCAGCAAACGTAAAATCGACACTTTACCGGAGACGCCATGCTCTGCCATGCGCGCAACCGGTCCGGCCCCATTCCTGGGGCGCATCCGCCAAGAGGCACCTTCATGAACTCCATCCCAGTGGGTGTGCTCATGGGCTCCAGCAGCGACTGGGACACCATGCAGCACGCCGTGCAGATCCTGCAGGATTTCGGCGTTGCGCACGAAGCACGCGTGGTCTCCGCGCACCGCATGCCCGACGACATGTTCGCCTACGCCGAAACCGCAGCCGACCGCGGCCTCAAGGCCATCATCGCGGGTGCGGGCGGCGCCGCGCACCTGCCCGGCATGCTCGCGGCCAAGACCGTGGTACCGGTGCTCGGGGTGCCGGTGGCCAGCAAGCACCTCAGTGGCGTGGATTCGCTGCACAGCATCGTGCAGATGCCCAAGGGCATTCCGGTGGCCACCTTTGCCATCGGCGCGGCCGGCGCGGCCAATGCCGCCTTGTTCGCTGTCGCCCTGCTGGCCAGCCACGACCCGGCTCTGCGCCAGAAGCTCGAAGACTTTCGCGCACAACAGACGGCTGCGGCCCGCGCCATGACGCTCCCCGCATGACGCAGTCCAAACCCCTTCTCCCCGGCGGCCCCTCCGTCAATGGCCAGCAAGTCACCCTGGGCGTGATGGGCGGCGGCCAACTGGGCCGCATGTTCGTGCAGGCGGCGCAGGCCATGGGCTATTTCACCGTCGTGCTCGATCCCGACCCGGCCAGCCCCGCCGGCCTGATCAGCCACCACCACATCAAGACCGCCTACGACGACGAGCAAGGTCTGGCCCAGCTCGTTCAGCGCTGCGACGCGATCACAACCGAGTTCGAGAACGTGCCGGCCGCCGCGTTGGCCACGCTCGCGAAGCAGCGTGTGGTCGCGCCATCGGCCGATTGCGTGGCGGTCGCGCAGGACCGCGCCAAGGAAAAATCCCACTTCGAACAGTGCGCCTCCCTCAGCGGCGTGGCACCCGCGCCACACGCGATCATCACCACCGACGCGGCGCTCGCAGCCGTGCCAGCCGGTCTGCTGCCCGGCATCCTCAAGACCACGCGCATGGGCTACGACGGCAAAGGCCAGGTGCGCGTGTCCACGCGCGAGGAACTTGCCGCGGCCTGGGATGCGCTGGACAAAGTGCCCTGCGTGCTGGAAAAAATGCTCAAGCTGCGCGCCGAATGCTCGGTCATCGTGGCGCGAGGCGCCGACGGCCAGGTGGTTTGTTTCCCGGTGCAGAAGAACACGCACCACGACGGCATCCTCGCGCTGACCGAGGTCTTCGAGGGCGCCATGGACGCCACGCTGGCGCAACGCGCGCAGGCCAGCACCGTGGCCATTGCGAACCATCTGCGCTACGTGGGTGTCTTGTGCGTCGAGTACTTCGTGGTGGAGAACCCCGATGGCGCGCTCGACCTCGTGGTGAACGAAATGGCGCCGCGCCCGCACAACAGCGGTCACTACACGCAGAACGCGTGCGACCTCTCGCAGTTCGAAGCGCAGGTGCGCGCCCTTGCCGGCTTGCCGCTGCCCACGCCGCGTCAGCACAGCCCGGCCACCATGGTCAATCTGCTGGGCGACCTCTGGTTCGAACCCAATGCCACGCGCGCGCAGGCCAGCAGGCAACCGGTGTCGCCGCCCTGGGGGGCCGTGCTCGCCTTGCCCGGCACCCACCTGCACCTCTACGGCAAGCTCAGCGCACGGCCCGCTCGCAAGATGGGCCACCTCAACATCACCGGCGACAGCGTCGCGCAGGTGCGCGGGACCACAGCACAGGTATTGGCGCTGCTGGGCCTGCCCGCGCTCGAAGCCTGAGCACCCCATGCCGCTGCTGCTGAAAGCCGCCGACCCGTCGGCCATCGCCATCGCCGCGCAACGGCTGGCCGGTGGTTCGCTGGTCGGCATGCCGACCGAAACCGTGTATGGCCTCGCGGCCGATGCCGACAACGCCACGGCGGTGCACCGCATCTTCGAGGCCAAGGGCCGCCCGTCCGACCATCCGCTGATCGTGCACTTGGCACCGGGCGCTGGCGCGCACGGCTGGCGCGCGGGCGTGGACCACTATGCGCGCGAAGTGCCCGCCTTCGCGGCCGCGCTCATGCAGGCGTTCTGGCCCGGCCCGCTCACCGTGATCCTGCCGCGCCGCGCCGACGTGGCAGCGGTCGCGGCCGGCGGGCAAGACTCGGTCGGCCTGCGCTGCCCTTCGCACCCCGTGGCCCAGGCACTGCTGAGCGCCGCCGCTGCGCTGGGGGTGAGCGGTGTGGCGGCACCCAGCGCCAACCGCTTCGGTCGCGTGAGCCCCACCGCCGCCGCACACGTGGCCGAAGAATTCGCCGCCCTGGGCGAGGACGACCTGCTCATCCTTGACGGCGGCGCCAGCCGGGTGGGCATCGAGTCCACCATCGTCGACTGCACGCGCGCGCATCCGGTGCTGCTGCGCCCCGGCATGGTCACGGTCGCCCAGCTCGAAGCTGCCTGCGGCCAGCCGGTGCGCGAGCGCGACGAAGCCGCGCCGCGCGCCTCGGGCACGCTCGAATCGCATTACGCGCCGCGCGCCAGGGTGCGGCTGATGGACGCCCAACAATTGCGCGCGGCGTTCCAGGTGCTGGGCAGCGATGCGAAGCACATCGCGGTGTACGCCCGCAGCGCGATCGAACCTGCTCGCGGCGTGCCGCGCCGGCGCATGCCCGATGACGCCACCGCCGCCGCGCAGGAGCTGTTTGCCGTGCTGCGCGAGCTCGACGCTACCGGCGTGCGCCTGATCTGGGTGGAAACACCCCCCGACGACCCAGCCTGGGATGGCGTGCGCGATCGGCTGCAGCGCGCGGCCGCGTGAGCGGCCCACCTCCCCCGCTCCCGCCTACTTCCAGCCCTTGGCCTCCAAGGCCCGCAGCACCGCATCACCCATGAGTTCGTTGGTGCGCGGCGTGCCGTGGAAGTTGTCCGAGAACACGTAGGTTTTCCACCAATCAGGGCCACTTTCGCCGACCGGTGGTGCAGCGCTCAGCGAGGTATCGGTGCATGTGGCGATGCTGCCCGGACAGGCCGGCTTGGTGGTATTGGTCAGCCCATAGGCACCTGGCGAGCTCAGCCATTTGCCAAGTTCGGCGTGGAAGTCCACCACGACCACGCGGCTATGGACAGCCAGCCGGGCCTTGAGGCGGGTGTTGAACAGGCTGACCCAGCGGGCCGCAGCCAACTCGACGTCTGCAGCCCCGGCGGCATCAAGGATCTGCGCCACGGCCATGGCCTGCTTGAACTTTGGCGTGCGGGTGATGTCCGGCACGGTCAGCACAACGATGCGCTGAGCACCGCGGTTCAGCGCCTCGGTCACAAGCGCATCGACCAGCAGGTTGGCCAGTCGAGTGGCGTACAAGTCCCCCACTTGGTCGCGCGGCAGGCCGATCTTGTCATCTGGCGGCACCAACTCGTCCGCCAGACTATCGAAGTTGGCGTAGTTGCCAAGGATCCGACCGGTGGCGTAGTCTGCGGCAAGATCTGCAAAGTCGTTGCCACCACCATCCACGAGCAGCAGCTCCTGCTCGCCAAATGGGCTTTGTGCCCGCAAGTCCTTGAGCTGCTGCACCACCGAAATGGGCGTTGTGTCCTTGATCGATCCCCGTGGATTAATCGCGGCGCTCCCCACACCGTAACTGGTGCATGCCGCCGCTCCCGGCTTCAGTGCCGGCGTGTCGCCCGGTGCAGCGCCATAACGCGAACACAGGGCGGGAGCCGCAAGCGCGGACGCGACCCGATCGGTCCAGATCGGGTATGCGGGCGTTCCCTGAACGGTGAACTTGATGCCGAACGTGCCACTGTCGCTGAGGCTGTCGCCGACCACCTTCACGGCTGTGGTGACCGGCCCCGAAGGCGGGTTGGAGGAGGTGCTGGAGGATCCGCCTCCGCCGCAAGCGCTCAGGATCACCACCGCCGCGGTCGCCGCCAGACCAATACGCATATGCATGGGAATTCTTCCTCGTTGTTGGACGAAACGAAGCGACGAATTTGCCCGAGAAAGACGCGCGCGCGGGCGGCTTAGGCCATCTGACCAGCCCTACTTCCAGTTGGCCTCCAGGGCATTCACGGCGAATCCGCCCATTCGCTCGTGGGCGTGCGGCGTGAAGTGAAGGTCATCGGCAAACCGGTAGGTGCGCCATCCATCGGGACTGCTTGCACCGGCCAGGAAGGCGGGACTGCGGGAACCTCAGTCGGGCAGCGCCGCTGTCCATGCCAACAGCGCATCCAGCGCGGGCCGCGCGGCGGGCGCACTGGGGTGGTTGACGAAGGCCACCACCACGTACTGCGACCCATTGAGCGCGTTGACGTAGCCGGCAATGCCGGTCACATCGCGCAGCGTGCCGGTCTTGACGTAGGCGTTTCCGCGCGCCGCGCTGTTGCCACCCCGCCCCAGCCGCTGCGCCGTGCCATTGACGCCGACGACCGACAGCGAATCGACAAAGGCCATGCCTTGCGGATGGCGCGCGGCGTGCCGCAACAAGGCCGCCAAGGCTTCGGGGGTGACGCGCTCGTCGCGCGAGAGACCCGATCCGTTTTCCAGCACTGGGCCGGGCACGCGCCGGCCGAAGGTGCGCTGCCACCAATCGGTGACCACCTCTCGCGAGTACTCGAAACGCGCGGGGCGTGAGGGCACCAGGCGGTCCGCCGCGGACCCGGCGGCCACCACCACGGATCGGGCCATGGTCGTCTGCGGCACCGCCAATTGCCCCAGGGTGAGAAACACCTGCTGCGCCATCACGTTGTTGCTCCAACGGTTCACGTCGACGATCACGTCGGAAAGCGGCAGGGAGCGCGTTTCGTGCAGCAGCACGACCTCGGCCGGCATGGTGCCGTCGCGCACGGAGCCGGTAATGGCGCCGCCGCTGGCGCGCCACAAACCCTCCATGGCGCGCGCGGCGTAGCTGGCCGGCTGCTGGTAGGCCACGGGCCACTTGAGCTCACCGCAGTTCTGCGGATAGCGCCCCTCGAAGCGGATGGCATCGGGGTCGTCGAACCGCGCCCGCACGGTGCTGCGCCAGTCGCCGCAGGCCCCTCGCGAGAGCGGTACGGTGGCGTCGATCGCCAGCCCGGCCAGCGGTGGCTCGCTGATCACGGTGGCCACGCCGCTGGCCACGTCGGGCACGAAGGTGAGGATGACCGACTTGAAGTTGACCAGCAGGGCATCGGGCGTGGCGTTGTAGGGGCGCAGGGCCTCGCCATCGAAGGCACCGGGGTCGGTGAACGGCAGTTCGAAGGCGCTGTGGTCCAGCACCATGTCGCCCAGGATCACACGCACGCCTTTGGCCTGCAGCGCAAGATAGGCCTCCTGGATGCGCTCGAGCACCAGCTTGGGATCGCCTCCACCGCGCACGTACAGATTGCCGCGCAGGATGCCGTTGTCGACCACGCCATCGGTGTAGAAGCGCGTGTTCCAGGTGAAGTCGGGGCCGAGCATGTCCAGCGCGGCATAGGTGGTCACCAATTTCATGACCGACGCCGGGTTCACGGGTGCGCTGGCCAGGTGGCGCAAACGCTCGTGCGCATCGGGGGCCACCGACACCACCAGCGCCGAAAGCGCGCTGGCGGGCACCTGGGCCTGCTTCAATGCCTCGGCCACGGCCGGCGGCAGACCGGCACCCCGTCCCGGCATCTGCGCGCAGGCGGGCAAGGCGCAGGCGAGCAGCCACAGCGCGAACAGGCGCGCGAGGAAGGGGAATCGCAATGGCAGGAAACGTGTCGACATAGGCGTTTCATTATGAAACGCGCGGCTGCCCGCCGGGCCATGGCGAGGCCAATGGTGCGTCGACAGGACGGGCGGCTACCGCCAGAGCCGATGTCCACGGTCGCCGATAATCCACCCCATGCCTTCCGCTTCGCGCTTCCTCGCCATCGAAACCAGCACCGACACCCTGTCGGTGGCACTGGGCAGCGGCGCGGCCGATGCGCCGGCATGGCACCACGCAGGGCCCGGGGGCGCCATGGCGTCCACCACCCTGCTGCCGTTGGTGAGGCAACTGCTCGACGCCTCTGGCTGGGCGCTGAACAGCTTGGACGCGGTGGTGTTTGGCCGCGGCCCGGGGTCGTTCACCGGCCTTCGCACCGCCTGTGCCGTGGCGCAGGGCCTGGCCTACGGCGCGCAAGACGCCACACGCCCGGGTGGCCTGCCGGTGCTGCCGGTCGACACCTTGCTGGCGCTGGCCGAGGAAGCCCGCCACGCGCACGAACAGGCCGGGGAGCCCGCGCCGGACACGGTGGTCGCGCTGCTGGACGCCCGCATGAGCGAGCTGTACGTGGCGCCCTATGCCCTCGGCCCCGCCGGCTTATCGCCCCTGGCGCCACCGCGCCTGTGCGCACCCAAGGACCTCGCCGCGCATCTCGAAGAGACGGTGACCGGCCGCAGCCTGCTGGCCGGCAACGTGTTCGAAACCTACGCCGCCGACATGGCGCCCGTCGTGGGCCAGCGCCGACCGGCCCTGCCCACCGCCACCGCCTTGCTGCGCCTGGCGCCGCCCCTGTTCGCGCAAGGCGCTGCGGTGGCCGCGCGCGACGCCCTTCCGCTGTATGTGCGCGACAAGGTGGCTCAGACGACCGATGAACGCGAGCGCCTCCGCATGGCGGCCCAGGCGGCGGCGCACGGATGATCGCCACCATGGACCCTGCCGCGAAAAATGCGCCTGCGCCACCCACACGGGTCTGGCCGGCAACAGGTGAGGTGGCACCCACCCCCCGCAACGAACGCCGCATCGCCTTCGAGCCCATGACCGAAGCCGACCTGGAACAGGTGCACGTGCTGGAATCCGCCACATATGCCCATCCGTGGTCGCGCAAGCACTTCCACGACTCGCTGCAAGCGGGCTACCCGGCCGTGCTGCTGCTGGGTGAAGCACTGCCGCACGAACGGCAACCCCACGCGGCCCGCGCCGATGGCCGTTTGCTGCTGGGCTATCTGGTGGCCATGCCCGGCGTCGACGAAGTGCATCTGCTCAACGTCACCGTGGCCGCGGCGCACCAACGCCAGGGCTGGGCGCGCTTCATGCTCGATGCCTTGGCGCTGTGGTCGCGCGGACAGGGCGCGCATTGGCTGTGGCTCGAAGTGCGCGAGAGCAACACGCCCGCGCGCCGCCTCTATGAGCGCCATGGCTTTTCGCAGGTGGGACTGCGCAAGGCGTACTACCCGGCGGGCCACCAGCGCCGCGAAGACGCGGTGGTGATGAGCCTGAACCTGGCGCGTGCGACCATGGCGGAGGATCCTGCTTGAACACCGACAGCACCTCCTTCGTGCCCCAGCTCGACGCCCGCCAGCGCGCCATGCTGGCCGAAATGGGCGTGCGCGTCTGGGCACCGCGCCCTGCGCCGCCACCGTCGGCCGCCGAGCCGGTTGCCGCGCAGCCTCCCGCGCGAGCCCCGGCCCCCAGTGCCCCCCCGCGCCCAGCGCCTGCAGCCCCGGTAGCGGCCCCGCCCATCGCAAGCCCGGTGGCGGTGCGCCCACTCCCCAGCCCGGTGGACACGATGGACTGGCCCGCGCTGCGCGAGGCCGTGGCCGGGTGCGAGGACTGCGGGCTGTGCAAGAGCCGCAGGAACACCGTGTTCGGCGTGGGGGACACGCAGGCCGACTGGATGATCGTGGGCGAAGCCCCCGGCGAGCAGGAAGACCGGCAGGGCGAGCCTTTCGTGGGTGCAGCCGGCCAGTTGCTCGACAACATGCTGCGCGCCGTGGGCCGCAGCCGCACGGGCGAAGGCGCACAAGGCGCGTTCATCGCCAACGTGCTCAAATGCCGCCCACCCGCCAACCGCAATCCGCAGCCAGAAGAAGTCGCGCGCTGCGAACCCTACCTGGTGCGCCAGGTGAAGCTGGTGCAACCCAAGGTCATCGTCGCCATGGGGCGCTTTGCGGTGCAGTCGCTGCTCAAGACGACCGAACCGATCGGCCGACTGCGCGGCAAGGTGCACCGCTACGAAGGGGTGCCCGTGATCGTCACGTACCACCCGGCCTACCTGCTGCGCACGCCCGGTGACAAAGGCAAGGCCTGGGCCGATCTGTGCCTGGCGATGCACACGCTGGAAACAACCCCGGCCGCGTGAGCGGGTAAACAAGGACAGCGCGGCCCAAGCCGCGCGACCCCGTTAGACTCCAGCCATGCCTGCCACCACGACCTTTGCCACGTTCGCCCATGCCGGCGCGCGCCAGACGGTCGTTCGCCCGCTCCAGGCCCTCCCATGGGCCCGCTGCCGCCACCTGACCCTGGCCGCAGATTCCTGAGCCCGGCGATCCCCACCCCACGCACCTCCATCGCCGGGCCCCTCTTGGGTGCCATTGCACAACCCGCACGACCCGCGCGCTCCTCGTGAGCAGCGCCCACGCCTGGAAGCACGCCCGAGCACCGAGCGCGCGTGTTCCTGGCCACGACCCGCCCGCCGGTCCGCAGGACCGTGTTGCGGCCCTTGTCCGAACCCACGCCAGCGCCGCGCCAATGCAGCGGTGCGGCCACTCCAGCAGGAGTCACTCCATGGAACTCTCCAAATCCTTCATCAAGGCCAAGAACCCGTGCGCCAACGGCTTTCGCTGGTTCTTGCGCCACCACCCCGACGGCAACGACTACCAGCCCATGCTCGATGCGCTCGTGGCCGAGGGCCGCGTCGACGACGCCTGCTGGCTGCTGGCGCAGTTCGGCCCGACGCAGGCCACACTCCGGCTGGAGCGCCTGGATGTGGAAGCGATCGTGTTCGCGGGCTCGATCGAAGTCGCGCGCGACATCGACGTCGGCAGCGTGTTGCGCGCGGGTGGCCGCATCCACGCGGGCGGAAGCATCCGCGCGGGCCACGGGGTGACGGCCGGCAAAGCCGTGGTGGCCGGGGGCGCGCTGGAGACCACGACCCTGGACGCTGGCGATGACGTGCATGCGCGCGCCATCGAGATCCTGGGTGACCTGCGCATCGGCGGCCAGTTGCGCTGCACGCGCGACCTGGTGTGCGGACGCGATCTGCGCGTCGACCAACAGGTCCAGGTCGGCGGTGTGATGGTCGTGGCCGGTGCGCTGCAGGTCGGCCGCAACCTGCAGGTGCGCGGCGAGTTGCGCACCGGCGCGGCGATCCAGGTCGCCGGTGGCTTGCTGGCCAGCGAATCGGTCAGTTGCGGCTCGCACCTGGAGGTGGGCCTGGGCATCAAGGTCGGTGGTTCGCTCGTCGCCGGTGGTGCGATCCGGGCCGGCGAAAGCATTTCAGCGGTGGGCGACATCACCGCCGGTGGCGGCTACGGCGTGTTTGCCGGTCTGTGCGTGCAGCGCGAAGATTGGGAGACATCCGCCTTCGTCAGCGCGAGCACGGTGCCCGCGCAGTTGCTCAGCGGCCACTGGGTGGGCTCCTCCTGGGCCACAGCACCGCCGCTATCGCCACCAGCACCAGCAGCACCGCGGCCCAGTCCTGCCAATGCAGAACCTCGCCCAGCCACCACGCCCCGCTGAACACGCTGAGCACGGGAATGAACATCACCGACAGCGTGGAGGCGATCGGCGGCAGGTCGCGCGCGAGCGCCAGCCACACCACCTGGGCAAAGGCAAAGATGCCCAAGGCGTTGTAGACGATGGCGCCCCACACCCCGGCGCCGGGCCAACCCCAGACCTCGCGCTCGAACAGCAGCGCCAGGGCGGCCATCCACACCGTGGTCACGGCGGTGAGCCAGAAGGCAATGGCCAAGGTCGGCTGCGGCATCGACGTGTGGCGCAGCATCTGCGTGCCCACCGCCCACGAGGCCGCCGCCGCCAGCATCATCACCACGCCCACCGGGCTGCCCGCCATGTTCGTGAGTTCGTGCCACAACAACAGCGCCACCCCCGCGCCGGCAGCCGCCACGCCCACCCAGGCGCGGCCTGTCAGGCGCTGACCAAACCACCAGCCACCCAGCACCGCCGAGAACACGGGCATGGTGTAGCCCAGGATGGCCGCGCGCCCGCTGGACAACGTGGGGATCGCCAGGATCATCAAGGTGTGCCAGATGAGCATGTTGAACACCGTGAGGCGGGCCAGCTCGGGCCAGTGCCCGCGCCCGATGCGCAAGGGCACGCTGCGCCACCACAGGAAAAGCCCCAGCACCGGCAGGCCGATCCCCATGCTGATGGCGCGGAACGTGAGCGGGGGAAAGCCCGTCACGCCGAACTTCATGATCGGCCAGTTGAAGCCCCATACCAAGGTGATGAGAACCAGCAGGACAGCTTGTTGTCGGGTCAGCGTGTGCATGGCCGCAATCTTAGGAGTTCGCAGCGTCGCGCCGCAGTCGGCCCACTAAAATCGCCCGATGACTTTTCTCGACATGCTGCGCGACGCCGAGCGCCAGAACCGTTCCCTGTTGTGCGTCGGCCTGGACCCGGACCCCGCCCGCTTCCCCGCCCATCTGAAGAACGACGCGAGCCGCATCTACGATTTCTGCGCCGCCATCGTCGAGGCCACGGCCGACACCGCCATTGCCTTCAAACCCCAGATCGCCTACTTCGCCGCGCACCGCGCCGAAGAACAGCTGGAACGCCTGATGGCCCACACGCGCCGCGTCGCGCCACACGTGCCCGTCATCCTGGATGCCAAACGCGGCGACATCGGCAGCACCGCGCAGCAATACGCCATCGAAGCCTTCGAGCGCTACGGCGCCGATGCGGTCACGCTCTCGCCCTTCATGGGCTTCGACTCGGTCGAGCCTTACTTGCAGTACCACGGCAAGGGCGCGTTCCTGCTCTGTCGCACGTCCAACCCCGGCGGCGATGATCTGCAGAACCAACGCCTGGCCTCGATTGGCGGCGAGCCCCTGCTGTACGAACACGTGGCCCGTCTGGCGCAAGGGCCCTGGAATCTCAATGGCCAGCTCGGCCTGGTGGTGGGCGCCACGTACCCGGCCGAAATCGAACGTGTGCGCGAGATCGCGCCGACCTTGCCGCTGCTGATTCCGGGCGTGGGCGCGCAAGGCGGCGACGCAGTCGCCACCGTCAAGGCGGGCCTGCGCGCGCAAGGCGAAAACACCACCGGCCCGATCATCGTGAACTCGTCGCGCGCGATTCTGTACGCCTCGGCAGACGCCGACTTCGCCGACGCCGCGCGCCGCGTGGCGCTGAAAACGCGGGACGAACTCCACGCCGCTCGCACGTAGCCTGCGCGACAGGCGGCGTGCCGCAGAGGGCGCTAGGATGCCGGAGCCCGCTTGCATCAATGGGACCGCCGCGCATGATCGACCTCTACACCGCCGCCACGCCCAACGGACACAAGGTGTCCATCGCGCTCGAAGAACTGGCATTGCCGTATGCGCTGCGCGTGCTCAACCTGAGCCAGGGCGAACAGCGCCACCCCGTCTACCTGAAGATCAACCCCAACGGCCGCATCCCGGCCATCGTCGACCACGACGCCGGTGGCTTCGCGGTCTTCGAGTCCGGCGCCATCCTGATCTACCTGGCCGAGAAGACCGGCCGCCTCATGCCAGGCGACGCGCAAGGCCGCTCGCGCGTGCTGCAGTGGCTGATGTTCCAGATGGGCGGCATCGGCCCGATGATGGGACAGGCCAATGTGTTCTTCCGCTATTTCCCCGAGAAGATTCCAGCCGCCATCGAGCGCTACCAGGGCGAATGCAAGCGACTGTTCCGCGTGCTCGACGGCCACCTGGCGCAGCACGAGTACCTCGCGGGCGACTACTCCATCGCCGACATCGCCAACTGGGCCTGGGTGCGCACCCACCGCTGGTCGGGCGTGGACATCGACGACCTGCCGCATCTCAAGCGTTGGCGCAACGCGATCCGCGCCCGGCCGGCGGTGCAGCGCGGCATCGAACAACCCGCGGCCACGATGGACCTTGAGCGCGATGGCGATGCCGGTGCGCAACGCTTTGCCGAGGAAGCGCGGCGCATGGTGGAAACCGGCGCGAGCCTTCAGGCCGGCACGGGCGCAAAGGGCGCGGCATGAGGCTGTATGTATCGCCGCGCGCACCCAACCCTCGCCGGGTGTTGATGTTCCTGGTGGAGAAAGACATCAACGGCCTGGAACTCATCAACGTCGACCTGAACGCACAGGAACACAAGACCGCCGACTACCGCGCCAAGAGCCCGTTGGCGCGCGTGCCCGCGCTGGAGCTCGATGACGGCCGGGTGCTCACCGAGACGCGCGCCATCTGCACCTGGCTCGAGGGCCGCTACCCGCAGCCCAACCTGATGGGCCGCAACGCCGACGAGCGCGCCTTCATCGAGATGGCCGACCGCCGCGTGGAGTGGTATCTCATGCTGCCGATGGCGAACGCGATCCGCCACACGCACCCCGGGCTGGCGCCGCTGGAGCAACCGCAATTCCCGGACTTCGGACAATCGCAATTGCCCAAGGCGCGCGAGACCGCCGCCTGGTTCGATGGTGAGCTGCAACGCCAGCCCTGGGTGGCGGGCGAGCGCTTCACCATTGCCGACATCACCGCCTTCTGCGCCGTGGAGTTCGCACGGCTGGCGCGCTTTCGGCCCGGCGATGAAGGTTTGCACGCGCTTCAGGCCTGGCGCGATCGCGTGGCCGAACGGGCGAGCGCAAGAGCTTGATGGCCCTGGCGCCCGTCAACGGTCGCCGCACCGCCTTTCAGTGCGCTCCAAGGCGCGCTCCATGGCCGGCAGCTTGGGCAACTCGAGCCGAAGCTCCTCGGCGAGAGCCTCCTGCCAGCGCTGCACCCAGGCACCTGCAAGCCTGGGTGGCAAGGCCGCCAACAGCGCCTGTGCGGTGCTGAGGTCGTTCAGGTGGCCCAGCAGCGCTTGCGCATCGGTCAGCATCGCCGTGCTGCGCGCGACCTCCTTGGACGGCAACACACTGGCCAGCAGTTCCTGCGCATAGCGCAGCTTCTTCAACACGATGCGCAGCGCGTGCCGGCCTTCCGGACCGGCCCGTCGTGCGACGCGTGCGGCCTTCGCCAGGGCAAGGTGGCGTTCGCGCACAGCGCCTCGGGCCCACGCGGCCAGAGGGCGTCGCGACGGCCCGGGGTCCACCGCCCCCAGCGCGAACACGGCACGCGTGAACGCCAGCAGGCGCAAGGCGTGCGCCGAGCCACCCAGGACATCGGCCGCACGCCGGCCCGCGTCCAGGCGCAGCGCGTGCACGTGGGCCAGAAAGTCCGCCGGCGGCCCTGCACCGTCACCGCTGGCGACGTTCCAGTCCGCCAAGCGCTCGGTGACGAACACATCCCAATCGCGCGCACCGCCCAGCACACGGGCCACCAACCGCCATTCGCTCGACCAGTGCGCCACGAACCGCCGAGGCAGATGGCCCCGGAACACGCGCAGCGCGGTGCGCAGACGCCGCAGCGCGACGCGGCATTGGTGCAGGAACTCCGGCTCCGGCAGGTGGCCATCGGGCCCCGGGGGCCACACCCCCCGTTCATTGGCCTGCAGATGCGCCAGGCAATCCAGCGCCACGGCGCGAAACGCCAGCACGGGATGCATGTCCACTTCGAGCGCGATGGGCGAGGCCTTCACCGGCTGCAACCGCTCGCCGGAGAACAAGGCATAACCGCGTTCGGCCTTGCTGCGCTGCGCCGGCAGCAGGCGCAAGCCGTTGGCGGCCTGGCCCGTGGGCCCCAGCGCAAGGGTATGCGCCAGATCGAACAACGCATCGACCGGGCCGCTCTTGAGTTCCAGCTCCAGTTCCAGGATGCGCTGGCGCGGGCCGCCTCCGGCGGTGCCGGTGGTGATGAAGCCCTGGTCGAGCGCCAGTTCCACCACGGCCTCGCCATGTCTCACGGTCCAGCTGCGACGTGTGAAGTCGGTCCGGAACACCGGCACCAGTTGCCAGGCCACCTGCGTGAGTTGCGGCGCCAGGGCCTCGTCATCGACCAGCGCGGCGAAATCAAATTGGCCGGGTCGGCATACCGCCTCCCATTCACCTCGGCGCGACAACCCGCCCACCGACGTTCCCGCGGTTTTGACCGTGAGCAACGTGCGGCGACCCACGCGGCGCTCGCGCACCGCCATGCGCTGCGCGCGCAGGGCCAGGGTAGAGGTGTCGAAATAGGTGTTGAACAGTCGCTCGCGGTGCGCGGGCTGCGCGCGCAGGAGCGCGTGCTCGAGCAGGCGCGGCAGATCGTCGGGATGCAGTTCCAGTTTGAGTTCGGTTTCGACAGGCATGGACCAGGGAATGGGCAAGGAGCGTGAAATGCAGGTAGTCTGCCGCCGGATCGCGAATCCATCTATCGCGGACGCCAAAAATCTCCCGGCCCGTGCCGATTTACGCTTTGTAACGACCACGCGCGACCGCCGGCTCAGAATCGCAGCAGGCCATGCCCTGAGAGGCCGGTCATTGGACACGGCCATTCAAAAATACAAACCCCATGCACAACACCTCTGCACTGCGCTTCGCCCTCCCCGCCATGCTGCTCGGCCTGGCGCTGACCGCCAGCCCACCGGCCCTGGCTGAAAAACCCGACCGAGACGACAGACACGGTGGCAAACACGACAAGTACCAGAAGCAAGACAAGCGCGATAAGCACGGCCCGTCGCACCGGGACGAGCGCCGCGATGACCACCGCCCCCGCGAAGTCGTGCGGCGCCGTCGCCGGGCGTGTCGGTGAACATCCAGATCGGCGGCTATTTCGCGGAACCGCAGCGACGCGCGGCGTATGCGTACTACGAGCCCCGGTTCAAGGCTGGCAAATGCCCACCGGGCCTGGCGAAGAAGCACAACGGCTGCATGCCGCCCGGCCAGGCGAAGAAGTGGCGCATGGGCTCGCCACTGCCACACGACGTCGTCTACTACCCGGTGCCCAACAGTGTGGCCGTGCAGATCGGCCTTCCGCCAGCGGGCTACAAATACGTGCGTGTCGCGGCCGACATTCTGATGATCGCCGTGGGCACATCGATGGTGGTCGACGCGATCGAAGATCTCGGCCGGTTCTGAATGCTTCTCACACGGCCAGCAAGCGCTTGAGGTAGTGCCCCGTGTGGCTTTCGGCGTGTGCTGCCACGGCTTCAGGCGTTCCTTGCACCACCACCGTACCCCCGCCGGAGCCGCCTTCGGGCCCCATGTCGATCACCCAATCGGCGGTCTTGATCACGTCCAGGTTGTGCTCGATCACCACGATGGTGTTGCCCGCGTCGCGCAGCTGGTGCAGCACCTTGAGCAGCAATTCGATGTCGGCGAAGTGCAGGCCGGTGGTGGGCTCGTCCAGGATGTAGAGCGTGCGCCCGGTATCGCGCTTGCTCAGCTCCAGCGCGAGCTTGACGCGCTGCGCCTCGCCGCCCGAGAGCGTGGTCGCGCTCTGGCCGAGCTGGATGTAAGACAGCCCCACATCCAGCAGCGTCTGCAACTTGCGGTGCAGCGTGGGCACGGCGCCAAAGAAGGCGTGCGCCTGCTCCACCGTCATGTCCAGGATCTGCGCGATGTTGCGGCCCTTGTATTGCACGTCGAGTGTTTCGCGGTTGTAGCGCCGGCCACCACAGACCTCGCAGGGCACGTACACGTCGGGCAGGAAATGCATCTCCACCTTGACCACACCGTCGCCCTGGCAGGCCTCGCAGCGGCCGCCGGCCACATTGAAGCTGAAGCGGCCCGGCCCATAGCCACGTTCGCGCGCGGTGGGCATCTCTGCCATGAGTTCGCGGATGCCCGTGAACAGGCCGGTGTAGGTGGCGGGGTTGCTGCGCGGCGTGCGGCCGATCGGCGACTGGTCGACGTTGATCACCTTGTCGAAATGCTCGATGCCTTCGATCGCGTCGTGTGCCGCCGGCTCGTCGTGCGAGCGGTAGAGCGTGCGCGCCACGGCGGCGTAGAGCGTGTCGTTGACGACAGTGGACTTCCCCGACCCCGACACGCCCGTGACGCAGGTGAGCAGCCCCACCGGGAAGGTCACGTTCACGCCCTTGAGGTTGTGGCCGCGCGCGTTGAGCACGCGGATCTCCTGCAGCGCCCCGAGCGTGGCCTGGTGCGCGGCCTCGCGCGCGGCGCGGCGTTCGGCGGCCGGGCTGGGCGCAAAGCGCGGTTTGGCGGCAACGGGTTTGGGCGTCTCGCCGCTCCTGACCACCGGCAACCAGGGCGTGCGCCGGGACGGCACGGCAATGCGGCGCGCGCCGCTGAGGTATTGGCCGGTGAGCGATTCGGAGGCCGCCATGATGTCGCTGCAACTGCCCTGCGCCATCACCCGCCCACCGTGCACGCCCGCGCCGGGGCCCATGTCGATCACGTGATCGGCGGTGCGGATCATGTCCTCGTCGTGCTCGACCACAAGCACCGTATTGCCCAGGTCGCGCAGGTGCTGCAGGGTGGCGATGAGGCGGTCGTTGTCGCGCTGGTGCAGACCGATGCTGGGTTCGTCGAGCACGTACATCACACCCGTCAGTCCGCTGCCAATCTGGCTGGCCAGGCGGATGCGCTGGGCTTCACCGCCGGAGAGCGTGTCCGCACTGCGGTCCAGGCTGAGGTAGTTCAAGCCCACGTCGTTGAGAAACTTCAGACGCTGGCGGATTTCGTTGATCACGCGAGCGGCGATGTCACCCTTGGCGCCCTGCAGCTCCAGCGCCTTGAAGTACGCCAGCGATTCGCCGAGCGTGATGTGGCTGATCTTGTAGATCGGCTGCTTCTGCTCGCCTTCGCCGACGAACACATGGCGTGCCTCGCGGCGCAGGCGCGAGCCCCCACACTCCGGGCAAGGCTGCACGGCGCGGTAGCGCGCCAGTTCTTCGCGCACGGCAGCGCTGTCGGTCTCGCGGTAACGGCGCTCGAAATTCCGGATGATGCCTTCGAAGGGGTGCTTCTTGCTCACCTTGCGGCCGGCGCGCTCACCCGATTCGAGCGCGTAGCTGAACTTCACCTCTTCTTCGCCCGAGCCGTACAGCAGCACCTGCTGCACGCGCTCGCCCAGGCTTTCCCATGGCGCCTCCGCATCAAACTTGTAGTGCGCGCCCAGGCTTTCGATCATCGCGAAGGAATAGCCGTTGCGCCGGTCCCATCCTTTGATCGCACCGCTGGCCATGCTCAGCGATGGGAAGGCGACCACGCGAGCCGGGTCGAAGAACTCGGTGTGTCCCAATCCGTCGCAGGTCGGGCAGGCGCCCATGGGCGAGTTGAAGGAAAACAGGCGGGGTTCCAGTTCGCCCACGGTGTAATGGCACATCGGGCAGGCGAAGCGCGCTGAGAAACCGTGCTCGCGCGGTGCCGGGCCTGCGCCTTCGGCGTCCATTTCCACCGCGAGCGCGCGGCCATCGGCCAGCCGCAACGCGGCCTCGAAACTCTCGGCCAGCCGCTGGCGCAAGGGATTCACTCCCTCTTCCTCGCCATCGAAGCGCACCTTGATGCGGTCGATCACCACGTCGATGTTGTGTTTCTCGGTTTTCTTGAGCGAGGGCAGCGCTTCGGCCTCGAGCACCACGCCGTCAATCCGGAACCGCACGTAGCCCTGCGCCTGCATGTCGGCGAACAGTTCGAGAAACTCGCCCTTCTTCTCGCGCGCCACGGGTGCGAGGATCATCAGGCGCGTCCCTTCGGGCAACGCCAGCACCGCGTCCACCATCTGCGCCACGCTCTGAGCGGCCAGCGGCAGGCCGTGGTCCGGACAGTGCGGCGTACCGGCCCGCGCATACAGCAGGCGAAGGTAGTCGTGGATTTCGGTGACCGTTCCCACCGTGGAGCGGGGGTTGTGGCTGGTCGCCTTCTGCTCGATGGCGATCGCCGGCGACAGGCCCTCGATCAGGTCCACATCGGGTTTGTCCATCAACTGGAGGAACTGCCGGGCGTACGCCGACAAGCTCTCCACGTACCGGCGCTGGCCTTCGGCGTAGAGCGTGTCGAAAGCCAGGCTGGACTTGCCCGAGCCCGACAGACCGGTGATCACCACCAGCGAATGCTTCGGGATGTCGAGGTCGACATTCTTCAGGTTGTGCGTGCGCGCGCCGCGCACTGTGAGGAAAGCGCTGGCATGCCGCAAGGCGGCAACCAGGTAGCGCGCATCGGGCTCGGACACGGACACGGCTGAGGGAGTCGTCACGCCGGTCGATCCCGTCGATATCGGGGCCGGGTTCAAGTTCTGGTTCAAGGCGCTTCGGGTGTGTGGAGGGCAACCGAGCATGATAAGCCGCCAACGGGCGGCGAACCCACCTTCCAGCGGCCACCTGCCATTCGCCGACAATACGCCCTCCGCCCGCTTGGGCCCTGCCCAACCCCGCTCCCGTGCCTTCTCTGAGCCCCACCCCCGCCGCCACGGCAGACGCCCCCCCACCCGACGCGGCCCGCATGACCCCGGCCGAACGCCGCGCGAGCGCCTCTCTGGCGCTGGTGTTTGCCTTGCGCATGCTCGGCTTGTTCATCGTTCTGCCGGTGTTCGCCCTGGAGGCGGCGCGCCTGCCCGGCGGCGACGACCCCGCCCGGGTGGGCTTTGCCATGGGCCTCTACGGCCTGACCCAGGCCTTCCTGCAGATGCCCGTGGGACTGGCCTCGGACCGCTACGGCCGCAAGCCCGTCATCGTCGCCGGCTTGCTGCTGTTCGCGCTGGGCAGCGGCATCGCCGCCTGGGCGCCCGATCTCACCTGGCTGGCGATCGGCCGCGCGGTGCAGGGTGCTGGCGCCATCTCCGCCGCCGTGACCGCATTTCTTGCCGACGTCACGCGCGACGCCGTGCGCACCAAGGCCATGGCCATGGTCGGCGCCAGCATCGCCTTGATGTTTGCGCTGTCCCTGGTGTTGGCTCCGATGCTGGCCGGCTGGATCGGCCTGTCCGGCATCTTCGCCGTGACGGGCGTGCTGGCCCTGCTGGCCATCGCGGTGGTGATCTGGGTCGCGCCGCCCGAGCCGCGCGAACACCGGCCATCGGACTTGCAGCAAGTGCGCACCAGCCTGGCCGAGGTGCTGCGCGACCGAGGCCTGCTGCGCCTGAACCTCGGGGTGTTCGTGCTGCACGCGGTGCAACTGGCGATGTGGATGGCCGTGCCCGCCATGCTGGTGTCGGCGGGCCTAGCCAAAGCCGATCACGCTCATGTCTACCTGCCGGCCGTGGCCGCATCGCTGCTCGTCATGGGCGGTGTGCTGTTCCCCATGGAGCGCAGGGGCCATCTGCGAACCGCGTTCCTGGTCTCCATTGCCTTGATCGGCGTGGTGCAACTGGCACTTTGGGCGCTCGCGGGCGCGCAGCCGGGCCTGTGGACGCTGGGCGTGCTGCTTTTTGTGTTCTTCATCGGATTCAACACACTGGAAGCCAGCCAGCCCAGTCTGGTGTCGCGGCTCGCGCCCGTGCACGCCAGAGGGGCCGCTCTGGGCGTGTACAACACGCTGCAATCCGTCGGATTCTTCGTCGGTGGCGCGGCCGGTGGCTGGCTGGTGCGCGCCCATGGCGCGCAAGGCCTTTTCGCCGCCTGTGCCGCAGCCGTGCTGGTGTGGCTGCTGGTGGCGTGGCCGATGCGCGTGCCGCCTCCCGCAAACCGGCGCTGAGAACGCATCGTCCATGGCACATGGTGGTGCAGGCCGGCACCAGAGTCTCCAGGGAGTCGGCCGGCACTTGCGGCACAATGTCAGACCGTTTCTCGTCCGTGCCCCACCCAGCTTCAGCGGCACCCTCTTCAGGACATCACCACCATGGCATCCGTCAACAAAGTCATCCTCGTCGGCAATTGCGGCCGCGACCCCGAAATCCGCTACCTGCCTTCGGGCCAGGCCGTGGCCAACGTCAGCGTGGCCACCTCCAGCCGGCGCAAGGACCGCAACAGCGGCGAGATGATTGAAGACACGCAATGGCATCGCGTGACGTTCTATGACCGACTGGCTGAAATCGCCGGCGAATACGTCAAGAAGGGCCGCCCCATCTATGTCGAAGGCCGATTGAAGTACGGCAAGTACACCGGTCAGGACGGCATTGAAAAGAACACCGTGGACATCATCGCCACGGAGCTGCAGCTCCTGGGCGGCCGTGAAGGCATGGGCGGCGGCGACGAAGGCGGCGGTGGTGGAGGCTACTCGCGTCCTGCGGCCGCGCCTCGGGCCCCTGCCCCGGCGCCTCGACAAGCGCCAGCCGCCGCGCCCGCGCGCCAATCCAGCGGCTTCGATGACATGGACGACGACATTCCGTTCTAAACGTCCACCGACGCCTTGGCAACCGATCAACGCCCGCCACACTGCATTGGGCATGATCGTTCCACCATCACGGCACACCGCACATGATCAAAGTCGTCGTCGCTGAAGATCACGCCTTGGTTCGACAAGGCATTGGCATGCTCCTCAGTGCCAACGGCGACTTCAAGCTGGTGGGAGAAACCGCCTTGGGCAGCGAGGTGGAAGCGCTGGTGCAGCAGCACCGCCCTGACTTGCTGCTGCTCGACCTCGCGCTCGGCGACAGCTCGGGCATTGAAGTGGCACGCAAAGTCAAGCGGGCAGTGCCGCAAACGCGCGCACTGATCGTCACCGGCAACGTCTATCCCGGCTCGGTGACCAATGCCTTCGCGGCCGGCGCCGACGGTTTCGTGCTCAAACACGAACAGGGCGATGAGCTCCTCGGTGCGATCCACGCCGTGCTGTCCGGCAACAGGTACATCAGCCCGCAAGTGGCCAAGGCCATGAGCGCCTCGGCAAGCCACTCCCCCGAAGGCCCCGAGGTCTCTCAGACGCTCACACCGCGAGAGCAACAGATCGTTCGGTTGATTGCCAAGGGCAGCAGCAACCAGGAAATCGCGGATGCCCTGCACATCAGCGTGCTCACCGCCCGCAAGCACCGCCAGAACGTCATGATCAAGCTAGGCCTGCACAACGGCGCGGAGATTGCGGCGTACGCCATCAAATCGGGCCTGTCCGAGGCCCCCGACGTCAGCCGCAACCTCTAGCGGACCAAAAAAGTAACCAAAAATAGTGCACCTGCATTATTGAGCGTCGCATCCGCCCCCTCCATACTTTGCCCACGGTTGTCGCTCCCTCGCCGATGTCGTCGGTGGATGCGATCGAGATGAACAAGGCAAATGAGGCAGGCCATGAAAGTGATGAGCGCAGTAGCCCGAGGTGTGATCAAGTGCATGGGCTTCAAGCATGACGTACCGACGTCCGCACACCATACGGAAGCTGGCGACGACATCGACTCCGAACTGAGTCCTCTCTCGATCCCCGAAGACTACAAGTCGCTTATCTCCTATTGCTTTCGCAGCGTTGGCCTGACCGAGGACCACGTGTCCATCAGTGTGCATCCCGTCGGTCAGCGGCCATCCGGACTGGAAATCTATGCTGCGTTCGTCAAAGTCATGTGCCGGGACTCGTCAACGACGACCCTGCTCAATGAGATGCCGCACATCGAGAAGATGATCGACCGCGGAATTCGCCGCAGCGACATGCCCCGCTACAGCAGCTTCGCGGGCCTCTGGTTTCAATCTTCACCGGAACAGGGCGGTTCTTCCGCCACGATGCACTGAGACCCAAAGCCGGTGGGCTCAACCGGCCTCGGTCACGACAGACCCAGCCGCTTGGGCAGCAGCCCGGCCAAAGCGTACAGCGTGTCGCGTGCAACACAGGCCCGCATCTTTCTCTGCATCAGCTCGCGCCGCCGTTGGCTGTGCTCCAACAGCGCCGATGCCAACTCATGAGCTTCGAGCACCCCCACTCGAAACCCGTTCTCCGCGTTTCGCAGCGTTTCACCCGCCCGCGCAACCCTGGCGGTAGTTGCGGTGACATCGGCCGCTGCTTTCTTGTAGCGAGCCAGCTCCTCCGAGAACGACACTGGCGCCCGTTTTTCGATGGGTATCGACGCATTGAAAAGGGCCAGTCGTTGCAGCTCTTCAGATTCGATTGGCTCAAAGCGAGGCTCCTCGCCTTCGAGCTGCACAGGCAACAACCTCGTCAAATGGGTGAACGCGGATCCGGCCAAATTCCAGACCTCGCCCGCCATCATCAGCGACCTTCGCACTTCGGTCAGGCACTGCTCGAGTTTGCGCAGGTCTGGAGGCTGCATGCTGCCTCTGCGCGCGGGGGCCACGTGCCTCAACCGTTCGAGCGAGGACTGCACATCCAGCAGATTGAGCAACTGAAGCCGCGACGTATTCAACCGATACCCGGCCTTGAGCGTGTTCAGCAGTCGCTTGTTAAGGCCATCGGACGTGTTGTGACTCCCGCCCGCCAAACGCACCCGCGCATCCAGTGCAACGAGCTGCAGCACGGTGCGCATATTCGAGGATGGCCGGGGTGCAAACGTCTCTATCGAGGGGAATCGGCCCGCAGGGGGAAGGCTGTTGCCTTCGTCCAAACGGCCAGGCTCTCTGCACAACACCAACATCTCGACTCTCCAGAAATTCAATGGATCCCGGGGTCGGTGCGCATGAGGCGAATAGGCCAAGAGGCTGGCATTCCGGGAAGAGCACGCAGTGTCCAATCGAGCCACGCCAGGATCAATAACGCGATTGCACTATTTGTCGGTCTGCGCCGCATCAAGGCGCGCCAGCGTGCGCTACCATGCTTTGCCCCAATCGAGCCCGTTCAACCAACGTGACGTCCAACCCCAAGATTCCTTGGAGATTTGTACCGGGCCTCGGGGTCAGCCTGCGGGCGGACGGTACGCTGCTGGACGCCACGGACGGTTTTCTCGAACGGATGGGCATGCCCCCAATGACAGCCGCCACATGGTTGCAAACCCTGGCAGGCCCATCGCGCGACGCACTGCTGTCGGCCCTGAAACATCCGCACGACTTCGAGCTGCACCTGGAATGCCTCGGCGCCGAGGACGGCGGTTCGGCATGGCTGGCATGCACGGCTTGGTGGTCGCCCGAGCACGGGCACCACACGTGCTTCCTGGCGGACGTCAGCGCCGCCGAGGACGCGCGCCGCGCCGCACAAGGGTTCTCGCAGCGCTTGCGAATGCTCTTCGAGCACGTTCCGATGATGGTGGCGTATTTCGGTCCACGCCCCGGCGCGCGATGTCTGTTTGCCAACCAGCAGTTCGCCGAAATGCTCGGTTGGGATGAAAGATCGATCCTTGACAGGTCCGCCAGACGCGTGGTGGGCAGGGCCCTGCTGCGAGAAGTTTTCCAGAATGCCCGCCCGTTGTTCCAACAACGCCTTACCGTGGTTTTCCAGTGCAGCGCCAAGGCGCCAGACGGACACTGCAAGCGACTGGAGGTCACGATGGTTCCCGACATCGGCGCAGGTGGCCACGTCATCGGGACCCATGTCCTGATGACGGATGTCACCGATGCACACCTGGCCGAAGCTGCCTTGCGCGAGTCGCAAGACCGCCTGTCCAAGTTCATGGAAGCGAGCACGGAAGGGGTGCTGTTCCACCGCGATGGCGTGATCACGGACGCCAACCCCGCCGCGTGCAAGCTCTACGGCGCGGACCTGTCCTCTTTGCTGGGCAAGAGCATCTTCGACTTCGTCACACCCGATCACCTGGGCACAGCCCTGCGCACCGTCGCACTGCCCACCGACGCGCGCCTGGAGAGCGAGATCGTCACCGCCCAGGGCGAGCGCATTCCCGTGGAAGTGATCGGGCGCTCCTTGCTGCGCTTTGGCGAGCAACTGAGCATGGTGATCCTGCGCGATATCCGCGACCGCCGCCAGGCCCAGGTGCGCATTCAGGAACTCATCATGGGCTTGCGCACCGAGAAGGACCGCGCCGAGGGGGCCGACCGCGCCAAGTCGGTCTTTCTGGCCGCAGCCAGCCACGATCTGCGCCAGCCCATCCACGCCCTGGGCCTGTTCCTCACCGCGCTGCGCTCCATGGCCCAGGCCCCCAGCGTGCCAGCTGCCGAGCTGGGCCTGATCTGCCGGCGCATGCAGGCTTCGCTCGACGGCCTGGGGCAGTTGCTCAACATGCTGCTGGATGTCTCTCGCCTGGATGCCAACGCGGTAGAGGTCACCCGAGGCCCCTCCAGCCTGGCCCAGCTGTTGGCCGAGCTCGATCAGGAGTTCCAACCGCTGGCGCAGGAGAAGGGCTTGCGCTTGCGCATGGTGGACAGCGCCTTGTGGGTACACACCGATCTCACGGTGCTGCGCCGCATCCTGGCCAATCTGCTGTCCAACGCGGTGCGCTACACCCACCGCGGACGGATCTTGCTGGTCTGCCGCTCGCGCGCCCAGGAGGTGGAGATCCAGGTCTGGGACCAGGGCATCGGCATTGCCGATGAGCAGCGCGAGGCGATTTTCGAGGAGTTCTATCAGATCGGGCCGTCCACGGCGCGCAACCACGAGTCGCACGGCATGGGCCTGGGTTTGTCCATCGTCAAGCGCTCGGCCCAGTTGCTGCAGGCGCCGCTGCAGGTGCGCTCACAGCCAGGGCACGGCTCGATGTTCTCGATCCGCCTGCCTCGCTGCGAGGCGCCTGCCCAGGCGCTGGGCACTGCCTCGGAGCCCGCCTACGCGCGCACGGCCAACAGCCGCGGTGTGCTGGTGATCGATGACGATGCGCAGGTGCTCCATGCCATGCACAGCGTGCTCACGGCCTGGGGCCATCGCGTCTTCTGTGCCCACTCGCCCGATGAGGCCGTCCTCATGGCCGCCCAACACGGAACGCAGATCGATGTGCTCATCTCCGACTACCGTCTGGGCGGCGTGGTCACCGCCGTGGAGACCATCCAGGCCGTGCACACATGCCTGCAGCGCGAGATCCCCACCTACATCCTCACCGGCGATACCTCCCCCCAGCGCATCCAGGAAGCTTCCATCCTCGGCTTCCCGCTCGTGCACAAACCCGTCGATGCCCATACCTTGCGGGCCGTCATGATGGACGCCGCGCTGTCATGAGCCAGGACACGTTCTCACCGCAGCCAGACGCCGCGCCGAACCACGCCTGGTGGCAGGCATTGCCAGGCCTGGTCTGGGTCGTGGCCGACAGCGGAGAGGATGTGTATGTCAGTCCAGCGTTGATGGAGAGGGCCACCAGCGCCAACACCCGGTCGTTCCAGGAGCGGCTCACGGCCCAGGCACGGCAGGATGTGTTCGACTGCATGGCCCGCCGCACCGATTTTCAGTTGGCACTGGAGTGCTCTTCGGACAGTGATGCACTTGGGGCGTTCTCGCGCCAATTCGATTGCTCGTCCAAATGGATGCCCGAGGAACGTGCATTCTTGTGCGTGTTGGTGGACGTTTCCTCCGCTCGACAAGCGGCACGGGAGTGCCGCGCCCAAAGCGACTTCCTGGACCGCTTCTGCAATGCCTTGCCGGCCATGCTCGCGTACTACGACTTCGCCATGAAGTGCCAGTACGCCAATCGCCACTACGCCGAGCTGTATGGCTTTACCGAAAGATCGATTCTGGGCAAACCTCTGAGCGAGGTCGTGGGCGAGATCGATCTGCAGACACGCCCGTTGCGAAAACAAACCTACACAGAAAGCCGCACGACCCATTTCGAACGGCTGTTCATGCGCCCGGGTGGCATCCGGTGGGTGCGCGGCATCATCCAACCACTGATGGACGCACAAGGCCGGCGCATCGCGAGCGCCTCCATGAACCAGGATGTGACCTCTAGGCATCTGATCGAGCGCGCCCTGGAAGCCTCCGAGAGCCGCCTGTCCAAGTTCATGGAAGCGAGCACGGAAGGGGTGCTGTTCCACCGCGATGGCGTGATCACGGACGCCAACCCCGCCGCGTGCAAGCTCTACGGCGCGGACCTGTCCTCTTTGCTGGGCAAGAGCATCTTCGACTTCGTCACACCCGATCACCTGGGCACAGCCCTGCGCACCGTCGCACTGCCCACCGACGCGCGCCTGGAGAGCGAGATCGTTACCGCCCAGGGCGAGCGCATTCCCGTGGAAGTGATCGGGCGCTCCTTGCTGCGCTTTGGCGAGCAACTGCGCATGGTGATCCTGCGCGATATCCGCGACCGCCGCCAGGCCCAGGTGCGCATTCAGGAACTCATCATGGGCTTGCGCACCGAGAAGGACCGCGCCGAGGGGGCCGACCGCGCCAAGTCGGTCTTTCTGGCCGCAGCCAGCCACGATCTGCGCCAGCCCATCCACGCCCTGGGCCTGTTCCTCACCGCGCTGCGCTCCATGGCCCAGGCCCCCAGCGTGCCAGCTGCCGAGCTGGGCCTGATCTGCCGGCGCATGCAGGCCTCCCTCGACGGCCTGGGGCAGTTGCTCAACATGCTGCTGGATGTCTCTCGCCTGGATGCCAACGCGGTGGAGGTCACCCGAGGCCCCTCCAGCCTGGCCCAGCTGTTGGCCGAGCTCGATCAGGAGTTCCAACCGCTGGCGCAGGAGAAGGGCTTGCGCTTGCGCATGGTGAACAGCGCCTTGTGGGTACACACCGATCTCACGGTGCTGCGCCGCATCCTGGCCAATCTGCTGTCCAACGCGGTGCGCTACACCCACCGCGGACGGATCTTGCTGGTCTGCCGCTCGCGCGCCCAGGAGGTGGAGATCCAGGTCTGGGACCAGGGCATCGGCATTGCCGATGAGCAGCGCGAGGCGATTTTCGAGGAGTTCTATCAGATCGGGCCGTCCACGGCGCGCAACCACGAGTCGCACGGCATGGGCCTGGGTTTGTCCATCGTCAAGCGCTCGGCCCAGTTGCTGCAGGCGCCGCTGCAGGTGCGCTCACAGCCAGGGCACGGCTCGATGTTCTCGATCCGCCTGCCTCGCTGCGAGGCGCCTGCCCAGGCGCTGGGCACTGCCTCGGAGCCCGCCTACGCGCGCACGGCCAACAGCCGCGGTGTGCTGGTGATCGATGACGATGCGCAGGTGCTCCATGCCATGCACAGCGTGCTCACGGCCTGGGGCCATCGCGTCTTCTGTGCCCACTCGCCCGATGAGGCCGTCCTCATGGCCGCCCAACACGGAACGCAGATCGATGTGCTCATCTCCGACTACCGTCTGGGCGGCGTGGTCACCGCCGTGGAGACCATCCAGGCCGTGCACACATGCCTGCAGCGCGAGATCCCCACCTACATCCTCACCGGCGATACCTCCCCCCAGCGCATCCAGGAAGCTTCCATCCTCGGCTTCCCGCTCGTGCACAAACCCGTCGATGCCCATACCTTGCGGGCCTTGATGGACGCACCCGGGAACGCCACTGTTGCGCGCGGGCTGGCATGATGGCGCGCTTTTCATGCGCGAATTCTCTTTTTTCCGCGCCCGCCTTCCACTACGATCCATCCGCTTCATGAGTTCTACCGATCCTCTCCCCAGCCGCCAAGGCGCGGCCGCCCCCCGTCTACCGGCTCCTGCGCGCGCCGATGCGCGCACGCCGCGCGGTCAGCGGCGTGCACCGAACGCCGGACGCGAGCACCCGGTGCTCCAGCAGTTGGCCGAACTCCATCCGCAGCTGTTTGGGGAGACCCCCTTGCCGCTGAAGCGCGGCATCTTCCAGGACTTGCTGGAGGCGCATGCCGGCGTGCTGGAGGGCGAATCGCTGAAGGCGGCCCTCGCCCTGCACACGCGCTCCACGCGCTATCTCACCGTGGTGGCCTCGGGCCAGGCCCGTCACGATCTGGCGGGGCAAGCGGTGGAGGCCTTGGCACCCGAACACGTGCACCACGCGCTGATCGAGGTGTTTCGCCGCCGGCATAGCCGCACCCGGGAGGATGTGCGGCCCAAACTGCGCCAGCGCATTGCGCAGGCGTTCGAAGCATCGGGCCTGGGCCGCGAGGCCTACGCGGCCTTGGTGGCGAGCCGGGACGAAACCGTGAACGAGATCACCGCCGATGCGCTGGCCGAATCCGCCAGCCGCACGGCGCGCGACGCGGCGCTGCTGCGCGCCTTCGATGCCAGCGGGCAAACGGTGGAGGCCTTCGCCGACATGTATGGCATGCCGGTGCAGGAAGCGCGGCGCACGCTGGAGCGGGCGCGCGGCGTCAGCCTCAAGGCATCGTGAACACGGTCAGCACGCCGGTGTAGCCGTAGAGCCGGTGGTGTGCGATTTCGCCACCGGCAAAAAAGCCCACCAGCGGCACGTCGCCCAAGGCACGGCGCACGGTTTGCAGCTCGGCGCTGGGGCTGCCGAAATGGGGACCCCCACGCCCGGAGCAGCTCACATACACCGCGCCCGCGACGCGGCGCGCGGGGTGGGGAGCGGCGTCCACGTCGGCAGCGACCAGCGAGCTTGCGGCCACCAGGCTGAGTTCTTCGGGTTCGAGTTCTTCGCGCACCTCGGCGCACACGCGCACGAGGTCGGCGCGCGCGGCGGCCACGTTGCGCTCGCAGAACGCCATGCGCGTGCCCACCGGCGCGACGTCGGCAATGGCCACGCCACGGCGACCCGGGTCAAGCCCGATAAGGTGGCGCACCAGCACCTCGGTGCCGAACTGACCCCGCACACGCGGTGCAACGACCGGGTCACCTTGCCCGGATGCGGGCGACGACAGACCCACCAGCGTGGCGCGCAAACGCGGCATGGCCTCTTCGGGCGCGTCGAGCGAGATCACGCGCTCGCGCAACAGCACGTCGAGCGCGGGTTCGTCGTCAAGCATGAGCACGAGGTTGCCGTCGGACGCGGTCACGACGCGCTCGCGGTCCACGGGTTGCGCGCCCTGCGTGACACGCGAGATCAGGCCGACATCGGAGCCGAAGGCGACGCCGCTCAAGCCGCCATGGAACACCCCGCTGACCGCACCCTGGCCGCTCAGGTTGCCGACGCTGCCCAGCGAGAACTGCACGCTGGGGCCACGGCTGCTGGCCAGACCGCCGAACACGTAGCCACTGTGCGTGCGCTCGGCCATTTCGGCGATGAGTTCGGGCAGTTCCGGCGTGCCGCCATCCGCATGCACCAGCGCGGTATGGGCGACGAAACCATCACCCTCGCTGGAACGCCCGCTGGCCGACAGCGGCGCGACACCGCTGAAGACGCGGTATTGGTCGGGGCGAAGATCGCACAGCATCAGGCTGAGCGCGGGCTCGTCGAAGTACTCGACGTTGTTGGCCGACACGCCCACGCCGACAGTGCCCGCCCAGTCGGTCACTTCGGGCAATTCGGCACTCAGGTGTTCGAGAATGGCCTGGGCCTCATCGGCGTAGTGGTCGGTGATGTAGAGCAGCGCCAGCGGGGGTGACTTGGCGTAGTCGGGCAGCGCCATCTGCGCGCGCAACTGGGCGAGCACGAGGGCTGCGGCCATGCGCCATTGCGGATGGGTGGCGTGGGCGTAGGGAAAGAGTTTCATGGTCGGATGTCCGTGCGCTCAGCGGCCGCGGGCGGGCTTGCGCGGTGCGGCGGATGCCGCAGCCTTCTTGACGGGCTTCTTCTTGGCCGGTGGCTGGCGTTCGCCGACGGCTCGCACGGCCGCACGTCCCGCGCCAGCGGCAGCTCCCACGTTGCGCGCCACGGTGTCCGTCAGATTGCGCGCGGCCTTGCCGGCCGCGCCGGTGGCGGTCTTCACCGCACGGTCGGTCAGGCCCGTGGCCATCTGGCGCGTGGTCTCGAGCGTGGTCTGCTTGGCCACGTCCTTGAGGGCGTTGCCCGCGATCTGCTGGAACTGCTGCGACAGCGCGCCCCACCATTGCATCGGGTCCACCACACCGCCGGCGGAAGGTGCGCCAGCGGCAGGCGCTGCGGCCTTGCGCTGTGCCTTGTTGCGCGCGCGGGCCGGCGGCGGTGCCGGTTCGTCCGTGGGTGCCGGTTCGTCCGTGGGTGCCGGGGCGTTGCCGTAGGTGCGCGGCGGCACCTCGAGCCCGGCGAACGGAGTAGGCGCCGGGGCGGGCGCGCCGGTGAGGCCGGACAGTGCATCGGCGGCCTTGATCTTCAGTGCGTTGGCCACGTCGCCCATGCTGAAGTTCATGGACTTGAGCGTGGACAGCGTCATCTTCTGCACCTCCAGCGCCTGGATGGTCGCGCCCAGCGCCTTGGCGTTCTGGTCGAGCCAGAAGTGCACGGCCTTGAGCTCCTCGATGCGCTTTTCCAGGTCTTCCACGTTGAAGGTGGGGGCCACCCAGTTGCCCAGATTGGGCAACTGGGGAATGTTCTGGCTGATGCCCTGCGCCACCCCACCCGCGGCCTGGCCGGCGAGGTTTTGCAGGAACTCGAAGCCGGGGACGAATTTGCCGAAACCGCTGCCGGGGGCGTCGCTCATGGAGGTCTCCTGTGGGTTCGTCGTCGTCGGCCGTCCGCACCGTCGCGATGCGGGTGGCATTCACGCAAGGATGCCACACCTTTGTGCACATGGGGGTGGGCGAAGTCCATGAATTCGGACAAAGCCGCGTCTTCGACGGCACACTAGCGCTCATGCACGATCCCACGTCCAAGCCGCTGCGCACACGCAGCCTGTTCCACTTCGCCTTCAACGTCACCGACCTGGAGACCGCACGCCGCTTCTATGGCGGCGTGCTCGGCTGCACCGAAGGGCGCAGCACCGCGACCTGGGTGGACTTCGATTTCTTCAGCCACCAGATCTCGCTGCACCTGGGTGAGCCACTAAAGACCGCGCGCACCGGCCATGTCGGCGAACACCTGGTGCCCATGCCGCACTTCGGTCTGGTGCTGTTGCTGCCCGACTGGCAGGCGCTGGCCGCGCGGCTGCAAGCCGCGGGTGTGGATTTCGTGCTACCGCCGCAGGTGCGTTTCGAAGGCCAGCCGGGCGAGCAGTGGACGATGTTCTTCTGCGACCCGTTCGGCAACCCGATCGAGGTCAAGGGCTTCGCGTCTCTGGAACAGGTTTACGCCAGCTAAGACGCGGCTTTGTCGCGGTATTCCGCGTAGACCAGGTCGTAGACCCGCGCGCGCTCGCGGAATTCCGGCACCACCGGGCGCGAGGCGTGCGCCGTGAGCCACAGGCGCAACAGCAGGCGCGGATGCGCCGGGTCGTCCTCGTAATGCGTGCGCGAGTGCAGTTGGGTGAAGTTGTGCCAGATCAGCATCTCGCCGGGCTCCAGGTGGAAGCGCAGCGCGAGGTCGTCTCGCTCGGCGGTCTGGGAGAAGAACGTCAAGGCCTCGTCCAGCGCCGGCGGCAGACTGGTGCCTTTGAGCCTGGCCGCCGCGCGCATGAAGCTGGCGGCATACATGCAGCTCACCACGCCGCCCACGTCGCAGAACACCGGAATCGCGGTGGCGGTGAGCGGGTGGCGGCTGGCCTGCGCTTCCGGAATCGCCATCACCGCACCTTCGTACAGCGCGGGCAGCAGCTCGGGGCGCTCGGCCCGGATGGCGTTGTGGATGGCGAGCGAGCTCACCAGCGCGCTCTGCCCACCCTTCCTGGCCTTGCGGATGCACATGAGGCCCACCACTTCGTACGAGTCGGTGTGCATCACCAGCTCGCCCGAGCTGCGGTAGCCACGCGAGACCGGGTCGTTCGGGTCCTGTTCGACGCGGCCGAGCTTGTCGCCGGTGCGGCTTTGCACCGCCGGCACGCCCAGGTGCGTGCCAATGGCCCAGTAGATGCGCTCCATGTCCTTCGCCGCATACCGTTCGGGTCTCACGCCGCGCAGCAGCACCACGCCACGGCCGTCCATGATCTCGCGGCGCACGTCCTCGGCCAGGCGCACCAGGGCGGGCTGCGTGACCTGCGCGCGGGTGACCGCTTGGGGCGCCAGGTGAGCAGTCTCTTGCAGCAAGGCGTCGAATGCGGCGAGCTCGGCGTCGCTCAAGGTGCGCACCAGCGCCTCCTGGCTGCCCAGGGCAGCGCTGGTCCAAGCGGCGGGGTGTTCGATCGGCTGGTCGTGGATCGCGGTCATCACGCGCTCACTTCGCCACGCCAAGGGCGCGAGCCATTTCCTGCTTGCGCTGTTCGCTCACATCGAAGCGCATCTGCACGCCATCGCGCACCGGCACGCAGCCGTTCTTGCCTTCGGGGTCGCCCGCCAGCGAGGTCGGCGCGACGCTGCAATACAGCTTCATGCCTTCTTCCGAAAACAGAAAGTTCGCGTACAGGCGCGCCGCATTGGGGTGCGGCGCCTTGGACGGAATGCCGAAGGAGCGCGCGGAGATCACGGCCGGGTCCTTCGGGTAGGCCACCGCGATCGGGGCCTTTTTGGCGATCAGGCCGCTGGAGAAGGCGGTGAAGGTCGGCGCGTTGAAGGCCACCGCGCCGGCCGCCACCATCTGCACGCCCGAAGCACCGCTTTGCGTGACCTTGTAGTTCTGCGCCGCCACCTTGCGCAGGTAGTCCATGCCCAGCCGCCGTTCCACCGCGTCGAGCCAGCCGAGGTAGTTGTCCGCCACCTGCGGGTCGGTCAGCAGAAAGCGGCCTTTCCACTTGGGGTCGGCCAGGTCCGCCCAGGTCTTGGGCACATCCTCGGGTTTGATCTGCTCGGTGTTGTAGACCAGCGCCACCACGTCCAGGGTGTGCAGGATGAAGTTGGGCTTGATGTATTCCTTGGGCCAGCGTGCCAGGCTGGGCACGCCATCGGGTGTGAGCGCGGCGAAGCGCTCGGGTTTCGATTCGAACGGGATCGGCGAGCTCACGCTCACGATGTCGGCCTGCACGTTGTTGGCATCGGCCTCGACGTTGAAGCGTTGCATCAACGGACCGGTGGGAAACCGGATGTAGGAGCCCTTGATGCCGTATTTCTTTTCAAAGCCGGCGAGCATGGCCTTCTGGCGCGCCTCGTCGTCGGAGGAATACATCATCAGTGCGCCCTCGGCCCTGGCCGCGGCGATCAGAGTGGCGGATGGCTCCTGCTGCGCGTGGGCCGTGCCCAGCGCCAGCATGGCCGCAAGCGTTGAAACAGAACAGCGAATCGTCATGACATGTCTCCTTCGTTTTAAGGGGTGAACCGAGAGCTAGCTAGCCGCTTTGCCCGTAGCGCGGCCGGCCATACACCAGCACGATCGACAAGGTGATGGCCGAGACCACGCCGATCAAGCTGCCGACGGCGGCCAGCTGGGAATAGGTGCCGTTGTCGAACAGGGTGAGGATCAGGTAGCCGATGACCGGGTTGTGCGGACCGGCGAGAATCGCCGCCGCGTTCAGCTCGCCCAGCACCAGCGCGAACACCGAGGCCCAGCCTGCCGCTAGCCCGGGCAGGATCAGCGGCAGCTGCACCGTACGGAACACACGGCCCGGCCCGGCGCCGGCCACACGCGCGGCCTCCGTCAGTTGGTTGCCCACCTGCTGCACCGACGACTCCGCTGCGATGGTGGCCGAGGGCAGGTACACCGCCAGGTAGGCGATCAGCAGGATGAGCGAGGTGCCCGCGAGCGAGAACGGCGTGAAGCCAAAGGCCACCAGCACACCCACGGCGAACACAATGTGTGGCACAGCCGAGGGCACCTTGGTGGCAATGCCCAAAAACTTCTCCAGCATGCCACCAAGTTGTTTGGCCATGACCGCGATCAGGCCTGCGATCAGCACCACGCCGGTGGAGGTGAGCAAGGCGAGCACGGCGCTGTTGATCACCGCCTGGCGCGGCATGCCCGACTGCAGCAGCTCGCCGAAGTTGGCCCAGCTCAGGTCGGCCCACACGATGGTGGGCCGCCAGTACGGCTGCAGCGCGACGATGAAGAGCGCGATCAGCGGCAGCACGCTGGTGAGCACCACATAGAGCACGATCAGCGCGCGCGCCGGCCCGCGCCAGCGGCCCAGCGCCAGCAGATTGGGCCGCACGCCCATGCCGCCGATCTGCGCCGAGCCGCCGCGCGAGGCCACGTGCCGCTGCAGCATCCACAACAGTCCGATGAAAACCATCAGCGTCAGGCCGATCACCACCGCCTGGCCCAGCTTGGGCGGGTAGGCGAAGTGCAGCAGGCGGTAGATGTAGACCGAGAGCACTTCGATGCGCGCGGCCGAGCCGATGAGCGCTGCAATCGAATAGAGGCCAACGCTGGAGATCATGCAGATCAGCACCGAGGAGCCCACCGCGTGTTTGATCGAGGGCAGCGAGACCTCCCAGAAGCAGCGCAACCGCCCCTTGCCACTCATGCGCGCGGCCTCTTCCAGCGACGGGTCCAGGTTGCTGAACGCGGCTGCGGCCACCACGTAGACGTGTGGCACACCCCACAACACGTACAGAAACACCATGCCGCTCCAGCTCTGGATCGCAATGCTGTCCGGCTCGATCGGCAGGCCCACGGTCTGCAGCGCGGCCACCAGCGGCTTGGCCAGAAAGCCCGCGCGCGGATCGGCCAGGAACAACCAGCCGATCGCCATGGCCACCGGTGGCAGCAGCAGCGGAATCACGGGCAGCAGGCGCGAGAACGAGCCCCAGCGTGCGTCCGTGCGCTCGATCAGCCACGCAAAGAACACGCCCAGCGGCACCGAGATGGTGGTGGTCGCCAAGGCCAGAAAAACGGTGTTGCGCACCGCGCGGTGCAGTGCCGGATCGGAAAACGTCTCCACCCAGGGCCGCAGGTCGAAGCGGCCCTCGGGCATGACACCGCGCAGCACCATGATGCCGATCGGGTAGAACACCAGCACGAAGGCCAGGAGCACGATGGCCACAGCCAGCGCGTAGGTGGCCCAGCGGCCGATGGCCAGGCTGTGCGAGGCGGGTGCGCTCAGTTCGGCAGCCATCGCATGTGCTCCTGTGGCAACACCAGGCCGATGGTGTTCCCCGGCGACAGCGGCAGATCCTGCGCTGCGTCCGCGCCGATCCAGGCCACCATCTCGTTGTCGTGCACGCGCAAGCGGCACTCCACACGCGCACCCAGGTGGATCACGTCGCGGAGGGTGGCGCTCAAGGGCGCGTCGGGCGCGGAGGTGAGCACCACGTTCTCGGGGCGAATGCCGAGCCAGCCACCGTCGCCTGCGTTGGCCACGCCGGGCAAGGCGAAACGCCCCACCGGCGTGGACACCGCGCCACCCGCCTCCACCACGGCCGGCCAGCGGTTCATCTCGCCCACGAACTCGGCCACGTAGAGCGAGGCCGGCTGCGCGTAAACGTCGCGCGGTGCGGCGCTCTGGCGGATCTTGCCCGCATCCATCACCACCAGCGTGTCGGCCAGCTCCATCGCCTCTTCCTGGTCGTGCGTCACATAGATGCCCGCAAATTGCGTGCGCGATTTGAGCTCGCGCAGCTCCGCGCGCAAGCGGCGCCGCACCTTGGCGTCCACGTTGGAGAGCGGTTCGTCGAAGAGGATGAGCGAGGGCGAGGCGATCAGCGCGCGCGCCAGCGCCACGCGCTGCTGTTGCCCGCCGCTGAGCTCGCTGGGGTACCGGTGTCCCAGGCCCGCCACGCCGAGCTTGTCGAGCATGGCGTTCACTGGCGCCTCGAAGGTTTTCGCGCGCCCGCGTGCCGAGCTCAACGGGTAGGCCACGTTCTGCGCCACCGTCATGTGCGGCCACAGCGCATACGACTGGAACATCATGCCGATGCGCCGGTCTTCGGGTGGCACGAACACGCCGCTGTCGGCATCGAACACGGTGCGTTCGCCCAGGCGTATCGAGCCCGCGTCGGGCTTGTCCAGGCCTGCCACGCTGCGCAGCAAGGTGGTCTTGCCGCAGCCGCTGGGGCCGAGCAACACCACCAGCTCGCCGGCCTTCACCGTGAGGCTCACGCCGTCCACCGCGGTCACCACGCTGGGCTGTCCGCCGGAGCCGCGTCCGCGGTAGCGGCGCACCAGATCTTTCACTTCGACCACAGGGGTGTTGCTCATCGTCGTCTCTGCTGTCATCGCACCACCGCGTGCGCGCGTGCCACGTCTTCGTTGATGTCCATGCCCCAGCCCGGCGCGTCGTTGATCAGCAGCTCGCCGTCGACGATCTCCAGTGGTCGCGTAACCAGATCGCGGCGCCAGGGCACTTCGTCCACGTCGAATTCGAGCACGCGGAAGTTCGGGATCACAACGCAGAAGTGCGCGGTGATCGCGGTGCCGAGCTGGCTGAAGGTGTTGTGCCCGGCGACGTTGACCTCGAACGCCTCCAGCAAAGAGGCCATGCGCAGGGACTCGATCAGGCCGTTGTAGACCACGTCGATGATGGCCACGTCCACCGACTGCGCTTGCGCGAACGGTAGCAACGCGCGCCGGCCCAGGATGGTCTCCAGCGAGGCGATCGGCGTGCTGGTGGACTGGCGGATGGTCGAGAGCGCGGGCGCGCTCGCGGTGTCGATCTCCAGCCACATCATGTCGAACTTCTCCACCGCTTTGGCGATGCGGCGAAAGCCTTCGGTCTTGTAGTTGAAGTTCAGATCCATCATGAGCGCGACCCCAGGGCCTGCGCCTTCGCGCAGCGCGGCCAGCTGGTCCACGATGTCGCTCACCATCCAGGCTTCGATGTTCACTTCGAATGGACCGGCTCCACGCGCCACCGAGGGCGCAGCGCCCTTCAGCCGCGCCGGGTCGAGCAGCAGGCGGTTGGTTTTGAGCGCCTTGTAGCCACGTTGTGGCACCAGCGCCGCAGCGGCCTTGAGGTCGTCCAGGCAACGCACCGCGGGTTCGCCCACCACCTCTTCGAAGATCTTCGGGTTCTTGGCGCGGTACATGCCGAAGTGCGACCAGTACAGCGGCAGGCGCCGCCGCAGCGCGCCCCCAAAGAGCGCATGCACCGGCACCCCGATGGCCTTGGCCTGGATATCGAGCAGCGCGTTTTCATACGCGCCGATGGCCAGCGATTGCAAGCCAATGCCCACGCCTTGGGTGGTCTGCCGCAGCTTGGCACAAATGAGGCCGGCGCTACGCGGGTCTTCGCCGATGAGCTGCCGGCCCATGGCCCGCACCAGGGCGGTGAGGCCTTGCCGGGCGCGCTCTTCGCTGAACTCGGACCAACCGACAATGCCCTCGTCGGTGCTGATCTTGATGAAGGACCAGACGTCCCATCCACCATCCACGTGGAAGTCTTCAATCTTCGTGATCTTCATGCGCCGGGCTCGAGTTCGCGGTCAAACGGCGGGCCTTCCACGACGATGCGGTGCATCACGCGCTCACCGGCTTCGTAGTCGTTCACCGCGAAATGCCAAGTGTGGTAGTTGTCCCAGAAGGCCAGCGAGCCTTTCTCCCAGCGGAAGCGGCAGAAGAGTTCGGGGTGTTGCGACTGCTGGTAGAGATAGTCCAGCAAGGGTTTGCTCTCTTCTTCGGTCCAGCCTTCGAAATGGCGTGTGTAGCTCGGGCTCACGTAGAGGATGCGGCGCCCGCTCTCGGGGTGGCGGATCACCACCGGGTGCACCACATCGGGGTCGGGCGCGCGGCCGGTCTTCATGCGCGACTGCACGTTGGCATTCGAATGCACCGCGCGCAGACCGCGCAGCGTTTTCTGCAGGCCGGGCGAGAGCCGGTCGTGCGCGGCCGACATGCTGGCCCACAGCGTGTCGCCGCCGAAGGCGGGCACTTCGCGGCACAGCAGCATCGTGCCCCAGCTCGGGTTGGGCCGGTAGACCTGGTCGGTGTGCCAACTGCCGCCGACATTGCGCCCCATCTCCGCGTCCTTGCGCACTTCGGCGATCACGGTGGTGCCGGCCAGCGCCGGGATGATGCCGCTGTCGGGCCGCACCGGTTGGCCGAACCGGCGCGCCAGCGCCTCGTACTGCGCCGAATCCAGGGTCTGGTTGCGGAAGAACACGACGCCATGCTTCACCAGGGCGGCACGGATCTGGGCAATGACTTCGGCGGGCTGCGGTTCGGACAGGTCGATGTGGCGGATCTCGGCACCCACGTGTTTGGTGACCGGCACGACCTCGATGCCGACCGCCGGGCGCTCCATCACCGCGCTCACTTCGAACCTCCTTGCGCCCGCTCGTAGGCCTCGCGGAAACCGGTGCGCGCGATCACATCGCCATAGCGCTTGTGGTCGGCCTGAACGATCTCGGCAAATTGTTCGGGCGACACCACATCCGGTTCGAAACCCAGCGTGTCGTAGGCCTCCTTGCCGCGTTCAGAGCGAGCTACCTGCGCAATCGCCTCGTTGAGCTTGCGCACGATCGGCGCGGGCGTTCCAGCGGGTGCGAACACACCCATCCAGTCCTGCATCATCAGCGGATAGCCCAGTTCGGTGAACGTGGGCACGTTCGGCAGAAAGCGCGAGCGCTCGCGGCGCGTGACCGCCAGGACGCGGGCCTGGCTGTTCTTCACCAGGGGCAGTGCGCTGGCGATTGGCATGATCACGGCCGGCACGTGGCCTCCGACCAAGTCCTTGATAGCTGGCGCATCGCCCTTGTACGACACATTCTCCAGCGGCACCTTGGTGATCAGCGAAAGCGTGGAGCCGGCCAGGTGCTGGCTCGAGCCGGTCTGCGCACCGTACAGCGCCATCTTGGGATTCTGCTGGGCCCACTTCAGGTACGCCTCCACCGTGGTCAACTCCGCAGGCGCGCCCGGACCCAGCACCAGCGTCATGCCCGAACGGCCGGTGATGGCCACCGGAATGAAGTCCGTCAACGGGTTGTAGGGAAGCCCTTTGACGATGTGTGGCGTGACAACGATGGGATAGGCTGGCGACAGGAACGTCAGCCCACCGTCGCGGGCACGGCTGTTCTTCACGTACTCGTAGGCGATCACGCCACCGCCACCGGGCTTGTTCTCCACCAGCACGTTGTCGGCGTAGAGGCCGCGCAGGCCGTCGGCGAAGAAGCGCGCCATCTTGTCGGTGGCCCCACCGGCGGGCGAGCCCACGATGATGGTCGACGTCTTGAGCTGCTCCTGCGCCCACGCGAGGGCGGGCGAGAGTGCCAGCCCCAGGGCGATCTGGCGGCGGCGCGGGTCGATGCGGCGGTGGGAACGGTTCATGGGTATGTCTCCTGCTGTCTGTGTTGGAAAGGAATGTCTGAAGCTCACAGCTGCTCACAACTCGACCGTGTGCTGCAGCGGCTCGCCGGCCTGGAAGCGCTTCACGTTGTCCACCACCACGCGGGCAATGCGCACACCGGTCTGCGTGCTGCCCGCGCCAGCGGTGTGTGGCGAGATCAGCAGGTTGGGCGCGCGCCACAGGGGGTCGTCGGCGGGCAGGGGTTCGGGGTCGGTGACGTCGAGAAAAGCGCCCGCGAAGTGGCCGCTTTCCAGTGCGCGCCTCAGTGCCACCGGGTCCACCGTTTCGCCGCGCGACACATTGGTGAAGTAGGCACCCTTCTTCGTGGCGGCGATCGCTTGTGCATCGATCACATGGCGCGTGCCGGGCACCGACGCGATGGTCACCGCCACCACATCGGCCTTGGCCAGCGCGTCGTGCAGGCGCTCCAGCGGGTAGGCCTCGTCGAGCAGGTCGTCGCGCTTGCCCGAACGCGACACGCCCACGAGCTTCATGCCGAAGCCCTTGGCGCGCTGCGCAAGTTCGCGGCCGATGTTGCCGTAGCCCACGATCACCATCGTGCGCGCCTCGACCGACATCAGCGGCGGATCGAACTCCTTGCTCCAGCGTTGCTGGCGGCTGCGGTCCATGATGTCGCCGATGCGCCGCACCATCGCGAGCACCATGGCCATGGCGTGCTCGGCCACGGCGGGCGCCACCGCGCCGCCCTGGTTGGTGATCACGATCTGTGCCGGCACGCCATGCGTGAGCAGGCCGTTCACGCCAGCCGTCACCGCCTGCACCCACTTCACTCGGCAACCGTCGCGCTTCAAGGCATCGGCGATCGCCTTGCCATCGGCACCCCGCGGGTCGGAAATCACCAGGGCATCGGCGTCCTGCACATGCGCGGCGACCTGGGCCAGGTCTTCGCAGTCGATGAGTTCCACGTTCGGGGCCGTCTGCAGTGCCTTGAGCACGGGAGGGCGCGCGACCTTGGAAGCAAAAACAATTCGCATAGAAGCTTTCATAAAGCCTGGACAGGCATTCAAAAATCAATAGACTCGTTCATTAAACGAGCGGTGTTTTTTCATGTCAAACAATGTGTCCACATATTGAACACCTCATCAAAAATCAATTCAAACGAAACTGCTGTCTCCATGAATACCCTGAGAAAGACCCCGGCCAAGAAGCGTGCGAGCCCGGCGGCGCGGTCGCTGCACGCAGAGGCTTTGATCGAACCCGAGGTCAAAACCTTGGGCAAGGCCCTGCAAGTGCTGGAAGCGGTGGCGCAGATGCCGCACCCGCCCACCATCAGCGAACTGGCCTTGAACGTCGGCATCTCGCGCCCCACGGCGCACCGCCTGGTGCAGACGCTGGCGGCCATGGGCTTCCTGCAGCAGGTGCCCAATGAAACGCGCTGGAGCATCGGTTTTTCGGTGCTGCCGCTGGCCGCCGAGGTGCTGGACCGAAACCGCCTGCGCGTGGGCGCATTGCCGCACCTGCAGGCACTGGCGCTGAAGATGAACGCACGCGTGAACCTGGGCATCCTGCACCGCGAGCAGGTGCTGCTGCTGGGCGGCGCGGAGAAGCCCACGCTGCCCACGATCTACTCGCGCTTCGGCCGCGCGATCCCGCTGCATTCGAGCGGTCTGGGCAAGGTCATCCTGGCGCATCTGCCGCCCGAGCGCGCCGAACAACTGCTCAAGGCCAACCCCATGACGGCGCGCACGCCACAGACCATCACCACGCTGGCGGCCATGCGACAGGAACTCAAGGCCATCCGCGAGCGCGGCTACGCCACCGAGAACGCCGAGAACACGCCCACCTCCAGTTGCGTGGCCGCGGCCATCCTGGACGGCAACGGTTTTCCGATCGGCGCGGTGAGCGTGAGCGGGCGTTCGCTCGAACTGCTGGTGCCGCAGGCGCACGACGTGACCGGCGCGGCCGAGCTCATCGCCCACCTGTTGTAAGACGAGGCCGCACCGCCATGAAGATCCAGTCCATCGAACTGTGCCAACTGGCGCTGCCCGCACGTACGCAGCGCACCACGCCGCGCCGCGCGAGCTACAACCAGAGCGCCAAGCGCGCGTTCCCGATCAACAAGTACCCCGAGTTCCCGCGGCAGTTGCGCAAGATCCCGGGCGAGGTCGCTCACGAATGCTGGATCAAGGTCAGCGCCGAAGACGGCACATGGGGCGCTGGTGTGTGCCACTGGGGACCGTTGATCGCGCCCCTGGTGCGCGAGCACTACGCGCCGCTGCTCGTGGGACGCGACTGCTTCGCTATCGAGTTCCTCAACGACCTCATGTGGCGTTCGACGCAGCGCTTCGGCGGCACTGGCCTGGCGATGGTGGCGCGCAGCGGGATCGACCTGGCGCTGTGGGACCTCAAGGGCAAGCTTCTGGACACGCCGGTTTACAGCCTGATCGGCGGTCCTTGCCGTCCGCACATCGACTGCTACTGCACCAGCGACGACCTCGACTGGTCGATGGAACTGGGATTCAAGGCCTTCAAGATCAGCAACCCGGTGTTCCACGAAGAAGGCACCGAAGGGCTGCAACGCATCGAAGAAAAGATCGCGACCGCACGCGAGACCGTGGGCCCGACGGCCGACCTGATGTACAACCCGGTGATGTCGTTCAACGTGGAGTTCGCGGCACGGCTGATGGAGCGCCTTCTGCCATTCGGGTTGCGCTGGATCGAAGAGCCGCTGATGCCGCACGACACCGATGGCCTGGCGCAACTCAAGCGCGCCGTGCCCAGCCTGCCGATCGCCACGGGCGAGGACCACAAGGGCCGCTACGCGTTTCGCGAACTGGTCGACCGGCGCTGCGTCGACGTGCTGCAGCCCGAGCTGCGCTGGGGCGGCGGGCTCTCCGAAGCACTCAAGATCTACACGTTGGGCGAAGCGGCCGGCCTCTCGACCTTTCCGCACTCGGGTGCGGGCTTGCCCTTTGGCCAGCACTTCCACTTCGCCATGCCGGAAGCGTCGCTGGCCGAGTTCTGGCTGGCCTCGGACCCGGGCGTGCCACTGGAAGAAGCGGCCAAGATCCCGGGGGTGGCCGTGCCCCACGACGGCAAGTTGATCCCCTCGGACGCGCCAGGCTTCGGCATGGATCTCAAGCCCGAGTGGCTGGTACCAGCCTGGACTTGATCAATCGGGGGACGAGATCTTCTGGTCGATCGCGCCGAAGACACTCTGCCCGTCCTTGCCCTTGACCTCGATACGGATGGTGTCGCCGAACTTCATGAACTCGGTGGACGGCTTGCCGTCGAGGATGGTCTCGATTGCACGCTTCTCGGCAATGCAGCTGTAGCCCTTGGGCCAGTCCTTGCGGCCGTCGACTTCCACGCCCTTGTTGCTCACCGTGCCACTGCCCACGATCGAACCGGCGCGCACGTTGCGCGTCTTGGCGATGTGCGCCACGAGCTGGCCGAAGTGGAAGGTCATGTCGGGCCCGGCTTCGCACATGCCGACCTTGCGGCCGTTCCAGGTCGACTGCACCGTGAGGTGCACACGGCCGCCCTGCCAGGCATCGCCCAGTTCGTTTGGCGTGACCGCGACCGGGCCGAACGCCGTGGCCGGCTTGCTCTGGAAGAAGCCAAAGCCTTTGGCCAGCTCGGCAGGGATCAGGTTGCGCAGCGACACATCGTTGGCCAGCATCAGAAGCCGCACACCGTCCAGGGCCTGGTCGGGCGTGGCGCCCATGGGCACGTCACCGGTGACCACCGCGATCTCGGCCTCGAAATCGATGCCGAAGTCTTCGCTGGGCACGACCACGTCGTCACACGGGCCGATGAAATCGTCGCTGCCGCCCTGATACATCAAGGGGTCGGTGTAGAACGACGCTGGCACCTCGCTGTTGCGCGCCGCGCGCACGAGTTCGACGTGGTTGATGTAGGCCGAGCCGTCGGCCCATTGGTAGGCACGCGGCAGCGGCGCCATGCACTGCGCCGGGTCGAAGGGAAACGCATGCCGCGCCTTGCCCTGGTTGAGCGTGACGTACAGGTCGTGCAATTGCGGGCTGATGAAGTTCCAGTCGTCCAGCGCCTGCTGCAGCTTGTGCGCAATGCCGGTCGCATAATGGGCCGTGCTCAGGTCCCGTGAGACCACCACCAGTTGTCCATCGCGCGAGCCATCCTTGTACGTGGCGAGTTTCATGCAATTCTCCTGCTCTCAGGGGTTGGGAAGCATGCGGGAACGGCCCGCGTCAGAATTACGGATAGTGAAATTCATTCACCTATGCGTAAAATCCGAATTCTAGACCAAAGGCCACACGGCACACGCCGTCACAAGCTCGGTGGCCTGTGCTGGAACCCGAGGCCTGATCGCACCTCCAACCCCCGTGACCGTCCTGCACATGCCCGCTGCCCAACGCCCCGTTGCCATCGATGTCGAAACCCGCGAAGACGCCGAGCCCTTGCGCACCGGCATCCAGTCGGTCGAAGTCGGCTTTGAATTGCTCGACGCGCTGGCGCAGGCGCCCGGCGCATTGATGCTGCGCGACCTGGCCGCCGCCGCGCGCATGAGCGCGGCCAAGGCCCACCGCTACCTGGTGAGCTTCCAGCGCATGGGCCTGGTGATGCAGGACCCGGTGAGCACGCGCTACGACCTCGGCCCCGCCGCCTTGCGCCTGGGCTTGGCCAGCCTCTCGCGCATCGACGCGGTGAAGCTTGCGCGCGAGCGCATCGATGCCCTGCTGAACGAAACCGGCCACACGCTGGCGATCGCGGTCTGGGGCAACCAGGGTCCCACCATGGTGCACTGGACCGAAGCCCCGCAGACGGTGCCGGTCACCTTGCGCCTGGGCGACGTGATGCCGCTGCTGACCTCCGCCACGGGCCGTTGCTTCGCGGCCTTCATGGGCCACGAGGGCCGCGATGCGCAACGCATCGCGCCGATGCTGCGCGACGAGTTGGCACGCCTGAAAAAGCTGCCCCTCAACAGCGACCTGCCCCGCCTGGATGTGCCGTTGAACATGGCGCAAGTGCAAACCCTGCTGGAGGACACGCGCCGCCACGGCATGGCCCGCGTGGTGCACAGCCTGCTGCCTGGTGTCGCCGGCTTTTGCGCCCCTGTGTTCGATGCCCAGGGACGGCTCGCGCTCGGCCTGGTGGTGCTCGGCTCGGTGGCCACGCTGGACACCGACCACGAAGGTGCGCCCGCCGCCGCCTTGCTGCGTTGCGCCCGCCAGCTCAGCGCCGACCTGGGGCACCGCCCCACGCCAAGACGCCCGTGACACGTCTTCTCCTCTCTCCCTCCCCGCGCTGGCCCGTGCTGGCCATGCTGGTCTCGGTGGTGCTGGGTCTGCACCTCGTCTTGTTGGCCGGTGGCATCCACCTCCATGTGCCAGGGGCCGAGAAGGCCGAGCCCACGCGCCCTGAGGCCGCCTCGCCACACCCGGCGAACAACGACCCGGACCACGCCCCTCCACTGCTGTCCGTGTCCAACGCAGCGCCCGTGCACGTGAGCACCGTGCGCTGGATCGTGCCGACGCCCGCCCCCGCCGCCACACCCGTTGCCGCGCGCCGGTCCGACAAGCCCAAACCTGTCGCGCGCGCCGCGCCACCGGTACATTGGGTTCCCGTGGAAGCGCCAGCCCCTGCGGAAACGCCGGACACCGTGACAGTGGCCGAAGCGGCAACCCACGAACCCGCGCCCACCGACACCAGCGAGAGCGCCGCGCCGCCCGCGCCGCAGGCCGCCTCGGCGGCGGCAGACGCGGTCGCTGTTCCCCCCTTGGCGCCCGAGGCGCCCGCCGTGGCCACCGACCTTCCTTCTCCCGCCGAAACGCTCGAAACGGCACCGGCCGACAGCGACACGCTGGTGGCCGCCGCCCCAGCAAGCCAAAGCACCTCCGCCGTGAAACTGCCGCCGGCCCAACCACCCGGCAGCATGCGGCTGCAATACGACGTGGACGGCAGCATCAAAGGCCTCCACTACAAGGCCGAGGGCCTGCTGGACTGGAGCGTGGCCGACGGCCGCTACAACGCGCGACTCGACATGCGCGTGATGCTGTTGGGCAGCCGCTCGCAGTCCAGCACCGGCCGCATCGGCCCCAGCGGCCTCATGCCCGAACGTTTTGCCGACAAGAGCCGCAGCGAGAAGGCGGCCCATTTCGACGCCGCGCAACAGCGCATCCGTTTCAGCAACAACGCACCCGAAGCGCCCTTGCAACCGGGCGCGCAAGACCGCTTGAGCCTGTTCATGCAATTGGCCGGCCTGCTGCAAGCCCGTCCCGAGACCTACGCGAGCGGTCAGACACTCACCATGCAAGTGGCGGGCACGGGCGACGCACCGGTGTGGCGGTTCGACATCGGCGAAGAATCCACGATCCGTGTCCCAGCTGGGGAATTCCGCGTGCGCCACGTCGCACGCCAGCCACGCAAGGAGTTCGACAGCACGGTGGAAATGTGGCTGGCGCCGAGCCTGGGCCACATGCCGGTGCGCTTGCGCATCACGCAACCCAACGGCGACGTGGCCGATCAGAAACTGCGGCAGATGCCGTAGGACAAGCACGCGTTTGTGCCCAAAAACACACGCATCTTGAAGTCGGGCGGAACGTCACCACGTAAAGCTACATCCAAACTGCAAATCGGCGCGTATTTACCGATATAACGTCTGTCAGGAACGCAGGTTTCTGTATTCAAGGATTTCAGTCATGCACATGCTTTACGACTCAGATGCCTTCGCTGTGGTCCATATCCTCGCCAATGCCCCGGTCGAGGGCGAGTCCGAACAGGTCGAAGGCCCGCAAATTCCCCGCCACGGCTTCGAGATCGTGGACAAACGCTCGGGCAAAGAGGTGTACCTCGATGGCTCCTGGGCCGAGATGTTCCAGCAGCAGATCACCGCCTGGCAGCAAAACATGCCGTCGCAGGAAGAGGTGGAAGACACGCTGGAGGGTTACGCCACACTGGCGCAAATGCCCGTCGTCATGCATTGACCAAGCCCCGCTCCACGCGACGAGCCCGGCACCCGCCGGGCTTTTTCATGGGCGCTCGGTCAGCATGAACCGGCAGCACCCGCCATCGTGCGCCAAGCGCTTAGTATCCGCGCATGATCCGTCGAACCGCTGCCGTACTCGCTTTGGGCATGGCCTTGCTGACGGCCTGCGCGCACCGCCCGCCCCAGACCGTGCCCGATCTGCTGGCGCGCGTCATGCCGACCTCGGTGCTCCTGCTCGGCGAGCAGCACGATGCGCCTGACCACCAGACGCTGCAACGCGACGTGGTGCAGGCCCTGGCCCGGCGCGGCCAGCTGGGCGCGCTGGTGATGGAGATGGCGGAACAAGGCCGCAGCACACAAGGTCTGTCCAGCGATGCCGATGAAGCGCGCGTGCGCGAAGCCTTGAACTGGACCGAACAGACCGGCTGGGCCTGGCCGGTGTACGGACCGGTCGTGATGGCCGCCGTGCGCAGCGGCGCGCCCGTCATCGGTGGCAACCTGCCGCGCGCGCAGATGCGCAGCGCCATGGGCAATGCCGCGCTCGATGGCCACGTCAGCGCCAGCGTCCTGCAAGCGCAGCGCGACGCGATCCGCGAGAGCCATTGCCAACTGCTGCCCGAGAGCCAGATCGCGCCCATGGCGCGCATCCAGGTCGCGCGCGACCAGGCGCTGGCGCAAACCGCGGCGCAGGCCGTCATTCCCGGCAAGACCGTGTTGCTCGTGGCCGGCAACGGCCACGTGCGGCGCGACCTGGGCGTGCCGCTGCACTTGCCCTCCACCGTAGGCCATCAGGTGGTGATGGCGCAATCCCGCACCGACACCGGGACCGGCGCACAGCCAGCCGATCAGGTCTGGCAGACACCCGCGCTGCCCCCGCACGACCACTGCGCGGAACTCCAGCAGCAGATGAAGCGCTGAGCGCGGTCGTTCGGCCTCAGCCCAGCCGCTGGATCGCGTCGGCCAGCGCGCCCACCAGGGTCTCGATCTGGGCCTTCTCCACGATGTAGGGCGGCGCAAGCACCAGGTTGTCGCCCGCGTTGCGCACCAACGCGCCATGGTGGAAGCAGTCCAGGAACACATCGAACGCGCGCTTGCCCGGCTGCCCCGCCAGCGGCGCCAACTCCACGGCCGCCGCCAGGCCATAGCTGCGGATACCGATCACATGGGGCAAGCCCTTGAGCGCGCTGTGCATCGCATCGCCCAGCACCTTGCCCATCTCGCCCGCGCGGGCAAACAGGTTTTCTTCGCGGAACAGGTCCAGCGTGGCGAGCGCGGCGGCGCAAGCCACCGGGTGACCCGAGTAGGTGTAGCCGTGGAAGAACTCGATCGCATGGTCCGGGGCGCTGCTGTGCGCGGCCATCATGCCGTCGTAGATGCGGTCGGTGCACACCACGCCACCCAGCGGGAACACGCCGTTGGTGACGGCCTTGGCGAAGGTCAGCATGTCGGGCTGCACGCCATAGTGGTCGGACGCGAAAGCCGTGCCCAGGCGGCCAAAGCCGGTGATGACTTCGTCAAAGATCAGCAGGATGCCATGCTTGTCGCAGATCTCGCGCAGGCGCTTGAGATAGCCCTGGGGCGGCACATACCAGCCCGCGCTGCCCGCCACGGGTTCGACGATCACCGCGGCCACGTTGCTCGGGTCGTGCAGCGGCAGGATGCGATTTTCCAGTTCCGCGGCCAAATCTTCGTCCCACACGGGTTCCGTGTTGTGCACGAAGGCGTGCTTCACCGGATCGTGGATGAAGCGCAGGTGGTCCACGCGCGGCAGCAGCGCCGCGCCGTACACCTTGCGGTTGGCCGGAATGCCGCCCACGCTCATGCCGCCAAAACCCACGCCGTGGTAACCCCGTTCGCGGCCGATGAAGATGTTGCGGTGCCCTTCGCCGCGCGCGCGGTGGTAGGCCAGCGCCACTTTCATCGCCGTGTCGGCGGCTTCGCTGCCGGAGTTGCAGAACAGCACCTTGTTGAGGTCCCCCGGCGCCATCGCCGCGATCCTCTCGGCCGCGCGGAACGCCTTGTCGTTGCTCACGCTGAACGCCGTGCTGTAGTCCAGCGTGTCGAGTTGCTGCTTGATCGCCTCATTGATCGGTCTGCGGTTGTGGCCCGCGCCCACGCACCACAGGCTGGAGATGCCATCGATCACCTGGCGCCCATCGTGCGTGGTGAAGTGCATGCCATCGGCCGCCACGAAAACCCTCGGATCCTTCTGAAAGCTGCGGTTCGGCGTGAATGGCAGCCATTGGTGGTCCATGCGTAGATCTTGGTAGGCCATGCGGGCGTCTCCTGCGACAAGGGAAAAAGGAAGCTCGAATTCTGACACTGCGACCCTGCACCGAGGGCGCCACTGCCAAGCGCAGCTCCAGGCCCACTGCGCTCCTTGCTGCGACAATGCGCACGCCATGCTCCATACCTACGTCCTCACCCTGTCCTGCCCGGACCGCCCGGGCATCGTGCATGCCGTCTCCGGCTTCCTGCTCGAACACGGCGGCAACATCGAAGAAGCCGCGCAGTACAACGACCACGCCACCGGCCTGTTCTTCATGCGCGTGCAATTCGCCTGCAGCCAACTCACCCAGGACAATCTGCGCACCCACCTGCGGACCTTTGCCGACCCGTTCGGCATGCAATGGAGCCTGCACGCGCTGGCCGAACCCATGCGCACCGTGATCTTCGTGAGCAAGGAAGGCCATTGCCTCAACGACCTGCTGTTCCGCTGGAAAAGTGGCCTGCTGCCACTGGACATCCGCGCCATCATCAGCAACCACCGCGACTTCTACCAACTGGCAGCGAGCTACAACGTGCCCTTCCACCACATCCCGGTGACGGCCGCGACCAAATCGCAGGCCGAGGCCAGGCAACTGGAGATCATCCGTGGAGAAACCGCGGAACTGGTGGTGCTGGCGCGCTACATGCAAGTGCTGAGCAACGACCTGTGCCGCGAACTCTCGGGCAAGGCGATCAACATCCACCACAGCTTTCTGCCCAGCTTCAAAGGCGCCAAGCCTTACTACCAGGCGCACGACCGTGGCGTGAAGCTCATTGGCGCCACCGCCCACTACGTGACGGCCGATCTGGACGAAGGCCCGATCATCGAGCAGGACGTGGCACGCGTGGACCACACCGACGCCGTGGAAGACCTGACCGCGCGTGGACGGGACACCGAGAGCCAGGTGCTGGCCCGGGCGGTGAAGTGGCACGGCGAACACCGCGTGCTGCTCAACGGACACAAGACGGTCGTGTTCAAGTGAGCGCCACCGCGAGCGCCGCATGACCATCCGCATTCCCCCGATCCAGTGCCTGTTGACCTTCGAGGCGCTGGCGCGGCTGCGCAGTGTCACGCAGACGGGGGACGAGCTCAACGTCACGCCCAGTGCGGTGAGCCATCGGGTCAGGCAACTCGAGCAGATCCTGGGTGTCAAGCTGTTCGGCCGTGCCGATTTTTCACTGACCATCGAAGGCAGCGAATACCTGGCGCACGTGCGCGAAGGCCTGGGCATCCTGCAACGCTTTCCGGGCGGCACCACCGCCCCTGGAAAACGCAAGCTCAGGCTGGCGGTCACGCCCACCTTCGCACGCTCGATCCTGATGCCGCGCCTGCGCCAGTTCACCGAGGCCTATCCCGAGATCGACCTCACCTTGCAGGTGTCGATCCCCTTGCTCGATGTGGTGGCCGAAGATGCCGATCTCACCGTGCGATTCGGGACGGGCCGCTACGCCGACGTCGAACACACCTGTCTGCTCAAGGACGAGGTGACACCGCTGGCATCCCCCGCCTACATCCGGGAGAACGGCCCGTTCGATGCACCGGAGGATCTGCAACGCGCGGCCCTGCTGCGCAGCCCGCTGGAGCCCTGGCGCACCTGGTTCGCGGCGCACGAACTCGACTGGCCAGAGCCCCAGGAAGGTTCGTCGTTCAACGACATCGGCCTGATGTGCGATGCCGCTGCTCAAGGCCTGGGCGTGGCTCTGGTACGCCTCAAGCTGGGCGCACCGTGGATCGAGAACGGCTCGCTCGAGCGCCTCTCGGAACGCAACATCCCATCACCCCACGCGCACTACCTGTGCTGGCAGGCGGGCGCGATGGAACGGTGGGAATGCGCGGCGTTCGCCGAGTGGCTCAAAAAGAGCGTTTAGGAGACGATCACTCGATCGTCAGGCGTTGTGCGGACGCGGCGGTCTTCTTGGGCAGCGTGAGCTGCAACACGCCGTTCTCGTATTTCGCCTTGGCGGCGCTGTTCTCGACGTCGACCGGCAGTTGGAAGCTGCGCGACACCGCGCCGTAGTAGCGCTCGCTGCGCAGCAGCTTGCCACCCTCGCTCTGGCTGTCCTGCTGCTTGATTTCGGCGCGCAGCGTCACCAGCTTGCCATCGACGTGGACCTGGATGTCGTCCTTGGACACACCGGGCACTTCGGCTTGCAGCGTATAGGCGTCTGGCGTCTCCTTCACGTCGACGCGGATCTGCGTGGGCAGGCCGTCGCCGTGCAAAGGCTTCACATAAAACGCGGGCGAAGCATCGTTGAAGAAGTCATCGAAAAAACCGCGGCGTGCAATGAGGCTGTTCATGAAAAAGCTCCTGATGAAGGTTGGATTCCAGGAACGCGACGCGCGTCCTGCGATGCACAAAACATGATGACGCCCCACTGGATTTCAAGAGCCGTTCGACCGCGCCCATGGCCGTGTTCACAAGACCCTGCAAGATTCTTCACACTACGCGCAGGCGTTTGGCCTAGACTGCCAAAGCCCTTGATTTCTCCGCGCACACCCCGACATGAACGCCCCCCCGAAACCCAACGAACACGCACCACTGCAGCGGGCCAGTCGGCAGGCCACCGTGGTGCACGCGCTGCAAGCCGTGGTGCCCAAGCACGCCCTGCTCTGGCACAGCGAAGACACCGTGCCCTACGAATGCGATGGCCTCACCGCCTACCGGGAGCGCCCGCTGGTGGTGGTGTTGCCCGAAACCGAAGAGGAGGTGGCCGCGGTGCTCAAGACCTGCCACGGCCTGAACGTGCCGGTGGTCGCGCGCGGCGCCGGCACCGGCCTGTCGGGCGGCGCCATGCCCCACGCACAGGGCGTCACGCTCTCGCTCGCGAAGTTCAACCGCATCGTGCGGGTGGACGCGCGCTCGCGCACAGCGGTGGTGCAAGCCGGCGTGCGCAACCTGGCGATCTCCGAAGCCGCAGCGCCGCTGGGCCTGTACTACGCGCCCGATCCGAGCAGCCAGATCGCCTGCACCATCGGCGGCAACGTGGCCGAGAACTCCGGCGGCGTGCACTGCCTCAAGTACGGCCTGACGCTGCACAACGTATTGGCGGTGCGTGGCTTCACCATCGAAGGCGAGCCTGTCACCTTCGGCGGCGACGCGCTCGACACCCCCGGCCTGGACCTGTTGCCGCTGGTGATCGGCAGCGAAGGCATGCTCGCCGTGGCCACCGAAGTCACCGTCAAGCTCGTGCCCAAACCCCAACTGGCGCGCTGCATCATGGCCAGCTTCGACGACATGCGCAAAGCCGGCGATGCAGTGGCCTCGGTCATCGCGGCCGGCATCATTCCGGCCGGGCTGGAGATGATGGACAAACCCATGACCGCGGCGGTGGAAGACTTCGTGCACGCGGGCTACGACCTGGATGCAGAAGCCATCCTGCTGTGCGAGAGCGACGGCACACCGGAAGAAGTGGCCGAAGAAATCGAACGCATGAGCGCGGTACTGCGCAACTGCGGCGCCACCGCGATCGCCGTCAGCCGAGACGAAGCCGAACGCCTGCGCTTCTGGAGCGGACGCAAGAACGCGTTTCCGGCAAGCGGGCGCATCAGCCCCGACTACATGTGCATGGATTCGACCATTCCGCGCAAGCGCCTGGCCGACATCCTGCTCGCCATCGCCGAGATGGAGAAGAAGTACGGCCTGCGCTGCGCCAATGTGTTCCACGCAGGCGATGGCAATCTGCATCCGCTCATCCTGTTCGACGCCAACGACCCCGACCAGTTGCGCCGCTGCGAGCAATTCGGCGCCGACATCCTGGAAACCAGCGTGGCCATGGGCGGCACGGTCACCGGCGAACACGGCGTGGGCGTGGAAAAGCTCAACAGCATGTGCGTGCAGTTTTCCACCGAAGAAAACACACAAATGTTTGGCTTGAAACGCGCGTTTGATACCAACGGGCTACTCAACCCGGGCAAGGTCATCCCGACCCTGCAACGTTGTGCTGAGTATGGTCGGATGCTGGTGCGCGCGGGGCGGATTTCTCACCCGGAGCTGCCCCGCTTCTGACTGTCAAATATCACGCCGTGCGCCGTATACCCTGGGGTAAAGTGGCGCACGCATGAGCACGACTTTCCCGCCGCCCAACCGGCGTTCCAGCGCCCAACGGCCCGAGAAGGCGGCCGAGGAACGCGAGCGCGCGCTCCTGCTGGAACTGGAGACGCTGCGCGCGGAAAACGAACACTTGCGCCGCAGCTACGCGCAGCAGCTCAGCGGCCAACGCCAGGACGAAGCGCGTGGCCAGGGCAACACACCCTCGCAGGCCGACCTTCCCCTGTCCCTGACGCTGGACACCGCGTCGCCGGCGGACGCACTGCAACTGGAATACGAAGCCCTGACAAGCGTCTTCCCGATCGGGATTTTTCGCACCGATTGCGCGGGCCTGCTGACGCACGTCAATGAGAAGTTGCAGAGTCTCTTTGCACTGTCGCGCAATGACTTCCCCAATTTCGGCTGGCTCAAGCGCGTCCACCCCGACGACCTGGAGCGCGTGCAGGAACGGTGGGCGCACGGCATTGCCACCGGTGAAAGCCTCAGTGTCGAATTCCGTCTGGTGCGCCCAGACAACGACATCGCCCATGTGCTGGTGCGCAACGCGGCATTGCGCGATGCCCATGGCGCCATCACCGGCCAGCTCGGCTTCATACAGGACATCACGCAGATGCGCACGCTCGAAGCCGACGCGCGCATCAAGGACGAGCTCAACCGGCAGATCGTGGCCAGCAGCCCCGACTGCATGAAAGTGCTGGATCTGCAGGGCCATGTGGTGCAGATGACGGCCCAGGGTTGCAGGCTGGTCGAAGTGGACGACTTCGAAGCGGTGCGCAACAGCGACTGGACCACCTGGTGGTCCGACGACGGCGCCACGCTGGCCCGTGAGGCACTGGAGAGCGCGCGCCAGGGCAAAGGTGCTCGCTTCGTCGCCTTTGGCACGACCTTCAAGGGCACGCCGAAATGGTGGGACACCATGGTCACCCCCATTGGCGATGTCCAAGGCCAGCCCGTGATGCTGCTGGCGGTGTCGCGCGACATCACGGCGTTGCACCGGCAACAGGAGGAAATCAACGCCGAGCTCGAGGCGCGGGTGCGCCAACGCACGGAAGAGCTTGCCGAGGCCAAGGAACGTGTGGCCCTGGCGTTGCGCGACGCGCAGATGCTCTACAACCAGGCACCCTGTGGCTACCACTCGCTCGATGCCCATGGCACGGTCGTGATGATGAACCGCACCGAGCTCGAATGGCTGGGCTACGAACGCGAAGACGTCGTCGGTCGCTTGCATTTTCGCGATGTCATGCTGCCCGAGCAGCTGGACATGGCCAGCGAGCGCCTGGCCCGCATGCGGCGAGGCGAGAAACTCGAGCCATCCGAAGTGACCCTGCGCCGGCGCGACGGAAGCACCTTCCTGGCCCTAGTGAGCAGCACCGCTGTGCAAGACAGCCAGGGTCGCTTCGTGCGCTCGAACAACATGGTAATCGACATCACGGCGCGCAAGGCCGCCGAGAACGCGTTGGCGGCGCAAGGCAACTTCCTGCAAGCCATCACCAACAGCGTACCGGCGCAACTCGCCTTCTTCGACCGAGACCTCGTCTGCAGGTTCGCCAATGCCAGCTACGCCCGCTGGTCCCGGGGCGATGCCCGCCAATTGATCGGCAAGCATCTGCGGGAGATCGCGCGCGCCGAAGACTTCGAGGCCTCCCGCGCAAAGCTCACGGCCGCCCTCGCTGGCGAGATACAGCGCTTCGAAGGCGAACGGGCCTTCCCCGACGGCCATGGCTTCTACGCCAGCATCGAATACACCCCCTATTGGGAAGCCGGCCAGGTGCAGGGCATCATCATCCAGATGCTCGACATCTCGGAGCGCAAGGCCTCCGAAGACCAGGTGCGCGAGGCCAACCTGCAGCTCAACGACGCCCTGCGCCATTCGCAGGCGCTCTACAACCAGGCGCCCTGCGGCTACCATTCCCTCGACATCACCGGCGCCGTCGTGTCCATGAACGACACCGAGCTGGAGTGGCTGGGCTACACGCGCGAAGAGGTGGTGGGCAAGCTGAACTTCCGCGCGTTCATGCTCCCGCATCAGGCCGATCTGCTCGACCGACGCTTGCAACAGGTCCAGAGCGACGACGCCCTTGAAGCGCAGGAATACACGTTGCGCCGCCGCGATGGCACCATCTTCCACGCGCTGCTGTCGTCGTCTGCCGTGCGCGACAGCGAAGGCCGCTTTCTGCTCAGCAACACGACCGTGGTCGACATCACGGAGCGCAAGCGGATCGAAGAACGCGTGGTGCATCTGAACGAAGAATTGGAAAACCGCATCAGCGAACGCTCCACCGAGCTGCTGGAAAGCGAGCAACGCTTCCGCCTGATGGTGGACAACCTGCGCGACTACTGCATCTTCTTCCTGGACTCCGACGGCATCATCACCCACTGGACCGACAGCGCCCAGCGCATGGACGGCTATTCGCCCGCCCAGATGACAGGCCGCCACTATGGCGTGCTGTTCGATCCTGCCAACCCGGAATACGGCGAGGTCAGCGCCAACCAGATGCTGCGCCTGGCCGCCTCGCGCGGACAGCACGAACTGCACAACTGGCACAGCCGCAAGGATGGCTCGCAGTACTGGTCCCACTCGGTGCTGATCGCACTGCGCGACGACAGCGGCGAACTCAAAGGCTTCGCCAAGATCAACCGCGACATGACCGACGCGAAGCGGCTCGACGATCTGATGCGCAACATCAACGACGAGCTGGAGAACCGCGTGGTGGAGCGCACCGAGCAGTTGCTGGCCGCCAACAAGGACCTGGAGTCCTTCTCCTACTCCGTCTCGCACGACCTGCGCTCACCCTTGCGCCACATTTCCAGCTTCGTCAGCCTGCTGGAGGAACATCTCGGGGGCAAGTGCGACGAGGTCAGCGCCCGGTACCTGAGCACCATTGGCAATTCCGCGCGGCACATGAGCCAGCTCATCGACGGACTGCTCGCGTTCTCTCGCCTGGGCCGCTCGGCCGTGAACCTGACCGCGGTGGACTTCACCTTGCTGGTGGACGCGGTCGCCAACCAGATCGGACACGACACCGAGGGCCGCGTCGTGGACTGGGTCATCGCGCCCGACCTGCCCGTCGTTCAAGGTGATGCGCTGCTGCTGCGCGAGGTGTGGGCCAATCTGTTGGGCAATGCCTACAAATACACCCGCCCGCGTGAAAGAACCCGCATCGAGGTGGGGTGGAGCCTGGACCCGATGGTGGGCTACACCTTCTTTGTCCGTGACAATGGCGTGGGTTTTGACACAAAATACGCGCAAAAACTGTTTGGTGTTTTTCAGCGTCTGCACCGGGCCTCGGAGTTCGAGGGCACCGGCATCGGCTTGGCACTCACGCGGCGCATCATTGAGCGGCACGGCGGCACCATCTGGGCTGAAAGTCAGCTTGGCGAAGGCAGTGTATTCTATTTTTCACTACCTTTTGAAAAGGCGTCCGGCTTCGAGCTCCCACACGACTCGATGCCTGCTGCCCTGGAACCATGAGCAAAACCGCCGACGCCATTCTCCTTGTTGAAGACAATCCGGACGATGCCGAATTGACCAAGCTGGCGCTGGCCCGCCATGGGCTGGACGGCAGGGTGACGCACGTGTCCGACGGCATGCAGGCGCTGGACTACCTGCACCGCCGCAACGGCTTCAGCAACCGCTCGGGCAGCAACCCCACGCTGGTGCTGCTGGACTTGAAAATGCCGTTGCTCGACGGCATTGGTGTGCTCAAGGAAATCAAAGGCTCGGACGCTCTGCACAACATTCCCGTGGTGGTGCTGACATCGTCCACCGAACCGAGCGACCTGCTGCGAGCCTACGACGCCGGCACCAATGCCTACATCGCCAAGCCCACCGAGTTCTCGCAGTTCCTCAGCGCCATGAAGCATGTGTGCGAGTTCTGGATCAACATCAACCAGACCTCGCCCCAATTGCCCAGCGCTGGCGTGCGCACCACGGACTTTGGCGATTTGATCTGACGGCGCTCGACGCCGCCGGGCTGCGTACCCACCGCGGGCGTCAGTAAATGTCGGAGTCCGCCCATTGCGACGACGGGCCGTCCTCGGCGGTCACGGGCACATTCAGGTTGAGCACGAAGACCACTTCACCGCCGAACCGCCCGACGCCCAAACTCTTCATGAGCTGGAGCTCCTGCTCCGGACGTTCCATGCGCAGAAAGCAGATCGCCTGTTTCGTGCCTTCGTGCATGGCCGTGAGAATGTCCAAACGTGTGATGCGGCCAAACTCGCTGCACAAGGTGTGCAGTGCGGACTTCAAACTGGAAACGTCGCTGTATTGTCTGAGTTCTGCGAGAGTGCTCACAATCAAACCCCTCAAAATTTCGATGCACGGTGCCGATATGGGAAACAGCAGTGCGCAGTGCTGCGGTTCGACAAGGGCGTATGTTAGAACACAAGCAACAAAGCCTAACATTTTTGTTACAAATACCTGCCCAAGCCACCCTTGCCGTGCAGAAATTCACGCGCTCTTGCGAACATAGTCCGCATACAAGCAATCTCCATGACAAAGCGCGCGGTGCCGAGCGCTGAACAAACCTCCCTCGACCCCATGCCCGATTCCGCCGTTGACCACCCAGATGCGCAAACCGCTCCCGTGCTGCAAGAGGAGCTGGGCCGCCTGGTGGAGATGGCAGCGTGCATGCAATCGACCGAAGGCGCCTTGCTGATCGATGCCTCGCGTTCACCCCCACAGGTGTTGAGCGCGCACGGCGTGCCCCCCGCAGCCCTCCCGGCGGTCCTGTCCGCCTGCGCGAACTGCCTGGCAGAGCCCGCGGCGCAGGCGTGGCTGCCCACATCCGGCGCCGATGCGCAGCCGTACCGGTATGGCCACTGGTTGCCGCTGCCGACCCACGGCGGCGCCACAGGCCTGGCGCTGTTGCTGCTCGACCGGTCGCCGCGCGCGCAGCCGGCGCCAGACGCCCCAGCGCAGCAGCTTCTGGCGCGCCATGCGTCGGAAGTGCTGGCGCTGGCGCGCCGCTGCGAGCATGCCGAACAGTACAACGCCAGCGTGCTGCGCGAGAGCGAAAGCCGCCTCAACCTGACCGAACACACGGCAGGCGCGGGCAGTTGGTCGCTGCAGCTGTCCACCCACGAGGTGGTCCACTCGGACGAGTTCGCCACCATCATGGGACTGAGCGACCACCACCGGGTCCGCAATCTCGAGGACATGGTGCAGCGCTACACCCCCGAATGGCGCAATGGCATCCGCCAGCGTCTGGAGCGCTGCGCGCAGCATGGCGAGGGGTTCGACGAAGAGATCCAGATCACGGTCGATGGCGGTCCCGCGAAGTGGGTGCGTACCGTGGGCAACGCGGTGCGGCGCGCCAACGGCGAGATCGCGCGCATCCAGGGCGCCATCCAGGACATCTCGGCGCAGAAGCAGGCGCAACAGGACACGCTGCGCCTGGCCATGCGCCTCACGACCACGCTGGCCAGCATCACCGAAGCGTTCGTCACGCTGGACCGGCAATGCTGCTTCACCTACCTCAACCAGGAAAGCGAGCGCCTGCTGCAGAAAACCACGGGCGATCTGCTGGGCATGGAGGTCTGGCAAGACTTCAGCCCGGCGTTGGCACAACGTCTCAGGGACCAGTTGACCAAGTCGCTCCACACCAACCGTCGCGTGGAGTTGGAAGACTATTTCCCGACACTGGGCAAATGGCTGGAGGTGCGGGCCTACCCCTTCGCCGAGGGCTTGGCGGTGTATTTCCGCGACGTGACCGAACGCCGCCGGTCGCAGGAACAGCTGATGCTGCTGGAGACCAGCGTCTCCCGCCTGAACGACATTGTGGCCATCGCCGAAACCGCCACCGGCAGCGAGCTGGAGCCGCGCATCGTGTTCGTCAACGATGCCTTCGAGCAGCACACCGGCTACAGCCGTGCCGAAGTACTGGGGCAGACGCCACGCATGCTGCTGGACCTGGACCCCACGATCACCAAGCTCAGCGAGTTGGGGCGCAGCCTGCAGCAGACGCGGCAGGCGCGCACCGAGCTGATGGTTCGGCGCAAGAACGGCGCGATGTTCTGGGTCGAACTCGAAGTGGTGTCGGTGCAGGCCACGGCCGAAGACATCACGCACTGGGTGGCGGTGGGCCGCGACATCACGCAGCGCAAGACGGCCGAGGACATGATCCGCCACCTGGCGTTCTACGATGCGCTGACCGACCTGCCCAACCGGCAACTGCTCCTGGACCGCCTGCAGCAGGCGCTGGCCGCGTGCGCGCGCTCGGGCCAATACGGCGCGCTGATGTTCATCGACCTCGACAACTTCAAGATCCTGAACGATTCGCTGGGCCACCACATGGGCGACCAGTTGCTGCAGAAGGTGGCCCAGCGGCTCACGCGCAGCGTGCGCAAGACCGACATGGTGGCGCGCCTGGGTGGCGACGAATTCGTGGTGATGGTCGATGACCTGAGCGCCGACCCCGACGCCGCTGCCTACAAAGCCAAGGCCCTGGGCGAAAAGGTGCTGCACACGCTGCGCGAACCTTTCCAGCTCACCGGCGGCCACCAGCACTTCGCCACACCCAGCATCGGTGTGACCTCGTTCAACGGTCAGCAGAGCGACGTGGGCGAGTTGCTCAAACAGGCCGACCTCGCGATGTACCAGGCCAAATCGCTGGGGCGCAACACCCTGTGTTTCTTCGATCCGGCCATGCAGGCTTCCGTGAGCGCCAATGCCACCGTGAGCTCGGAACTGCGGGTGGCGCTCAGCGCCAACCAGTTCGTCGTCTACTACCAACCTCAGGTGGACCGCGTGGGCGTGATCACCGGTGTGGAAGCCCTGGTGCGCTGGCAGCACCCCGAGCGCGGCCTGGTGTCCCCCGCCGACTTCATTCCCGTTGCCGAGGACACCGGCCTGATTCTGCCCCTGGGGCAATGGGTGCTCGAAACCGCCTGCAACCAGCTGGCGGCCTGGGCGGACAGCGCCCAGACGTCGAGCCTGAGCATCGCGGTGAACGTGAGCGTGCGCCAGTTCCGCCATCCCGACTTCGTCGACATGGTGGTCGACGCGATCAAGCACACCGGCATTCGCCCGCACAAGCTCAAGCTGGAGCTCACCGAGAGCCTGCTGGCCGACCGCATGGAAATCACCATCAACAAGATGGGCATGCTCAAGGCGCTGGGCGTCACGCTGTCGCTGGACGACTTTGGCGTCGGCTACTCGTCCCTGTCGGTGCTCAAGCGCCTGCCGCTGGACCAGCTCAAGATCGACAAGGGCTTCGTGGCCGATGTCTTGACCGACCCGAACGACGCGGCCATCTCGCGCGCCATCATCGCGTTGGCGCAAAGCCTGGGCTTGCAGGTGGTGGCCGAAGGCGTGGAAACCCAGGAGCAACGCGATTTTCTGGCCTATCAGGGCTGCGACCAGTTTCAGGGGCATCTCTTCGCCAAACCACTGCCCATCGAGGCGCTGGACGCGCTGCTGCACACCACCAGCTCGGGCATGATGATCCTGTCCTGAGCGGCGACGGGGCCCGCCTCACCAGTTGGTGATGCCCGGGTTCTGGAACGGGTAGTGGTTGGGCACGGCGAGGTTGGAGAACGAGAACGACAGGCTCACGTCCAGCGCGGTGACCTGGTGCCACCAGCCCAGCGGCAGGAACACCGTCTCTCCGGGCTCCACCACCACCTCCAGCACCGTGGCCTGCTCGAACAGGGGATAGCGGTGCAGGTCGGGCCGGTCGATATCGATCGGGCTGTAAACCTCGAAGTGGTTGTACAGCAGCGGTGTTTGCAACGGCGAGATGAAGCGCCAGCGCTTGCGGCCCACGATTTGCGTGTGGCACAGCATGAGCGTGTCGTGGTGAAGGGGCGTGACGGTGCCCGCGGGGCCGAACCAGAACGAGGAACGCTGCGACAGCTGGCTGCGGTCACAGAACCCGGGCAGGCTGCCGATGTCGGCCAGGATCGGCGCGAACTCGGGGCGGCTGAGCATTTCGTTGTTGGCAGTGAGGTAGTAGTCGTTGGTCACGCCGCCGGCCAGCACCTGGTCCACGAAGTCCGACAGGCGCACGCTGCGCCTGTGGTCCAGCTTGTTGACCTCGTAGTTCGGATCGGCGCTGCGCTCGGCCTGCACCTCGACCTGCAAATGGCCAAAACGCGCGCGCAAATCCTGCGGCGACCAGCGCGCCATGGCGGGCCAGTCGCGCGCCACGTCGGTGAGCACCAGCGGGCGGCTGCCGACCACGTACTTTTCGAGGAACTCGCCCAGCGGGACATCGGCGCGCTTTTCCACTTGCGCATAGTGCGGGTCGAGCTCGAGCAGCTTCTGCTGGTTGGCCATCACCGATTCCAGCTTGGTCTGCAACTGCTGGAACTTGCGAGCGGCCAGAAAGGCAGGGTCGCTCTCCATGGCCTGGATCGCGGCTTCGCATTCGACCGGATCCAGACCCGCCTGCGCCATCGTGACCAGCATCGATTCGGGCGTGCAATGACGGAGCCGGTTCTCGGCGATCCATTGCCGCCAACCCGCGTCGAGAGGGCGCGGGTGGGCGGCAACGTCGGGACGGGGAGCGGGGGGCATGTGGGCGGGCATGGTGGACGAAGTCTGCATCAGAGTGGCGCACGGCGCTGGACGGCGGACATAGCCATCGCGAGATGGGATTCTTTCGTTGAGCGGGACAGACTGCAAGTGGCGCCATCCGCGCCACGCCCCTCAGCCTCGGGTCGGTGGGAAACGGCAGACGGTCTAACGAACGAGGCATGGTGAACTCAGGGGACCCATGGGATTGGTGATTTGGGGCATATTGCCGGCCAATCGACCGAACTTTTCACCAAAATCCATAGACATCGGCGTTGACAGGCCACGGCGCCTTCGCACAATGTCCGCACCCACCACCGGAGCTCCCATGCCTCTCATCCGTACCGCCCTGCTCGTCTGCACCGCCGCCCTCTGCGCCACCGCCCAGGCCCAGAGCATCAAGCCAGGCCTGTGGGAAATGCAAAGCAAGATGGGTGGCAATCCGCAGATGGACCAGGCCATGGCCCAGATGCAGAAGCAGATGGCCAGCATGCCGCCCGCGCAGCGCAAGCAGATGGAAGACATGCTGGCCAAGCAAGGCATGTCGATGCCCAGCGCAGCGGCCGGCGGCGGCATGAGCACGAAGCTCTGCATCACGCCCGAAATGGCCGCGAAGCAGGACCTGCCGGTGCAGGAGAAAGGCGATTGCACCAACACCGTCACCTCGCGCAGCGGCAACGTGATGAAGATGAGCTTCGTCTGCAAGAACCCGCCCTCCAGCGGGGAGGGCACCTACACCTTCACCGGCGACACCGCCTACACCATGCAGATGCAGATGAAGTCCACGCACCAGGGCAAACCGCAGAACATGACCATGGATGGCAGCGGCAAATGGCTGGCCGCCTCCTGCGGCAACATCAAACCGGTGAAGTGATCTTGCCCGCGCGGCTGCCAAACACGGCGCGCCCCACACGCACCATCGTCGAACCTGCGGCCACAGCCGCCTCCAGGTCGTCGCTCATGCCCATGGACAGGGTGTCGAGCCCGAAGCCCTCGTCGTTCAGGCGATCGAACAGCAGGCGCGCCTGGAGGAACAAGTCGCGCTGAGCCTCGAAGCCCTCGACCGGTTCGGGGATGCACATCAGCCCGCGCAACTTCAAACGGGGCAACGAAGCAATCGCTTCGGCCAGCGCCAGCAAGGCATTCGGGGCCACCCCGGATTTCGTGAGCCCCCCATCCACATTGACCTGCACGCACACCTGCAAGGGCGGCATGTCTTCGGGACGTTGCTCGCTCAGGCGTTGCGCGATCTTCAGGCGGTCCACCGATTGCATCCAATCGAAGTGCGCTGCCACCAGCCGGGTCTTGTTGCTTTGCACAGGGCCGATGCAGTGCCATACCAGAGGCTCGCCCTGCGATGCCGGGAACTCGCGCAACGCGAGGATTTTCTCGACCCCTTCCTGCACATAGTTCTCACCGAAAGAGCGCTGGCCGGCGGCCTGTGCCTGACGAACGGCGTCAGGTCCGAAGGTCTTGGAAACCGCCAGCAAAGAGACCGCCGACAACTCGCGCCCGGCCTGCGCGCACGCCCGCGCGATCCGCTCGCGCAGGCCTTGGAGATTGCCTTCAATCGTCGTCATAATCTGCCGTCATACCTCAACACCGCACGGGACCCCGGGATGGATATCACCCAACTGCTGGCCTTCAGCGTCAAGAACAAAGCATCGGATCTTCACCTCTCGGCCGGCCTGCCACCCATGATACGGGTGCATGGCGACGTGCGACGCATCAACGTCGAACCGCTGGACCACAAGATGGTCCACGGCATGGTGTACGACATCATGAACGACAGCCAACGCAAGCACTACGAGGAGTTCCTGGAGTGCGATTTCTCATTCGAAATCGAAGGCCTGTCGCGTTTTCGCGTCAACGCGTTCAACCACAACCGGGGCGCGGGTGCGGTGTTTCGCACGATTCCCAGCAAGATCCTCACGCTCGAGCAGCTCAACGCGCCCAAGATCTTCGGCGACCTCGCCTTGCGTCCGCGCGGGCTGGTGCTGGTGACCGGTCCCACCGGTTCGGGCAAGTCCACCACGCTCGCCGGCATGGTCAACCACCTCAACGAAACCGAATATGGCCACATCCTCACGGTCGAAGATCCGGTCGAGTTCGTGCACGAGTCCAAGAAGTGCCTGGTGAACCAGCGTGAGGTGGGGCCACACACCCTGAGCTTCGCCAACGCGCTGCGCTCCGCGCTGCGCGAAGACCCGGACGCCATCCTCGTGGGCGAAATGCGAGACCTGGAAACCATTCGCCTGGCCATGACGGCAGCCGAAACGGGCCACCTGGTGTTCGGCACGCTCCACACCTCGAGCGCGGCCAAGACGATCGACCGGATCATCGACGTGTTCCCTGCCGAAGAGAAAGATATGGTGCGCGCGATGTTGTCCGAATCGTTGGTCGCGGTCATCTCGCAGACCTTGTGCAAGACCAAGGACGGCGCGGGCCGCGTGGCCGCGCACGAGATCATGCTGGGCACCAGCGCCATCCGCAACCTGATCCGCGAAGCCAAGGTGGCGCAGATGTACTCGACCATCCAGACCAGCAACAACGTGGGCATGCAGACGCTGGACCAGAACCTCTCCGAACTGGTGAAGCGCAATGTGATCAGCCCCGCGGAAGCGCGCGGCAAGGCCAAGATCCCCGAAAACTTTCCCGGTTGACATGACCACCCCCACGCTCCACCGCTGCGCGGGTCGCTGCCCCCCGAGAGGGCTGGCCTTGCTGGGGGCGGCCCTGCGCGGCGGCCTTTGCACCTGATCACAAGGACACCTCCATGGAACGCGACCAGGCCTCGAAATTCATCAACGACCTGCTGCGCCTCATGCTCAGCCGGGGGGGCAGCGACCTGTTCCTCACGGCCGAGTTCCCCCCCGCGATCAAGGTCGACGGCGCGGTGGTCAAAGTCTCGCCGCAACCGCTGAATGCCACGCACACCCTGGCCCTCGCGCGTTCGATCATGAACGACAAGCAGGCCGCCGAGTTCGAGCGCACCAAGGAATGCAACTTCGCGATCGCACCGCCCGCCATCGGCCGCTTCCGCGTGAGCGCCTTCGTGCAGCAGGGCAAGGTGGGCATGGTGCTGCGCACGATTCCCGCCGTGCTGCCGTCCATCGACAAGCTCGGCCTGCCCCAGGTGCTCAAGGACGTGGTGTTGTCCAAGCGCGGGCTGTGCATCCTGGTGGGGGCCACGGGGTCGGGCAAATCGACCTCGCTCGCGGCCATGGTGGATTGGCGCAACGAGCACACGCAGGGGCACATCATCACCATCGAAGACCCGGTGGAGTTCGTGCACCCGCACAAGAACTGCGTGGTGACGCAGCGCGAGGTGGGCCTGGACACGGACAGCTGGGACGCCGCACTGAAGAACACCCTGCGCCAGGCGCCCGACGTGATTCTCATGGGCGAGATCCGCGACCGCGAAACCATGGAACATGCGATCCAGTTTTCGGAAACCGGCCACCTCTGCCTGGCCACCTTGCATGCCAACAGCGCCAACCAGGCCCTGGACCGCATCATCAACTTCTTCCCTGAAGAGCGCCGCTCCCAGTTGCTGATGGACCTGTCGCTGAACCTGCGCGCCCTGATCTCGCAACGCCTGGTACCGCGCCAGGACGCGAAAGGCCGGCATGCCGCCGTCGAGATCATGCTCAACTCACCCCTGATTTCCGACCTCATCTTCAAGGGCGAGGTCGCCGAGATCAAGGAGATCATGAAGAAGAGCACCCAGATGGGCATGCAGACCTTCGACCAGGCGCTGTTCAATGCCTTCGAGTCCAACATCATTTCGCTGGAAGATGCCCTGCGCAATGCGGACTCGCTCAACGACCTGCGCCTGCAGATCAAGCTCAACAGCCAACGTGCCAAGTCGCAGGACCTGGCGGCGGGCACCGAGCACCTCACGATCATTTGACCCACCCCTGCGCCGCGCCTGCGGCGCGTCACCCCCTCAAGGGGGCAATGCGTGCGGCCCGGCAAAGCCGGTTCCGCCGCATTTCTGGAACTTCACACGGGAGACCTTTCCATGAACGGCATTGCGCAACGCACCTACGAATCCACGCCCCCGCGCCGCGTGGCGTTTATCGGCCTTGGGGTCATGGGTTATCCCATGGCAGGTCACCTGGCGCGCGCCGGGCATTCGGTGACGGTCTACAACCGCTCCGCTGGCAAGGCCGTGGCATGGTCGGCTGCGTTTGGCGGCGCCCACAAGCCCACGCCGCGCGAGGCGGCGCAGGGTGCCGACATCGTGTTCGCCTGCGTGGGCAACGACGACGACCTGCGGGCCGTCACCCTCGGCGCCAACGGCGCCTTCGCCGGCATGGCGCCCGGTGCGATCTTCGTGGACCACACCACCGCGTCGGCCGACGTGGCGCGCGAGCTCTACGCGGCGGCCAAGGCCTTGGGCCTGTCGTTCATCGACGCGCCGGTCTCCGGCGGCCAGGCGGGTGCCCAGAACGGGGCGCTCACGGTCATGTGTGGCGGCGATGCAGGTGCGTTCGACACGGTTGCGCCAGTGGCCACTGCGTTCTCGCGCGCCTTCACTCGCATGGGCGAGAGCGGCGCGGGGCAGCTCACCAAGATGGTCAACCAGGTCTGCATCGCCGGCCTGGTGCAGGGCCTGTCCGAGGCCATCGCCTTCGGCCAGAAAGCGGGGCTGGACATGCACCAGGTGCTCGACGTGATCGGCAAGGGCGCGGCGCAGAGCTGGCAACTCGACAACCGCGGCAAGACCATGGTGGCCGACCAATTCGACTTCGGCTTCGCCGTGGCCTGGATGCGCAAGGACCTCGGCCTGGTGCTCCACGAGGCCAAGCGCAATGGCGCGCGCCTGCCCGTGACGGCGCTGGTGGACCAGTTCTATGCCGACGTGCAGGCCATGGGCGGGCAGCGCATGGACACGTCCAGCCTCATCAAAAGGTTGAGGTAGCCTCCCCCCGCGCCGCCGTCGGCGTCACCCCCCAGGGGGCAACACCTGGGACCGGCGGAGCCGGATCCTCGGTCTTCCTGGATGGGGCACGCGCTCCGGAGAGAGAGCTGGTGTGTCTTTACTTTTTCGAGCTTTCCGGCGGTGGCTGCACGTGCGCGTTCAGGTTGGCCAACTCCTGCTCGCTGATGATTTCCAGCACGCGCACGACGCGCCCCACGCCTTGCGTATTGCGCGCGATGTCGGTGGCGCGGTCGGCTTCGCGCTGAGTCACGCGGCCCATCAGGTACACCGTGCCACGCTCGGTCACCACCTTGAAAGCACTGGCGGAGAGGTCCTTGGCGTCGACCAGCGAGGCTTTCAGGCGGCCGGTGATCAGGGTGTCGGTCGCCCGCTCCTTGAACGAGGGGCTGCTGGTCACTTCCAGCTCGTTGACGACCTCGCGCACGTTCTCCACGCCCGTCACCAGTTGCGTGATCTGCGTCTTGACGGCGTCGCTCGCCGCCTCACCGGTGATCAGCACGCGGCGGTTGTAGCTGTTGATCGAGTAGCGCGCCTTGCTGTCGCCCAGCGCGTCTTTCAGGCGGTTGGAGGAGCGCAGCTCGATGCCCTGGTCTTCCAGTTGGGCACCCGATGTGCGGCGGTCCACTGCCACGATCGCGCCGACCGCGGCCCCACCCAGCATGAGGGGCGCGCAGGCGCTCAAGGTCGCGCCCAGGGCAGCCACCGCCAAGGCGGTGACAGCGATGCGTCGTGAGGAAGTGTTCATCTTCTGTGGGCTCATGAAGCGTTCTCCATAGTGATGTGGGTTTCGTCGGGCAGGCCCAGCAACTGGGCATCCACACCGTCGCAAATACAGTGCAGCACGAGGTGGTGCACTTCGAGGATGCGGGCCGGCAATTCGTGCGGCACGCACAGGTGCACGTCGGTATCGCGCAGCAATTGGCTCAGGCGGCCACCGCGCGCACCGGTGAGCGCCACCACGATCATGTCGCGCTCGTGCGCGGCTTCGACGGCGGCCACCACGTTGGCGGAGTTGCCGGTGGTGGAGAGCGCCAGCAGCACGTCACCGCTCTGGCCCAGCGCGCGCACCTGGCGCGCAAACACCGCGCGCCCGTCGAAGTCGGTGGCGATGCCCGTGAGCACCGCGGCATCGGCCGCCAAGGACAAGGCGGCCAACTCGGGGCGCTCGCGTTCGTAGCGGCCCATGAAGCTGGCCGCGAAGTGTTGTGCGGCCGAGGCCGATGCACCGTTGCCACACGCGAGCACCTTGCCGCCACCGGTGACGCTGGCCAGCACCGCCGAAATGGCGGACTCGACCAGGGGCGCCAGAGACTGCGCGCATTGGTATTTCAGGTCGGCGCTGTCGATGAACTGTTGCTGGATGCGTTGCAGAAGCATGTCGCGATCATAGCGGTGGGGGGTGTATCAAAATGCGGCGGATGCATCAAACGCGGCTCGGATCCATTCGAGTTTCGGTGGTGCCGCAGGGGCAAGCGGCGTTCCTTCCAGCAGCACCACGTCGAAGCGGCATGGAGGTTCTGAGCCCAGTCGCAGCAAAAAGTGCCGCGCGGCGAACACGATGCGCCGCTGCTTCACGCCGGTGATGCTGGCGCCCGCGCCGCCCTGGCGCTGGCTCGCACGGTGGCGCACCTCGACAAAGACCAGGGTGCCGTCGCGCTCGCGCATAATCAAATCGACTTCGCCGCCACCCCGGCCCGGGGTCTTGAAGTTGCGCTGCACCAGCTTCAGGCCGTGCTGCTGCAGGTGCGACAAGGCCAAGGCCTCTGCGACGTCACCCCGGCATTTCGTGGTCTGTGCACCGGCTGGGTCCGGCCTCTCCTGTTTTCTGGAACCCCACATTGTCTGCAAGCTCTCCATCCCTGTTGTCCGCGGCCCGCGACGCGGCGGGACACCAGCATTATCCGCAGGGCGCGTTGTACATGGTGGCCACACCGATCGGCAATCTGGCCGACATCGGGCTGCGCGCGCTGCAGGTGCTGTCGCTGGCCGACACCGTGGCCTGCGAAGACACGCGCCACACCGCCGCGCTGCTGCAGGGCTATGGCCTGCACAAGCCGCTGCTGGCGCTGCACGAACACAACGAGGCCGAAGCCGCGCAGGCCGTGGTGCAGCGTCTGCAGGAAGGCCAGCGCGTGGCCTACGTGAGCGATGCGGGCACCCCTGGCGTGAGCGATCCGGGCGCGCGTCTGGTGGCAGCCGTGAACGCGGCTGGCCTGCGCAGCGTGCCGATTCCGGGTGCGAGCAGCATCACCGCCTTGCTCAGCGTGACCGGCCACGTCGGCTGGAACGGTCATTTCGTGTTCACGGGTTTTCTATCGCCCAAAGCCACCGAGCGCCAGCGCGAGGTGCAGCGGATCGGCGGCGATGGGCGCGCCTGCGTGCTGCTGGAAGCGCCGCACCGGATCGAGGCGCTGGCCAAGGACCTGGCCGTGCTGGGCGCGCGGCCCGTGACCGTGGGTCGCGAGCTGACCAAACAATTTGAGGAGATCGCGCAGATGCCGGCGCAAGACGTACCCGCGTGGCTGCAGGCCAGCGAGCACCGGCGGCGTGGCGAATTCGTGTTGGTGGTGCATCCGCAGGCGGCCGATGCGGACAACGCCGATGCCATCGACACGAACAGCTTGCGCACGCTGGATCTGCTGTTGGCCGAGCTGCCGCTGAAAACCGCCGTGCGCCTGTGCGCGGAGATCACGGGCCAGCCCCGCAATGCCTTGTACGACGCGGCATTGGCTCGGCGCGACGCAAACCAGGAAGGTTAGCGCGCTACGCGCGCCATGGTGTCCGGCCCGGAGCGCGGCGCCCTGTCGGCGGGCTTCGGATCGGGCACCTCGGTGGCCTGCACATCTACTACATCGCCCATGGGCCGGCGGCCCATGCCTGCCCCCGTGGGCCAGGCGCCCTGCGAATACCGCTTCGACGACTCGCGAAAGCGGGTAAACAGCACGGCCGGGGCCGGCTTGCGGCCGGTCAGCAAGGACCAGATCGACACGCCGAGCACGACCACCAGCGTGGCCAGCAGCAGGCTGAGCAGAAACACCAGACCGGCCAGGCCCAAGGCCAGTTTGAGCACGCCACGCAGCACGCGGCCGAAGAAATCGAAGAGTTCGTTCATGGAAGAGAGAGCCTCCTGGCCTCGTGGAGTTCCGGAACTGGCGCGCGCACCAGAAGGGTTGCCCCGTGAGAGACAAACAGTTGAAAGATGTGGGCATTTTCGCCGCTTGCAAGCCCAGTGGGCCATCACAGTCGATTTGGGAGCGAAGGCCGTGTCAACGGCGTGCGGGGCAAGGCGCAAAGCGCAGCAATAGCCATTGCTATTGCGAGCATTTGCAACGCCGCCCTGTGCGTCGTTGGCGCGGCAGGCGCTTCCGAATTGGCTGTGATGGCCCACTATTACGCGCAACAGATCGGCTGATATGCTGCCGCGTAGCGGCGAGCGCCCGCCCGTCACACCCGCCAAGCCCCATGAAACCGATTTACCAGACCTTTTTTCGCGGCCTGATCACCTTCCTGCCCGTGGCGCTGACGGTCTATGTGCTGTACCTGTTCATCGTCTGGGTGGAGACCATCGCCATGTGGGCCATCCGGCCGCTGGTCGGAGATTTCTACCTGCCCGGCCTGGGCATCCTGGTCGGCGCGGCCCTGATCTTCGGCCTGGGCGTCCTGGTGTCGCTGCCGGTGATGGCGCGCATGTTGTCCTGGGTGGAGCTGCCGTTCAACAACCTGCCGGTGGTCAAGAGCATCTATTCGTCGCTCAAGAGTTTTGCCGACTACTTCGCGCCCAGCAAGTCGGGTGAGCAACCTCAACAGGTGGTGATGCTGAAGATGCCCGACAACGAGATGACCATCGTCGGCCTCGTGACGCGCCAGAACATGCGCGGCTTGCCGCCCGGCCTGGCCGAGCTGGACCATGTGGGGGTGTATCTGCCCATGGGCTACATGATCGGTGGGTATACCGTGTTCGTACCGCGCAGCTGGGTCACGCCGATCGACATGACCGTGGAAGAGGCCATGCGCTCGTCGCTGCTGGCGTGGATGGCGAGCAAGAAGTAGCTCTCGAAGGAACTTGCTGTGAGACTTCCCTTCCAACCCTCCGTGCTGTCACACGGAGGCATCATGCCCAGCTTCGCCCGCCGCCATCTGCTTGTCGCCAGTGCCGCCGCCGTCTCGGCCCCGGCCTGGCTCTCGCCCGCGCTGGCGCAAGCGAAGAACCTGCGGCCCACGCCGCGCCAGACCGAGGGCCCCTTCTACCCCGTCACGCTGCCGACGGACAGCGATGCCGATCTGCTGAAGAACGGCAAGGTGGTGTACCGCCAGGGGCAGCCGAGCTGGGTCGAGGGCACGGTGACCGATCTCGCGGGCGTGCCGCTGGCGGGTGCGGTGGTGGAGATCTGGCAATGCGACCACCAGGGCCACTACCACCACCCGGGCGATGGCGACCGTGCCGACCCGGCGTTCCAGGGCTTTGGCCAGGTCGCCGTGGGACGCGACGGGCGCTACCGCTTCCGCACCTTGAAGCCCGTGCCCTACACCGGCCGCACGCCACACATCCACGTCAAGGTGAAGCTGGACCGCCAGGAACTGCTCACCACCCAGCTCTACGTGGCAGGCGACCCGGGCAATCAACGCGACGGCATCTGGCGTCGTCTGAACGAAGCGGACCGAGCCGCCGTCACCGTGCCGTTTGCACCGGGCAGCGATGGCCTGCGCGCGAGCTTTCCGATTGCCGTGCAGGCCTGAGGTTCCCGTCAGCGGCTAAGCTCGCCGCATGGATTCCTTGACCCAGATTGCCCTCGGCTCGGCCGTGGGTGTGGCCGTGATGGGCCGCCGCACCGCGGTGTGGAAAGCCGCGTTGTGGGGTGCCATCGGCGGCACGCTGCCCGACCTCGATGCCTTCATCGACCACGGCGACGCCATCCTCAACATGACGCGCCACCGCGCCGAAAGCCACGCGCTGTTCGTGCTCACCCTGGCCGCGCCGCTGCTCGCGTGGATCGTCTCGCGCGTGCACGGCGAGGCCGCGCTGTTCAAACGCTGGTGGCTGGCGCTGTGGCTGGTGCTCATCACGCATCCGCTGCTCGACACCATGACGGTCTATGGCACGCAGCTGCTGCAGCCGTTCAGCGACTACCCGTTCGCCGTGGGCAGCGTCTTCATCATCGACCCGGCTTACACCGTGCCCTTGATCGTGGGGGTGATCGCCGCGCTGCGCCTGAAGTCCGCGCGTGGGCTGGCGTGGAACACCGCGGGGCTGGTGATCAGCACGCTGTACCTGGCCTGGAGCGTGGGTGCGCAATGGCACGCCACCCAGGTGGCCCGCGCCTCCCTGCAGAACGAGGGCGTCGCGGTCGACGGCCTACTGGTCACGCCCGCACCGTTCAACACCGTGCTCTGGCGCTTCGTGGCCACCACCCCCACGCAGTACCGCGAGGGCTTTTACTCGCTGCTCGACGACAGCTCGCGCATCGCATGGACGGTGCACGAGCGCGGCGCGGACCTGCTCGGGCAACACGGCAACGAGCCCTACCTTGCACGCATGGCGGCCTTCTCGCACGGTTTCTACAGCCTGTCATCCACCGACAGCCGCCTGTTCGTGACCGACCTGCGCATGGGGCAGGAGCCGCACTACACCTTCCGCTTCGATCTCGGCACGGATGCCGCGCGCGCCAACGGCGGGCACCGGCCCACACTGGAGGGTTCGCGCCCAGACCTGGCCACCGCCTTGCCAGGGCTATGGCGACGTGTGCTCGGTCACCGCTCCGGCGGCTAAAGCAACCACTCGATCGGCAACACCGACAACAGCCCCAGCCAGACGCGGCTGCCCAGCGAGCTGCCCGGCTCGCGCGTGTGTCGGATCTCCTGCCCGTCGCGGTATTCGATCCACACCAGATCGCCCTGCTCGTCCAGCCGCACCGCATAGGCCGCCGCGCGGATCTCGGTGTCGAACGCACGGCCCACCGCCTCCGCCAGCACGCGGCTGTCGATGATGAAGCCGAGTTCGGTGTTGAGGTGCGCCGAGCGTGGGTCGAAGTTCATGGAGCCGACGAACACGCGCTCACCATCGACGCCGAAGGTTTTGGCGTGCAGGCTGGAGCCCGAACTGCCGAACACACCGCTCTTCTCTGGCCCGACCGCGCCGCGCCGCATTTCGTAGAGCTCGACGCCAGCGCGCAGCAAGTCCTTGCGGTAACGCGCGTAGCCCGAGTGCACGGCCGACACGTCGGTGGCTTCCAGCGCGTTGGTGAGAATGCGCACGCGCACTCCTTGGGACGCCAGCCTGGCGAAGACGTCCACGCCCGCCGCCGTGGGCACGAAGTACGGCGACACCAGGTCGAGCGATTGCACGGGCGGGCGGGCCAGCACCTCGGCCAACTGGTGGGTCACCAGGCCTTCCTTCTCCGCCAGCCCCAGGCCCTTGCGCGGGTCGTCGCTCACCATCTCCACGCGCGCCCATTCGGGCGCCAGCCGGCCCGACAGCATCTCCGGCACGAAGCGCGACCGGCGCAAGGCTTCGACGTAACGCGCGGCGCGCGGGTCGCGCTCGGCGTTCGCCACGGGCACCTGCGCCACGCGGGGCGCGGTCACGATGCGGTCGATGGGGTACGAGGACGCGCTGGCCCAATAGCGGTCGAAATCGGTCGACAGGTCGGGCACCACGGCGCCAATGGCAAGCACGTCGAGATCGGCGAACAACACGCCGTCGGTGGCGCCGAAATACTCGTCGCCCACGTTGCGCCCACCCACGATGGCGGCCTGGTTGTCCGCCACCAGCGCCTTGTTGTGCATGCGCCGGTTGGCGCGGCTGAAATGCGTGAGGTAGCCCAGTGCCTTGGGCTGGCGGATGGAGAAGGGATTGAACAGACGCACATCGATCTGCGGGTGCTGGTCGAGCGCGAGAAGCCGGTCGTCCATGGACACGCCGTTGTCGTCGAGCAGCAGGCGCACGCGCACGCCGCGTTCCGCGGCTTCGCGCAAGGCTTCGAGCAACAGCTTGCCGGTGACATCGTCGCGCCAGATGTAGTACTGCACATCCAGCGTGCGCTGCGCCGCGCGCACCAGCAACACACGCGCCGCGAACGATTCCAGCGCATCGGCCAGCGGGAGAATGCCGGACTGGCCTGCGTGGGCCTGCGTCTGGGCCGCCAACGCCTGCCCCAGCGGGGTGCTGGCGGCTTCGGCCGGCGGCAGGGCCTGCGTTTCGCTGCGCCCGTCCAGCGGTGGCAGGGCACAGCCTTGCAACAGGATGGACAGCAGAGCGGCCATCCAGAACCTGCGCTGGTGCAACACCACGGCCTCAGCTTCTGCGGATGGATCTCAGCCCATCAGCAAGGTCACGCCGATGATGGCGATGCCGATGCACAGGTTGACGAACACCCAGGTGCGAATGGAGGCCATGGCCTTGCCGCCCGCAGGCCAGTCGCTGGCCTGCACGGCGCGCGTGAGGCGCTTGAACAGCGCGAAGCGGATGTGGCCGAAGATGGCGATCATCACAATGCCCAGCGTGGCCATGAGGGTCCAGTCCAGCGGCATGTTGAACCCGAGGCCAGCCTGCACCGACGTCTTGGCCGCGTTGCCGATCATCCACACACCCGACACCAGCACGACCAGGGCCGCGACGAGCACGGCAGAGAAGAAGCGCTGCATCACTGCGTGCAGCAGGCGCAGGCGCACCGGTGGCTCCAGCGTCTGCGCGGCGGGCCGCAGGAAGAAGTGCGCGAAGGCCATGCCACCGACCCAGAGCACAACGGCAAGAACGTGGACCAGTTTGAGGACGGTGAAGATCATGGGGTGTGGCTTTCTTGTGTGTGAAGAAGTCAGGCGTCGGTCAGCACACCGTCGACGCGGCGCTGCAGCCGGTAGGGTGGCAAGCCCTTGAGCATGCGCCGCCCGTACGACTGGCGCAGCAAGCGGGCATCGTAGCAAACGACCACCGCTTCGTCGCTCTCGGTGCGCAGCGCGCGGCCGGTCCATTGCAGCAGGCGAGCGCCGGTGGCCGGCACCACGAGTTCGCTGAACGGGTCGCGGCCCTGGCTCTTGAGCCAATCGGCGCGTGCCTGGCCCACCGGGTCGCTGGGCGAGGCGAACGGCAGTTTGGTGATGAAGACCCACTCGCACAACTCGCCCGGCAAATCAAGCCCTTCACCAAACGATTGCAGACCGAAGAGCACCGACGGTTTCCCCTCGGCCACGCGCTCGGCGTGCCGGCGCAGCAGCACGGTGCGCGAGGCCTCGCCCTGCACCAGCACGCGCTCGCGCAGCGCGCCGTGCTCGCCGCGCTCCAGCAGCATCTGCGCCTGGCGCATCTGCGCGCGCGAAGTGAACAGCACCAGGGCGCCGCGCTGCACTTCGCGCAGATCGGCCATCAACGCAGCGAGCATTTCGCGCGTGTAGCCCTCTACGTCCTTCGGGTCGGCCTGTGTCTGCACCACCACCAGGCGGCCCTGTCGTGCGTGGTCGAACGGGCTTTGCACTTCGCGCGCGGCCACCGCGTCGTCGTAGGCCAGGCCGGACTCGTGCAAGAAGTGGTCGAAGGTACCGCAGGTGGTGAGCGAGGCGGAGGTGACGACCGCTGCGCGCACCTGGTTCCACAGCTGGTTGCGCAACAGGCTGCCGGGTTGCAGCGGGCAGGCGTGCGCGGTGAGCGTGACGAGGCCGTGGCTCACGCCGGCTTCGAGCCACTTGGCCAGCGGGGGTTGGCCGCCACCGGCCTCCTGCAGCCAGAGGGTCGCCGTTTCCTGCGCGCTCTGCAGGCGGGGTGCGAGCACGCCGAGGCGGCTGTAGAGCTTGGCAAAGCGTGGGGCATCGCCCGGGTTCTCGCGCGCGTTGACCTTGAGCTGCGTGGCCAGGGATTCGAACACCTTGAGCAGGCTGCTGGCGTGGGCCTGCAGCGGGGTGAGGGTGTCAAGCCACTCGGCGGGCAGCACGCCGCCGTCGAAGCGGTCGACCACGGGCGCGCCGGCGTCCTGGAAGCCATCTCCCGTGCGCATGGGTGGCCGGCCGGCGCTGCGGCCGGTGAGATCGAGCCACGCCGGCAGCGAGCCGATGCGCGCCATGGCCAGCCGCGCGAGTTCGGTCAGGGCGCTCTTGAGCTCCTTGGCGTGCGTGGCGACGTCGACCGTGGGCGTGTGCTGGATCGCCTCTGCCACCTCGGCCACCGCGCGCGGCAGTTTGTCGAGCCACTGGCCGCGCATCAGGTCCATCGAGGCGGTGAACTGTCCTTGCGCGACCGAGCCGAGGTGGTGTGCCTCGTCGAAGACCACGTAGCAGTCGTGCGGCGCGGGCAATGCGTGCAGGCCAAGCGTGGAGAGCAGCAGATCGTGGTTGACCACGATCACCTGCGATTGCGCGAGCCTGGCGCGCGCGCGGTAGTAGCTGCAGCTGTTGTAGGCGGGGCAGTGGCGCGCGGTACAGGTGTGGCGCTCGGCGGCCACGGGGCCCCAGAGCGCGCCATCGGGCGGATCGTCGAGGCGGTCGCGGTCGCCGTCCCACGAGCCATCGTCCAGCGCGTTGGCCCAGGCGGTGTACTGCACGCCGCGCTCCTGCCAGCGCGCGGCCGCGGCGGCGGAAGACACGGCCTGCGCCGCCAGGCCGGAGGCGCTGGTGTCGGCGGTGCCGCTGCCGTTGTCGTCGGTCTCGAACAGGTCGGCGCTGGCCGCGTCGCCGCCGCTGAGCTGGTCCAGCTTCAGGCGGCACACGTAGCGTCCGCGCCCTTTGGCCAAGGCATAGGTGAAGGGCTCAGGCAAGGCGGTGGCCAGCGCGGGCAGGTCCTTGGCAATGAGCTGCTCCTGCAGGGCCACGGTAGCGGTGCTGATGATCACGCGCTTTTGCTGCGCCAGCGCCAGCGGAATGACGGTGGACGCATAGGCCGCCGACTTGCCCACGCCGGTGCCAGCCTGCACCACCGCGATGCCGCGCGCGGGCAGTGCGGCGTCGCTGGCCACCGCGCCGTCACCCAGCGTCACACCCGAAAGGGTGTGGGCGATGTGGGCCGCCATCTCGCGCTGGCCGGGCCGCGCGCGGTAGCCCAAGGCGTGCGCCACGACGTGGTCGAACGCCGCCAGCGCGAGCGCCTCGCGCGCGATCGGACCGGCCACGGGCGCGGGGCTGTCAGATGCGCCGGTGTCAGCGCGGGAGATCTCTTCGGTGGGGGATGGCATGCGCAGGACAGGGTCGCTTGGGCAAAGCGCCATTGTCCCAGACAGTGCGCTCACACCCGAAGGAAGAGGCGATCCCTCGGAACGGAACAGCCCGCGACGAAAGACGATGGCCTGACCGACACAGAACTCCGTGGCACCCGCATCATCAGGCTACTCAAAGCGCTCAACAAGCCAGGCCAAGATCCAACGATCGCCCTGAAACGCCTGGGTGACTTGCATCAGAACACTTGGCAGGTGGTACGGGCGAGCCAGTCGCACGCTCTGCTCTTCGATCTCGGTATGGCGGCGAAAGCGGAGCTTGTGCATCATGTGGCTCCATTGGCAGTGACCCTGCCACCAAAGGAACTCGCCCTGCGTCACCGAGGCGACATGGGACAGCGCATCAGCTTCGATCTGGCATCTCTGCTCCCGAGCTGAGAGCAAAGAAAAGGCCACCGGTGCGCGCAAAGGTCTCGGGGCATGGAGTACGCTCGGCGTTCCCGTTGGCGGGCGTCGAACCCGCTGTTTTGTTCAACCCTCGGAGACATTTTTCAATGGACCGTCGTTCCCTCATCAAACACGCGGGCATCGCAGGCGTTCTGACCGCTGGTGCCGCTCCCGCCGTTCACGCCCAGGCGGCCGTCCGCTGGCGCCTTGCGTCCAGCTTCCCCAAATCGCTGCCCACCATCTTCGGTTCAGCCGAGAAATTCTCGGAAACCGTGAAGGCCCTGTCCAGCGGCAAGTTCGAAGTATCGGTGCACGCGGCCGGCGAAATCGTGCCGGCCTTCGGCGTGGTCGACGCGATCCAGGACAGCACCATCGAAATGGCACAGACCGCGCCCTACTACTTCACCGGCAAGAGCCCCATCTTCGCCTTCGGCTGTGCCGTGCCCTTCGGCCTGACCGCGCGCCACATGGACGCCTGGATGGAGCACGGCAACGGCCGCAAGCTCATGGACGAGTTCTACGCCAAGTACAACATCGTCTCCATGAGCTCTGGCAATACCGGCACGCAAATGGGCGGCTGGTACCGCAAGGAAATCAAGTCGGTGGCCGACTTGAAGGGCCTGAAAATGCGCCTGGGTGGCGGCCTGTTCGGCGACACCATGGCCAAGCTGGGCGTGGTGGCGCAGAACATGCCCGCGGGCGAGGTCTACCAGTCGCTCGAGAAGGGCCAACTCGACGCCACCGAATTTGTCGGCCCGTTCGACGATGAAAAGCTGGGCTTTCACAAGGTTGCTCCCTTCTACTACTACCCAGGCTGGTGGGAGGGTGGTGCCGAGCTGGAGTTCTTCATCAACAAGAAGGCGTTCGACGCGCTCTCGGCCGAGAACAAGGCGATCGTGCGCGCCGCTGGGGCCGTGGCCGCGCGCGACATGACCGCCAAGTACGACGCCCAGAACCCCGCGGCGCTCAAGCGTCTGGTGGCCGCGGGCACCAAGCTCAAGCCCTTCACCAAGGACGTGATGGACGCGGGCTTCAAGGCCGCCATGGCGGTGTTCGCCGAGCAGGAAGCCAAGTCGCCCGAGTTCAAGAAGATCCACCAGGACATGCGCGTATTCCAGCGCGACCAGATCCTGTGGAGCCGCTTCTCCGAATGGCGCTACGACAGCTTCATCACCACGGCCAAGATCTGACCCAGGCTCCGAACGCAAGGCCCGCAACCCGCGTTGCGGGCCTTTTCATTGAGGCGGGTGGAATATCCCCCCGTTCGCATGGGCCTCGCAGGATGGTGTTCAATGGGTCGTAATACCTCCGACCCTCAACGCCTCACCCGCGCTCGCTGCCATGACCACCCACACCATCCAACACCAGGAAACCGCTGCGCGCGGCGTCTTCCACATCCAACACGAGGGCCGGCAGGTCGGCGAGATGACCTACAGCCGAACCAACCCGTCGCTCGTCGTGGTCGACCACACCTATGTCGATCCAGGCCTGCGCGGCCATGGCCTTGCACAGCAGTTGCAGGACGCGATGGTGGCCTGGGCCCGCAAGACGAACACGAAGGTGGTGCCTGTCTGTTCCTACGTGAAGCTCCAGTTCGAACGCAATGCGGCCATCCGCGACGTGCTGGCGTGAGAGGCTGACCTATATTCATCAACGTCCATCGACCATGACGACACACACCATCGAACACGAAGAGGCCGGCTCCAAAGGCGCTTTCTACACCCGCCAGGGCAGCGAACGCCTGGCCGAAATGACTTACAGCCGCACCAACGACACGCTGATCGTGATCGACCACACCGAGGTCGACGATCGCCTGAAGGGCCAGGGCGTTGGGCGCCAGCTGCTCGACGCGCTCGTGGCCTGGGCGCGCAAGACGCAGACCAAGGTGATCGCGCTGTGCCCCTATGCCAAGGCCCAATTCGACAAGGATCCCTCGATCCGCGACGTGTTGCGGTAAGTGGCGCAACGCCCCTTCAGACGGGCGCGACCGGCCAGACGCTGCGCAACAACTCGCTCACACCGTCCCACACGATCTGCACCCCCAGGCACAGCAGGATGAAAGCCGAGAGGCGCAGGAAGATGATGGTGCCGGCCTCGCCCAGGGGCCGCAGCAGGCGCTGCGCATAACGGAACGCCAGATACAGCAGGATGCCGATGGCGAACAGGGCCACGATGCCACCGCCCACATGGGCCAGCTGAATGCCGATGCGCGGACTGTGCAGCGACACCCCCACGGTGATCGCCGCGGCGATGGAGCCCGGCCCGCAACTGATCGGAAACGTGAGCGGGTAGAACGCCTGGCGGCGCGCACGTTCGGGCGTGAAGGCTTCGGCCAGGGACACGCGGCTGTCTTCGGAGAGGTGGTCCGTGGTGAGCAGCTTCCACGCGGACGAGGCCACGATGAGCCCCCCGCCCACGCGCACGATCGCCAGCGAGATGCCGAAGAAATCGAGCACATACGAACCCACCAGCATCGAGCCCACCATGAGCGCGAACATGTTGCGCGCAATGCGCCGCGCCAGCGTGGTGCGGATCGAGGGCGACGCGCCTTCGGTCAGGCTCAGGAAGATCGGCGCGGTGGCGGCCGGGTTCAGAATGGGGAGAAGGGCCGCGAAGGCAAACAGGAAACTTTTGCCGAAGGCCAGGGCCAGTTCAGTGGTCATGGACGCGCAAGCCTAACCTCATTTCAAGACTTCCCGCATGCGCCGGCGCAATGCCCGATCGCGCCGCTGCTCTTCGTCATGGTCGTCGCGCACGCCCCGCCACAGCGCAATGCCCATGAGCACGATCACCAGCGAGAACGGCAAGGCGAACACGATGGTCGCCGTCTGCACCGCTTGCAATCCGCCGGCCAGCAACAGGCTGATGGCAATACCCGAGATCAGCAGGCCCCAGACAATTTTCACCCGCGCGCTGGGGTCGCCTTCGCCCCCGGTACTCATCATGCCGAGCACCAGCGTGGCCGAGTCGCCCGAGGTGACGAAGAAGAGCAGCACGACCACCGTCGCCACGCCCGACATCAAGGTGCTCAGCGGCAAGGCCTGGAACAACGCGAACAGCGCGGTGGACACGTCTGCACGCACCGCTTCGGCCACGGGAACACCTTGCACGATTTCCAGATGCAGTGCGGTGCCACCAAACACCGAGAACCAGACGAAGGCAGCCAGGCTGGGCGCGAGCATGGTGCCGAGGATGAATTCGCGGATGGTTCGGCCACGCGACACGCGCGCAATGAACAGACCCACGAAAGGCGACCAGCTCACCCACCAGGCCCAATAAAAGATGGTCCAGCCGCCGACCCAGGTGCTGTCGCGGAAGGGGGTCATGCGCAAGCTCATGCGCACGAATTCGCTCACGTAGCTACCCAGTGTGGACGTGAAGGCGTCGATGATGACCACCGTCGGCCCGACCACGAACACCACCAGCGCCAGCAGGCTGGCCAAGACCAGATTGATGCTGGAGAGCCACTTGATGCCTCTGCCGACACCGCTCACGGCCGAGGTCAGAAATGCCAACGTGGTCACCACGATGATGCCGATCTGCGAGAGCTCGCTCACTGGCAGGCCCAGCAGCGCATGCAGGCCGCTATTGATCTGCAGCGCCCCCATGCCCAGCGAGGCCGCCACGCCGAAGGCGGTGGCGATCACCGCCAGCACGTTCACCAGAGGACCGAGCCGGCGCATCGGTGCCCAGGGCAGGGCCTCCACCGCCGTGCTCACCAACGCCGAACCGTTTCGGCGGAACTGGAAGAAGGCGATCGCCAGCGCCACCACGCTGTAGACCGCCCAGGGATGCAGGCCCCAGTGGAAAAAGCTGTAGCGCATGGCCGCGTTGGCTGCCTCGGGGGTGTTCGCCGCGATGCCGGGCGGTGGCGCGCCGTAGTGCGAGATCGGCTCGGCCACGCCCCAGAACACCAGGCCGATGCCCATGCCGGCCGCGAACAGCATGGAGAACCAGCTGCCCATGGAGAACTCGGGCTCATCGTCTTCGCCGCCGAGCTTGAGGTCGCCATAGCGGCTGAACGCCAGTACCAGCGCGAACACCACCAGCCCCAGCACCACCCAGAGATAGAGCCAGCCGAAGTCGCGCGTGATCACGGCCAGCACGGTATCGAACACCGCGTCCAGCGAGGCCGGGGCGATCACGCCCCACAGGACCACCAGCACGATGAGGCCGGCCGAGAAGATGAGCTGCATGGAAAGTCCTCCTGAGGAATCGAAAGGCGCGGCAGCGAGGAGTTGGCCGCGTGGCTCGGTGCTCAGGTTACCCCGGTCTGAGCGAGCGTTGCAAGTTCGCTGTGGCGCGAGGGCTTCCTCCCGAAACCCTTACGATCGGCCCATGTCCCGCCTGCACCGTGTATTTCCGTTTCTCCGTTGGCCCCGCCCCGATGCCGGTCTGCTCCGGGGTGAAGCCCTGGCCGGACTCACGGTCGGCCTGATGGTCATTCCTCAAGGCGTGGCCTACGCCGCGCTGGCGGGCATGCCCCTGGTCACCGGCATCTACGCCACGCTGCTGCCGGCACTGATCGCGGTGCTGTTCAGCGCTTCGCCGCGCTTGTCCGTCGGCCCCACGGCGCTGACGTGCCTGCTCGTGGGCGCCTCGCTCAGCGGTCTGGCCGAACCCGGCAGCCCGCAATGGATCGCCCTGGCCGTGTGGCTGTGCCTGCTCACCGGCCTGCTGCAGATCGCGCTGGGCTTCGCGCGCTTCGGTTGGCTGCTCAATCTGGTCAATTCGCCGGTGCTGATGGCGTTCACGCAGGCGGCCGCGGTGCTCATCATCGCGTCGCAGCTGCCGGCCTTGCTGGGGTTCGGCGCCTGGGACGCGCTGCTCGCGCAGCCCTCGCTGCACCTGCCCTCGCTCGCGTTCGGGGTGCTCAGCCTGGCGCTGCTGGTGCTGGCGCGCCGCTGGCGGCCCGGCTTTCCCACGGTGTTGCTGGTGATGGCGGTCAGCGGCGGCATCAGCTACGCCGTGGGTTTCGAAGCCCACGGTGGCGCGGTCGTCGGCACGCTGCCCCAAGGTCTGCCTGCCTTGTACTGGCCCGACTGGCCGGGTTGGTCCACGCTGGGCCAGTTGGTGGTTCCAACCCTGGTGATCACGTTGGTCAGTTTCCTGGAGACGGCCTCCAGCGCGAAGGTGGACAACGGTCAGCGCGGCCAGCGCTGGGACCAGGACCAGGACCTGATCGGCCAGGGTCTGGCCAAACTGGCCGCCGGTTTCAGCGGCGCCTTCCCCACCAGCTCGTCGTTCTCACGCTCCGCGCTCAACCTCTACGCCGGTGCGAAGTCGGGCTGGGCCACGCTCTTCATGGTGGCGGTGGTGCTCATCTCGCTGCTGCTGTTCATGCCCTTGCTGCACCATGTGCCCATGGCGGTGCTGGCCGCCATCGTGCTGGTGGCGGTGATCGGCTTGATCAAGCCCCGCGCCTTCACCTATCTCTGGAAGGTCTCTCGCGTGGAGGCGGTGATCGCGGGAATCACCTTCGCCGTCACCGTGCTGGCCGCGCCGCGCCTGTACTGGGGCGTGCTGGCCGGCGTGCTCATGGCCTTGTCGCACTTCCTCTACCTGCGGCTGCACCCGCGCATCATCGAAATCGGCTTGCACCCCGACGGCAGCCTGCGCGACCGCCACCTCTGGCAACTGCCGCCTCTGGCACCGGGCATGTTCGCCTTGCGCATGGACGCGGCGCTGGACTTCGCGACCGCCAACGCCTTCGAGCGCGCCATCGCGGAACATCTCAGCACCCACCCCGATACGCAACACGTGATGTGGGTCGCCCACCCGATCAACCGGATCGATGCCACCGGTGCCGAGGCCTTCGGCCGTTTGCGCGAACAGCTCGACGACCAGCGCATCACGCTGCACCTGGTGGGCATCAAGCTGCCGGTGGAAAATGTGTTGCGCCGCGCGGGCCATTTGAACGAAAGCCCTCGGCTGCAGCTCTACCGCACCGAAGCCGAAGGCCTGCGCGCCGCGTCGGACCTCATTCCCGAAGACCCCTCGATCTGAACACACGATGGAACTGCCCCGCCACCAACTCAGCATGACGGTGCTGATGACCCCCGACACCGCCAACTTCTCCGGCAAGGTGCATGGCGGCAACGTGTTGAAGCTGCTCGACCAGGTCGCCTTTGCCTGCGCCAGCCGCTATGCGTCGTCGTACGTGGTCACGCTCAGCGTGGACCAGGTGATGTTCCGCCAACCCATCCACGTGGGCGAGCTGCTCACCTTTCTGGCGGCGGTCAACCACACCGGCACCTCGTCGATGGAGATCGGCATCAAGGTGATCGCCGAGAACATCCGCACGCAGGAAGAGCGCCACGTGAACAGCTGCTTCTTCACGATGGTGGCGGTGGACGACAGCGGCAAGCCCAAGGCCGTGCCGCCGCTGGAGCCCGGCACGCCCGACGAGAGGCGCCGCCACGCCGCCGCCAGCCTGCGCAAGACCATGCGCCAGGAAATGGAACAGCGCTACGCCGCCATCCGCTGAGGCCGCGCCCAGCTTTCCGCTCTCCGACGCGTATCCCGGAACGCCGTTCGATTCGAACCGGCGCGTGATAGGTTCGCGCGCTTGCCATGCCCGCGGCAGCACCATATACTTAGATCACTAAGAATATTCCAGATTGCCCGCGAAACGCCGGTGCTTCAGCCCCGCTGATTGGAGACGCTCTCATGATCTCGCCAGAAGAAAACGAATTGCTCTGCCGCGTCGTTGGCACAGCGCCCATGGGCCAGCTCATGCGGCGGCACTGGCTGCCGGTCTGCCTGACCGAAGAAGTGGCGGACGCCGATGGCGCCCCCGTCAAGGCCCGTGTCCTGGGCGAGGACCTGGTGGTGTTCCGCGACTCGGACGGCCGCGTGGGCGTGCTCGACGAGCGATGTCCGCACCGGCGCGTGTCGCTGGTCTACGGACGCAATGAGGAAGGCGGCCTGCGTTGCCTGTACCACGGCTGGAAGATGGATGTGGCAGGCACCGTTCTGGAAATGGTGTCCGAGCCGGCCGCCAGCGGACTGGCTGAAAAGGTCAAGCACAAAGCGTATCGGGTGCAGGAATGGGGAGGCATGGTGTGGGCTTGGTTCGGCCCGCCGGACGAAGCGCCGGACTTCGTGCCCCCGCCCTGGGCACCCACCGCGGACACTCGCGTGTCCATCGCCAAGGTGGTCCTGCCGTGCAATTGGGCGCAGGTCCTGGAGGGTGCGATCGACTCCGCGCACAGCTCCAGTCTGCATTCGTCCGACATGATGCCGGCACGCGTGGGTGGCGCCGAAGCCACCGACAAGAGCTGGCTTCGCCCCTCCACGGACAAGGCCCCGCGCATGCAGGTCCAGCGGGGCGGTTACGGCTTTCGGTACGCGGCCATCCGCCGCCCCATCCAGAATGCCGCGACGCACGACTACGTGCGCTGCACGGTGTTCTGCGCACCCATCACGGTGCTTGTTCCGCCCAACAATCTGTACAACGTGGCCAACGTGAATGTGCCGATGGACGACACCACGACGGCGTTCTACTTTCTCGCCTGGGGCCACCCGGCCAGCACGCCCGAAACCGAGACCTGGCGCAAGTTCCTGCGCCAGACCGTCGGGGTGGACCTCGACCGCCACTACCGACCTTTGCGCAACGAAGACAACCGCTTCTGGCAGGACCGCGAGGCCATGAAGGCGGGCAACTTCACGGGCATCACAGGCTTTCCCAATCAGGATGTGGCGATGTGGATCACCATGGGGCCGATTGCCGACCGCACACAGGATCGCCTGGGCGCCAGCGACATGGCCGTGGTGGAGTTTCGCAAGCAGATGCTGGAAGCGGTGCGCGAATTCCAGAGCGGCACCCCGGCCATCGGCACGGGCGACAAGGCTATTCCGTCATCGGTCTGCTCGTTCCAGGCGGTGGTGCCCAAGACCACCGATTGGCGCGACCACGATACCTCCTATGTATGGGGCCGCGACGAAAAGCGCCCCGAACTGGAACCGTCCTACTCCGTGCAAACCTGAGAGACCCATGTCCCAACTCCAACTCTCCATCGCCATGGGCGACTACGACCGCACACGCGCCCTGTTGGACGGCCGTGTCCAGATCGATGGCGTCGACCCGGTCTACATGAACCTCTATCCGGAAGAGATGTTCTTTCGCGCCATGCGCAGCCAGGAGTTCGACATTTCCGAGCTCTCCTTCTCGAGCTATGCGGTGAAGACGGCCAAGGGCGACTGCCCCTACGTCGCGGTGCCGGTGTTCCTCTCACGCGCCTTTCGCCACACGTCCATCTATGTGCGCAAGGACCGCGTCCGGCGCCCTGAAGACCTGAAAGGCAAACGCATCGGCCTGCCGGAATACCAACTCAGCGCCAACGTGTGGGCACGCGCGCTGCTACAGGACGACTACGGGGTCGCGCCCGAAGACGTGACCTGGGTTCGCGGTGGCATCGAGACCGCAGGGCGCCCTGAGAAGATCGCCTTGAACTTGCCTGCAGGCGTGAAGCTGGAGAGCGCGCCCGAGGGCGTCACCATCTCCGAGATGCTCGACCGGGGCGACATCGATGGCTTCATGGCGCCGCGCCCGCCCAGCGCTCAGGCGCTGGCGAATCCGAATGTCGGCTGGCTGTTCGACGACCCCACGGCCGTGGCCAAGGACTACTTCCGCCGCACCGGCATCTTTCCGATCATGCACGTCGTGGGCGTTCGCCGGCGGCTGGCCGATCAGCACCCCTGGTTGCCGGGCGCCGTGTTCAAGGCGTTTTCTCAGGCCAAGGATGCCGCGTTGCTGGCCTTGTCGGACACCTCTGCCACCAAGGTGACGCTGCCCTTCGTGGAAGAGCAGCTCAAGGCGGCGCGCGAGACCATGGGCGAGGACTACTGGTCTTACGGCGTGTCGCGCAACCGCGCCACCATCGAGACCTTCCTGCGCCACCACCATGCGCAGGGTCTGTCCAGCCGTGCTTTGTCGATCGACGAGATATTCCACCCCGCCACCTACGAGAGCTACGCTATTTGAGCGCTGCGCCGGGCTCGCTCTGGCTCGCCTCTTCGTCGGCCAGGTTTTCGATCATCTTCAGCAGGCTCTTGCGCACGATCGCCACCGAGCGTTCTGGTATGCCACGCACGCTGGCGCGGTTCACGTCCTCGGCCAGCGGCACCAGCAGCTTCTCCAGTGCACGCCCTTGCGGGGTGAGGAACACGTGCACGTTCTTGCGATTGCCTTCGAGCTGACGCCTCTCGATCAGACCCATGCCTTCCATCGCCCGCACGGCGCTGAAGGTGGTGGGCTCCATCACGCCGGCGAGGTCGCTGAGCTCGCGCTGCGTGAGCCCGTCCTGGATCCAGAGAATCCTCAGAAAAGTCCAATGGCCGAACGACACGCCATGGGCCGTCAGCCGAACTTGCAGCGCACGCATCTGCGCGCGCGCCACATCGCGCACGAGATGCGCCAGGCGGTCTTGTGGAACGGCTTCGCGCCAATGGCGCAAGAGGTGTTGGGTCGCACGGGGATCAGGCATCGGGACGAGAAGGCATCGGGTAGGCCACTTGGTGAGTGGGCATGATAGCCACCCCTTGCCGGCCAGACTCGATAATGGCCAGGCACACCTCCAGCGTGGCCCGGGACCAGGCGCCGCCATGCACGGGCGGATGGTCCTCTCGCGCCACACGCCACAACTCGTCGATCACCTCGGCACGCGGCACCGGGGGCAGGTCGACCGCCAGGAAGCGTGTGCCCTGCGCGTCCGTGAGCTCCACGCCCCGCGGGGTCAGCCGCAGATCGCCGCGATCGCCACTCACGATCACCGGGCCGAAATGCTGGCAAGCATCGGGAACGCGCGCCGAAGGCAGCACGAATTGACTCCCCCCGAAATTGCGCTCGGCCTTCATCGCCGCTTCTGCTGCTTCATCGATCACACTCGCCAATCGCGCCCGGGTAAGGCGGTGGGCATCGGTGTCTTTGGGAAGCCCCATCTCGCCCAAACCCTCCATGAGGACGTCGGTGTCGTAGAAGCCATAGCCGTTGTACGTGACGCTGGCAAACGCGCCATTCTGGAAGTCCAGCAACGCACTGAAGGCGCCCTCGGTCGGTCGCGAAGCGTCCCAGGCGCCGGTGCGGGCGCGCACCTGCGACACGAGCCCCCCCGCCAGCAAGCGCACGATATCGATCTGATGCGCAGCCTGGCTGAACACGACGCCTCCGCCACGCGCGGTGTCGAGTTCCTCTGGTCGCCGGGGACGGTAGAGAAAGTCGGTGTATTGCATGGCGTGCACGAGGCGGACCTCGCCGAGCGCGCCAGTGTCGATCAATTGCCGCGCCTGCAGCACCGGGGCATTGAAGCTGTGGCTGTGGCCGACGATCAGGGAAACGCCCGCGCGCTCACAAGCTTCGATCATGCGCGTGGCATCGTCGAGCGTGAGGGCCATGGGTTTCTCCACCAAGACGCTCTTGCCATGCGCTGCGGCCAAGGCCACGTGCTCCGCATGCATCTGATGCGGTGTGGCCACGTAAATCCATTCCACCGTGGGATCGGCGCAGAGCGATTCGGGGGAGCGGTGCGCGGTGCCGCCGAAGATGTCCTCAAACTGCGCACAAGCCGAAGCCCGCGGGTCGAAGGCTGCCCGCAACGCGACGCGCCGGTCTCCCAGGAAGGTGGGCAACATCAGCGTGAACGCCCGGCCCAGGCCAAGCACACCCAGGCGAATCGGCTCAGTACTCACAAGTCAAGCACCAGGCATGGCGACTTGGCGCGCGAGACACACACCATGATGTGATCGGCCTTCTCCTCTTCGAGCAGCACGAGATCGCGGTGATCGGCCTGGCCCTCGATCAAACGCGTCTTGCACGAACCGCAGGTGCCGCTCTCGCAGGAGCTGGGGACGTGAACGCCCTCCGACCGCAAGGTATCCAGGATGGAGCGTCCGATCGGCACCGCCAGGGTGCGGCCATCGGACTTGAGCCGCACCGAGAACACCTGGTCGTCGGCATGGGGCTTGGTATCGCCGCCGAAACTCTCGAAGTGCACGGCACTGCTCGGCCAATGACCGGTCATGTCGCGCACCGCGTCCATCAAGGGCCGAGGTCCGCAGCAGTACACGTGTCGGCCCGCTGCCGCACCCGGCTTCTCCAGCACCGGCCAGAGGTCAAAGCCCTTGGCGGGATCGCCCTGATCGTGGTGCATCACGACGCGCGCGGCAAATTCGCTGTCGAGAAGTTCCTGCCGAAACGCCGTTCCCTCCGAGTCCCGCGTCAGGTAATACAGCGTGAACGGGCGATCGCCCAGAGTGGACAACTGGCGCGCCATCGCCAGCATCGGCGTGATGCCGATGCCACCGGCGATGAGCACGAAGCTGCGCGCCTTGGCGTCGAGTTCAAAAAGGTTCTCCGGCAAGCCCACCTGCACGGTCTGTCCCGCGCGCATGCCGTCAACCAGGCTCATCGAGCCACCACGCCCGTCGTGCTCGCGTTTCACGGCAATGACATAGCGGTGCCGCTCATCGGGATGGTTGCTCAGCGAGTATTGACGTACCACTCCCAGCGGCGTTTGGACGCGCACGTGCGCGCCGGCGGTGAAGGACGGCAACTCGCCACCCTCGGGGTCGGCCAGCTCAAAGCAGTGGATATCGCGCGCGATGGGCGCTGCGCGCACGATGGTCAGCGTGAGGAAGTGGAGATCGGGGGCCATGCATCGTCCTCGGAGGTGATCGACGGCTGGAGGGTTTTCAACGTTGACAAGCCGTATTCAGTTTGAAAGAATGAATTATCTTAGCCATCTAAGTAAATTACAAGAGCGGCTCTGGAGGAGGCATCGCTCGTTGTCGTGACGTTGTCGTCAAGTGGAAGCCGGCGCTTGGGTCGTGTACGCGGCGGGCGCCCTTGCAAACCTATAACTCTGGAGACAAAAATGCCCCGCACAACCCTCATCAGCTCTGCCCTCGTCCTGTGCTTTTCGCCCTGGCTTGCCACGGCGCAGACCGCCTATCCGTCCAAGCCTGTGAAATTCATCGTGCCCTATGCCGCGGGTGGTCTGCCCGACACCGTGGCGCGGATCGTGGCCAAGCAGCTCGGCGAGCGCATGGGCCAGTCGGTGGTGGTGGACAACCGCCCGGGCGGCAACGGCGTCGTGGCTTACCAGACCTTGCTGCAGAGCACACCCGGTGACGGCCATGCCTTCATCGTGTCGGACGGCTCCATGCTCTCCATCACGCCGCAAGTGAACAAGGCGGCGACGTACCAGAGCGGCAAGGACATCTTGCCGGTGTCGCTGATCGCGCGCTCGCCGCTGTTCGTGGTCGCCCACCCCAAGACCGGCGTCAACACCTTCGCCGAGTTCCTGAGCTTGGTGAAGAGCAAGCCCGATGAATTCACCTACGGCTCATCGGGCATCGGCAGTACGCACCACCTCACGATGGAAGCCCTCAAGGTGGCGCTGAATTTGAACCTGCGCCACGTGCCCTACCGGGGGTCTGGTCAGTCCACACCGGCGCTCGTCGGCGGACAGGTAGATTTTTCGGTCGCGGCCTTGCCCTCTGTCATGGGCTTCATCAAGAGCAACCAGGTCCGACTGTTGGCCAGCAATGCGCCCACGCGTTCGCCTCAGGCGCCTGAAATCCCCGCGATCGCGGAAACGGTGCCTGGCTTCGACTTCTCCGTGGTCGTGGGCGTTCTCGCGGCCGCCGGAACGCCGCAGACCGCCATCGACCGCATCAGCAAGGAGATCGCCGAAGTGGTGAAGAGCCCGGAAGTGGTGAAGACCTTCGAAGGTGCGGTCATCGAACCGGTGGGAGCGGGCCCCGAGGCGTACGGCAAGGTCATCGCACGCGAAAACGACCTGATGGCCAAGGCCGGAAAAGCGGCCAGCCTGAAGTCCGACTAAAAGCCACTGGCGGGCGGCGCGTTGGGTGTATCTTCAGCAGGTATGGATACTGCAACCGCCGAAGGCCTATTGGCCACTGACGCCCCGCTCGCCTGGAGCGACGCCTTTCTGCTGGGCTACCCGCCCATGGACGACAAGCACCGAGAGTTCGTCGAGGTAGTGGCGGCACTGATCAACGCGCCGGATGCGCAGGTCAGCGACCGCCTCAACGCCGTCGAAGCGCACTTGCGCGATCACTTCACCACCGAAGACCGGTGGATGGTCGAGACCGACTTCCCGCCGCGCGACTGCCACATCGACGAGCATGCGGCGGTGCTGAAGTCGCTCGGAGAAGTGAAAGAGCGACTGGAACAACACGGCGACGTGGAGACCTCGCGCGACTTCGCGCGCGAACTCGCCAGATGGTTCCCGGGCCACGCCGACTACCTGGACTCCGCCCTCTCGCACTGGATGAGCAAGCTGCGCACCGGCGGCAAGCCGGTCGTGCTGCGGCGCAAACTGTCGTTCGACGAAACGACGGTGCCCGAGACCAAGTAAGGCCGCTGCCCGCGCGCGCGGGCTCAGTCGCGCGGCGCGAAATGCGCCACCAGCGCCTCACCCCAAGTCCACGGCCCGGTGAGAGTGAGCGTCACCGTGGTCCACTCGCCATCGACCTGCGTTTGCTCGTCCGCATCCCAAACGCCGCCATCGTCCAGCGGCCCCCGCTCGCCCGGCGCATGCGCGTCGGCCCACGCCATCACGGTTCGGACTTCTTCCAACACCTCGGGCCATTGCGCGGCACGCACACTGGCCACGGCGTCCCAGGTGCCGGTGCCATCGCCGTTGTCGCTGGTGTCAAAGATAAGGTATTGCAGGGGCATGGGCGTTCGAAGCAAGAAGCGGAAACGGCGCCCGAAGGCGCCGTTGGTGCGAAGTAGTCCAGTGTCAGCGAATCAGGCCTCGGCCTTCACCTTCAACCGCCACGCGTGCAGCAGCGGCTCGGTGTACCCACTCGGCTGTTCCTTGCCCTTGAACACCAGGTCCAGCGCGGCCAGGTAGGCCTTGCTGGTCTTGAAGTTGCCGGCCATTTTCTTGTAGAGCGGGTCGCCCGCGTTCTGGCCGTCCACCACGGCGGCCATGCGCTCGAAGGTCTTGGTGACCTGCGCTTCGGTCACCACGCCGTGGTGCAGCCAGTTGGCGATGTGCTGGCTGGAAATGCGCAGCGTGGCGCGGTCTTCCATCAGGCCCACGTCGTGGATGTCGGGGACTTTGGAGCAACCCACGCCCTGGTCGACCCAGCGCACCACGTAGCCCAGAATGCCCTGCACGTTGTTGTCCAGCTCCTGCTGTTTCTCGGCCTCGCTCCAGTTCGGGTTGCTGCTCACGGGAATGGTCAGCAGGCCGGTGAGCAGGTTGTCGCGCTCGGCGTTGCCGTCGATCTTTTCCATCTCTTTCTGCACGTCGGACACCAGCACCTGGTGGTAGTGCATGGCATGCAGCGTGGCGCCGGTCGGGCTGGGCACCCAGGCGGTGTTCGCACCGGCCTTGGGATGGCCAATCTTCTGCTTGAGCATCTCGGCCATCAGGTCGGGCATGGCCCACATGCCCTTGCCGATCTGCGCCTTGCCGCGCAGGCCGCAGTTCAGGCCCACGATGACGTTGTTCTTCTCGTAGCTCTGGATCCAGGCGCTGGCCTTCATGTCGCCCTTGCGCACCATCGGGCCGGCCAGCATCGCGGTGTGCATCTCGTCGCCGGTGCGGTCCAGGAAGCCGGTGTTGATGAAGGCCACGCGGCTCGATGCGGCCTCGATGCAGGCCTTGAGGTTGACCGAGGTGCGGCGCTCCTCGTCCATGATGCCGAGCTTGACCGTGCTGTCCTTCAGGCCCAGCACGCGCTCCACGCGGGCGAACAGTTCGGCGGCGAATGCCACTTCGCGCGGGCCGTGCATCTTGGGCTTGACGATGTAGACCGAGCCCTTGCGCGAGTTGCGGATCGGATCCTTCTTCGTGCGCTGGATATCGTGCAGCGCGATGGTGGTGGTGACCATCGCGTCCAGGATGCCTTCGGGGATTTCCTGGCCCTGGGCGCCCCAGAGGATGGCGGGGTTGGTCATCAGGTGACCGACGTTGCGCACGAACATGAGCGAGCGGCCATGCAGGCGCACACCGTCCTTCTTGCCGTTGGGCGCGGTGTACACGCGGTCGCCGTTGAGGCCACGCGTGAAGGTCTTGCCGTTCTTGGTGACCGACTCGGTCAGCGTGGCCTGCAGAATGCCGAGCCAGTTGCGGTACGCGAGCACCTTGTCTTCGGCGTCCACCGCGGCCACCGAGTCCTCCAGGTCGAGGATGGTGGAGAGCGCGGCTTCCACCACGAGGTCGCTCACGCCGGCCGCGTCGCTCCGGCCGATGGGCGTGTTGCGGTCGATCTGGATGTCCAGGTGCAGGCCGTTGTGCACCAGCAGCACCGAGCTGGGGTTCTTCGCGTCGCCCTGGTAGCCGACAAATTGCGATTTGTGTTCCAGCTTGCTGGTGCCGCCGTCGGCCAGCGTGACGACGAGATCGCCGTCCTTGTTGACCTTGTAGCCGCGCGAGCCCACGTGCGAGCCCTTCTTCAGCGGTGCGGTGCGGTCGAGCACGTGGCGCGCCCATTCGATCACCTTGGCACCGCGCTTGGGGTTGTAGCCGCCCTTGGGACCCGTCTTGCCGCAGCCTTTGTCTTCTGGAATCACGTCGGTGCCGTACAGCGCGTCGTACAGCGAGCCCCAGCGTGCGTTGGCGGCGTTGAGGGCGTAGCGCGCGTTGAGGATGGGCACCACCAACTGCGGGCCGGCCTGCACGGCCAGTTCGTCGTCCACGTTCTTCGTGGTTGCCTTCACGCTCTTGGGCTGCGGAACCAGGTAGCCGATGGTTTCCAGGAACTTGCGGTAGCCCGCCATGTCGCGAATCGGGCCGGGGTTGGCCGAATGCCAGGTGTCCAGCTCGGTCTGCAGGCGGTCGCGCTCGGCCAGCAGCGCGGCGTTCTTCGGCGCCAGGTCGGTGACGATGGCATCAAAACCCTTCCAGAAATCGGCCTCGCTCACGCCCGTGCCGGGCAGCACCTGCTGGTTGATGAAGTCGAACAGTTCGGTGGCGACTTGAAGGCCGTGGATGGAAGTGCGTGAGGTCATGGGAAAAGACTCCGTCTGGGGATGCCCGCGCGCGCGGGCGTTGCTTGTTCTAGGAATGAACTGTATTCGAGACCGGAGGTGGCATTAAATCGGTTTGCCGAGATTTATCTGTGACTTCAACCGACCTAATAGAGACGCTGCGGGTTCGTACGATGCACGATCAGGCGCGGTTGCGCTGATCGCGCAGAAACGGGCGATCGATTTGCGCGGCCAGCGATTCGATGTCGGCCGCGCTCACGCCGATCTGCGCAAAGTGGGCCTTCCAGCCCGCCACGGCGCCGCAGACGCGCTTGATTTCGGCCACGGCCTGGGGCCTTTTCAGGCCGAACTGCGCGCACTCCGACAGCGCGTTGTCCAGCGTCGCATCGGTTTGCGCCTTGCCCACCCGCATCTGCTGGTAGCCCAGCGCCTGGCCCGAGGGCAGCACGTCAAAGGCGGGAGACAGTTCGTACTCGCCACGGTCGGTCATCAACAGCACGTGGTTCTTTTCGTGGTCGTCGGTGTTGTCGATCAGAATGTTGAAGACCATGCGGCGGAACAACTCGTGCATCTGCGCCAGGTGTCGACCGCCCTCGGTCACACCGCGCCTGCGCAGCCATTGGGCCAGCTCGGGATAGCCCATGGCTTCCCCGGCGGCCTTGAGCGCCACGTTGGCAGAGATGGCGTGTCGGCGCAGGCCGGGTGCCCGATCAAAGCGCTTGACCGCGACGGCATGTCCCTGGTGCACCTTCACCGGCTGCGTGAGCGCCACGCGAATGCCGGCTTGCTCGGCGAGCGTCATGGTCGCATGCTCAACCAGCGGCGTGTCGACGAGGTCACCCGGCTCGCCAAACTTCAACACCCACGGATGCCCTTCGATGTTCAGCAAGGCCTTGGGGCGTGCACCGCCCAAGGTGGTGCCCGGCGAGATCAGGCGGCGCAGTCGCTCATCGACCGAGGCGCCGGCCAGCACTTGCTGCACCAAGGCTTCCACGGTCAGCACATCGGCGAGTCGAGGCAGTGCGCCCGTATCGCGCGCCACGTAGGCGTCTGGCGAGATGGAGACACCCAGCGCGCCGAAGCGCTCGTCACCGGCGTAAAACAAGAAGTCGAGCACCGCCAGGCGCGGGGGCTTGTCCAGCACGCGGATGACGCGCTCGCCCCAACGGTCCGGGCGAGCGTCGTCGACCGCACCCGCAGCGGTTTCTCGGTCGGCCGGAAAGAACTCGCCAGTGGTCAGAGGCAGGTCTTCGCTGAGGGCGAATCCTGTGGCAAGCCAATCCTGCGCATAGACCAGCGACACCCCTTGGAGCGAGCGCGCCATGCGCAGCTCACCGATCAGGCGCGGTACTTCGGGCTTGGCGAGCCACCACAGGTAGAGCGTGTCCACCGCCTGGTAGCGGCTGAGATCGAACGGGATCATGGGGAAGGTTCCCCTGCGCTGTTGTCGTGGGTGGTGTCGTTGTCTTTGCCGTCAGCCTGCGAGGCTGTCCCATAGAGAGACGGTCGTTTGCGGACCGATCGGACCCGCGCCACACGCACCGCTGCTTCCAGCGCGCCCTGATCGTGCTCAGGCGCGGCGGCCTCGACCAGCGCCTGCGACCGGCCCATCAACCACAACGCCGTGGCATAGACACCCATGGATACGCTGGGATCGCCTTTTTCCATGCGCATCAGAGTGGGCTCCGACACGCCAATGCGCAGCGCCCAGGATTTCAGCGGCTCGCGCCGGCGCTTGCGCGCAACCGCCAGGTTGTCGCCCAACTGGCGCAGTTGCGCCAGCACGGCGGACGGCATGGCATCGATGGCGGAAGAACGTCTAGACATTACATATATATTAGTTTAAATCTTTAAAAATAGATATTTGTGTTAGTTAAAAGAATCTCAAGCGACCCACGTTCTTCCTCAGCCGACGCGCCCACTCAACTGCCGCGCCGCCGCCAGTACCTTGCCCACATGCCGCTCGTCGTACCGGTGCGCCGGCATCGTGAGCGTGAGCGCAGCGGCGATGGTTCCATCGGCATGGAACACCGGTGCCGAGACGCCGGCCACTTCGGCGAGGCGGTCGCCCACCGAGGTCATGAAGCCTTCTTCGCGGATGCGCGCGTGCGTTCGCTTGTCCGCCAGCGTCGGTTTGCGGCTGTCATCCCCCGCCCCGAATGCCGACAACACGCGCCCGCCGGTGCCTTTGTGCAGCGGCAGCACGTCGCCGGCGCGGAGGTGGTCGCGCACCGGATGCGGCGAGTCCACCCGGTACAGGCACAGCCGCGTCTGGTTCGGCACCTGGCCCTGGCGCACGTGGTACGCCGCACTCTCGCCGGTGGCCGCCACCAGCTGGCGCAACACCGGCATGACCACGCGGTCGAGCGAGAACGTCGCGGCATAGATGCCGTGCAGCCGAGCCACTTCGCCGCCCAGGGCGTAGCGCCCGTCGTCCAGGCGCTGCAGCAGGCGTGCATGTTCCAGCGAAGCAATCAAGCGCAGCGCGGTGCTCTTGTGCAGTTGCGTGCGCGCGGCCAGATCGGCCAGGGAGAGCGCGGCATCGTCCGCGCGGAACGCAGCGAGCAGCGAGAGGGCCCGGTCCACTGCGGCGGTGCCACCGGTGGCGGCGTTGGCATCGGCCAGCGAAGGGGTTTGCGCTTTGCGGGGCATGGGTTGACAGTCCTGGGTCGATCTGCGATTCTTTCTTTAGAAAGAATATCGTTCCAACTAACGAAACGCAAGCCCCACACGCCATTGCTCATGTCAACAGCCCCGGAAGTCCTGATCAGCGAAGTCGGCCCGCGCGACGGTCTGCAATCCGTCCAGACGACCATGCCCACAGCGAGCAAGCTGTTGTGGATCGATGCGCTCGTGGCCGCCGGCCTGCGCGAGATCGAGGTGGGCTCGTTTGTGCCGGCCAGGCTGCTGCCTCAAATGGCCGATGTGGCGGAGGTTGTGCAGCACGCGCTGCGGCACGAAAGCGTGACCGTGATGGCGCTGGTGCCCAACCGGCGCGGCGCCGAAGCCGCGCTGTCCAGCGGTGTGCACAAGATCACCCTGCCCGTTTCGGCCAGCGAGGCGCATTCACTGGCCAACGTGCGCAAGACGCCGGCGCAGATGGTGGATGCGTTGCGCGAGGTACACGCCCTGCGCCGCGAGCACGCGCCCGGTGTGGCAATGGAAGTGGGCCTCTCCACCGCCTTCGGTTGCACGCTGCAAGGTCTGGTGAACGAAGACGATGTGATCCGCCTGGCGGTGGCCTGCGCCAACGCGGGCGCGGACGAAGTGGGACTGTCGGACACCACGGGCATGGCCAACCCGGCTCAGGTGCGACGCCTGTTCACCCGCCTGCGCGCCGAGCTCGGTGCCAAGGCCGGCGCGGCCCACATGCACAACACACGCGGCCTGGGCCTGGCCAACTGCCTGGCCGCCTACGACGTGGGCGTGCGCACCTTCGACGCTTCGCTCGGTGGCCTGGGCGGCTGCCCTTACGCCCCGGGCGCTTCCGGCAACGTGGTCACCGAAGACCTGGTGTTCATGTTCGAGGCCATGGGCGTGCGCACCGGCATCGACATCGAGAAACTCATCGCGGCGCGCGCGCCGCTCAAGGCCGGCCTGCCGGGCGAGCCGGTGTACGGAATGACGCCCGAAGCGGGTTTGCCCAAAGGCTGGCGCAACGCCTGATCTCTTTCTTATCTCCCCATGCAAGACACCACCAACACCCTTCCCTACGCTGGCATCCGCGTCGTCGAATTCACCCACATGGTCATGGGCCCCACCTGCGGCATGGTGCTGGGGGATCTGGGCGCCGAGGTGATCAAGGTGGAGCCGCCCACCGGCGACAACACGCGCCGCCTGCTCGGCTCGGGCGCGGGCTTCTACCCCATGTTCAACCGCAACAAGAAGAGCCTGGTGCTCGACCTGCAGTCGCCCGAAGGCCGGGAGGCGGTGCTCAAGCTCATCGCCACGGCCGATGTGGTGAGCGAGAACTTCAAGCCCGCCACGATGCAGAAGCTGGGTCTGGACTACGCCAGCCTGAAGAAGCTCAACCCTCGCCTGATCTACGTCAGCCACAAAGGCTTTCTGCCCGGCCCGTATGACCACCGCACCGCGCTGGACGAAGTGGTGCAGATGATGGGCGGTCTGGCCTACATGACCGGGCGCCCCGGCGACCCGCTGCGCGCGGGCTCGTCGGTGAACGACATCATGGGCGGCCTGTTCGGCGCGATCGGCGTGATGGCTGCCCTGGCGGCGCGCGAGAAGACGGGCGAGGGCTGCGAAGTGCAAAGCGCGCTGTTCGAGAACAACGTGTTCCTCGTCGCGCAACACATGATGCAGTACGCCGTCACGGGCAAGGCCGCCGCGCCCATGCCCGATCGCATTTCGTCCTGGGGCATCTACGACGTGTTCCGCGTGAAAGACGACGAGCAAATCTTCCTCGCGGTGGTCAGCGACACCCAATGGGCGATCTTCTGCGACGCCTTTGGCTACGAAGACCTTCGTGCCGACCCGCGGCTGCAGGGCAACAACAACCGCGTGCGTGCCCGCGACTGGCTCATTCCCCTGCTGCGCGAGCGGCTGGCGCAGAACAGCTCGGCCGAGCTGGCCGCGCTGTTCGAGCGCCACGGCCTGCCGTTCGCGCCCATCACCAAGCCCCACGAGCTGCTGGACGATCCCCATCTGCTGGCCACCGGCGGCCTGGCGCCCATCACCCTGTCCGATGGCGAGCGCGCCGGACAGCCCGCGCGCACGGTGTTGTTGCCGCTGGCGCTCGATGGCGAACGCCTGGGCGTGCGCCGCAGCCCACCCCGGCTGGGCGAAGACAGTGCCGACTTGCTGGCCGAACTGGGTTACACCCCGCAGGACGCGGCCCGCTTGAGCGCCACGGTGGAAAAAGCGGCCTGAAAGTCATCAATCCGACACAAGCTCGCGTTGATTGTTCACACCAAGTGGGGTAATCTGCCCTCAGTGGACAAACTCAAACAACTCGAAACTTTCGTGGCGGTTGCCACGCGCGGCAGCCTCACCAACGCTGCCAAGGCCGAGGGCGTGGCCCCGGCCATCATCGGTCGCCGGCTCGACGCGCTTGAAGCCCGGCTGGGCGTCAAGCTCATGGTGCGCACCACGCGGCGCATCACCCTCACGCACGAAGGCAGCGCATTTCTGGAGGATTGCCAGCGCTTGCTGGTCGACATCGCCAACGCCGAAGCCAGCGTGAGCGCGGGTGGCGTGAAAGCCAGTGGCCACTTACGCCTCACCGCACCGGCCGGATTCGGCCGCCGCCACGTGGCGCCGCTGGTGCCGCGGTTTCGCGAACTGCACCCCGAGGTGACGGTCTCGCTCAACCTGAGCGACCGCGTGGTCGACGTGGCGGGCGAGGCCTACGACTGTGCCGTGCGCGTGGGCGACCTGCCCGACTCCTCGCTGGTGAGCGTGCGCCTGGCCGACAACCGCCGCCTGTGCGTGGCCACGCCACGCTACCTGCAGCAACACGGCCGGCCCCAGGTGCCGGCCGATCTGGCGCGTTTCGACTGCCTGGGGCTCTCCAGCGACGCGTCGCAAACGCGTGGCTGGGCGTTCATGGTGCCCGGCTCGGCGGGGGGCAATGGCGAAGCCGAGATCGTGCACATGCGACCCAGCGGCCCGCTGGACTGCACCGATGGCCAGGTCCTGCGCGAGTGGTGCCTGGCCGGCTACGGCATCGCCTGGCGCAGCACCTGGGAGGTGGAGGCGGACATCGCGGCCGGCCTGCTCGAGAGCGTGCTGGACGACTTCGCTGCGCCCCCCAACGGCATCTTCGCGCTGTTTCCGCAGCGCAAGCACCTGGCCTTGCGCGTGCGCCTGTGGATCGACTTCCTCAAGCACGAGTACGCTCGGCCGGACTTCTGGAAAACCTGAGCCGCAACAAGACACACCATGATCAAGATCCTCGGCATCTCGGGCAGCCTGCGCGCGGCCTCCTACAACACCGCGCTGCTGCGCGCGGCCGTGCCGCTCGTGGGCCCTGGCGCACAGCTCGACACCGCCACGCTGCACGGCATTCCGCTGTACGACGGCGACCTGGAGCAGAGCGAAGGCACGCCTGCCGCAGTGCGCGCGCTGAAGGACAAGATCCTGGCCAGCGACGGCCTGTTGCTGGTCACGCCCGAGTACAACAACGGCGTACCGGGCGTGTTCAAGAACGCCATCGACTGGCTCTCGCGACCCACGCCCGGCCTGCCCGACGTGTTCCGCGACCGCCCGGTGGCCGTCATCGGCGCCTCTCCCGGCGGCTTCGGCACCATCATGTCGCAGACCCACTGGCTGCAGGTACTGCGCACCCTGGGCACGCGCCAGTGGCACGGCGGGCGCTTGATGGTGTCGCGCGCAGGCTCGGTGTTCGGGACGGATGGCGCGGTGCAGGACGAGAAAGTCCTCGCTCAACTCGGAGAGTTCGTGCAGGGCTTCGCGGCCAGCTTGAAGTGAACACCCCCCTGCGCCGCTGACGCGGCTTCCCCCCTCCGTAGCGCGCCTTCGGCGCTTCGAGGGGGGACGGCACCTGGGGCCGGCGGAGCCGGACCCTCGGTGCCCCTGGATCGGCTCCCCCTCACTCGCCGCCTCTTTGTTCGTCGGCGCGCGTGCATCATTCCAGAGATGCCGAGGAACCGGCTTTGCCGGGCCTCTGGCATCGTCCCCCCTCGAAGCGCCGAAGGCGCGCTACGGAGGGGGGAAGCCGCGTCAGCGGCGCAGGGGGGTGTTCCGATTCAAGCGTCCGGGATGTCGGGTTCGACGAGCTGGGCCAATTGCACCAACGACTCCTGCCAACCCAGATAACACATCTCCGCCGGTATGACCGCCGGAATCCCGTCCTGCACCACTGTGAGTTCGGTGCCACACACCACGGCCTTGAGCTGCACGTCCACATTCATCACGCCGGGCAGGTTCGAGTCGTCGAACTTGTCGTTGTAGCGCACGCGCTCGCCCGGCTTGAGTTCCAGGTATTCACCCCCGAACGAATGCGCGTGGCCGGTCGAGAAGTTGCGAAACGACATCTTGAAAGTGCCGCCGACCTTGGGCTCCAGGTGGTGCACCTGGCAGAGAAATCCGTAGGGCGGCAGCCAGCGGGCGAGCGCATCGGCGTCCAGAAAGGCGCGGTAGACCTTTTCCGGTGGCGCGCGCAGCACGCGGTGCAGTCGGACGGTATTGGTGGCATTGCTGGACATGGTGGGATTCCTTTCAAGACAAAGAGACCATGGATCCGGGCAGGCCGCAACGTGCAGCGCCCCATACCCGCACGACGGTCAGCGCACGGCGTTCTCGACAAGCGCCGAACGAAAAACCGGCTCCCGGCGCAGCGACAGCCAGCCGAACACCGCCCCCACCAGCGCCCCGGCCAGCACATCCAGAAACACATGCTGGCGGATCGCCATGGTGGACCACACGATCACCACGCAGTACACCACGCTGAGCAACTGCAGGGCCGTGGGCGCGCGCACCTGCAGGAAGATGACACGCAGCCACATCAGCGAATACACCGCCGAGCCCACGTGCAGCGAGGGACAGGCGTTGCCCGAGGCGTCGATGCCCTTGAGAAACTGCAGTTGCGGGTGCAGCGACCAGTCGACATCGGGTACCGGCACCTGGGTCGGGAAGACCCAGAACAGCGCCAGACAGAACAGGCACATGGCCGCCGTCCAGAGTCCGTAGCGGATCAGCTCGCGCAGGTCGGGCATCAGCGCCGAGGGCAGGGACACGTAGAACCAGAGCGACACATACGCCGGAAAGCCCAGCCCGGTGAACGGCACCCAGTCGTCGATCGCCAGCGTGGGCATCACCACGGGCTCGCCCAGTGGATGGTGCAGCACCCAGAAATAGCCCTTGAAGAACAGCACCATGAAGGCCGTGGTGCCCAGCGCCTTGAGATACCAGAGGGTGGCAAACCGGGACCAGAGTTGACCGTACCAGGAGCGGGCGGGGAGGGAGGACATGGTCGTGGAGTGGGGTTCGGCCGGAACGGTCCCGACCGGCCGGGCCTACTGTACGTCACGCGCGTGGCGCCAGGTCCCACGCCAGGCCCCATACGAGAGGCCCTTTGTATAATCCGTCTCCCTGCGAAGAGCGAGGCCAAGAGCGAGGCCGTGCGTGCCCACCAAGGCACCGCGGACACAAGAAGACCTTCGCGTTGGAGGAGTTCCCCCGCTTGTCTTCCCTTGCGCAACCATGGCTTGCGTGCAGGCCGCGCCATGCCAGTCCCACCCTTGAGCGTTTCTCATGAACTCTTCCGAAATGATTCGAACGTTTCTCGTTGACCGCCTGGGCGTGGAGGCCGAGCAGGTGCAACCGCACGCCCTGCTGGCCGAGCTCGGGGTGGACTCCTTGATGCTGGCCGAATTGATGTTCGAAGCCGAAGACCGCCTGGGCATCGACATCCCCTCCGACACCGAGCCCCCCAAGACCGTGGCCGACATGCAAGCTGTGATCGACGCGCTCACGGCCCTCAAGACCCCCTGATCCATGCACCGCCACCACCGTGTCGCGATCACCGGCCTTGGGGTGATCAGCCCCTACGGCGGCGATGGCACCGATTTCTTCGAGCGCCTGCTGGCCGGCGAGTCGGCCGTGCGCCACCTCGCCACCGACGAGCCGCCGCGTCCGCTGTCGGTGCCGGCTGGCATCTGCCCCGAATTCGATCCCGAAACCATCCTGGGCAAACCGCTGGCGCTCATGATGGAGCGCTTCGCCCAACTGGGCACAGCAGCGGCGTTTCTCGCCTGGGAGCAGGCTGGCCTCACGCGCCGGCCGGGCGAAGGCGACGCGTCCCGCGAGCACTGGGGCTGCATCTGGGGCACCGCCCTGGGCGGCGTGGCGGCGCACGAGCGCGGCAGCCGCGAGATGTGGCTCAAGGGCCGCGAACGCGTCTCGCCGCTGTCGGTGGTGCAGGGCATGAACAACGCGGTCAACGCGCACATCTCCATCCAGCTCGGCCTGGGCGGCGTGAGCACCAGCCACACGGCAGCGTGCGCGTCTTCGGGCATCGCCATCGGTGAAGCCTTCCGCCGGGTGCGCAGCGGCGAGGCCGCGGTCATGCTCACCGGCGGCTCCGACGTGTGCCAGTCCTACGGCGTGGTGCGCGCCTGGGAAGCCATGCGCGTCATGGCCCCGGGCGATGCGCTGACCTCCCCTTCGGCCTGCCGGCCCTTCGCCGCCGACCGCGCCGGCCTGGTGCTGGGCGAAGGCGGCGCGGCGCTGGTGCTGGAGGCCTGGGACCATGCGGTGGCCCGGGGCGCGCGCATCCACGGCGAGATCGTCGGCTTTGGCACCAGTTGCGACCACAGCCACCTCGTGCGCCCGAACCGCGAAGGCCAGGTGCGTGCCCTGCGCAGTGCACTGGCCGATGCGCAACTGGCGCCCGACGACATCCACTACGTCAACGCCCACGGCACGGCCACCGCCGAAGGCGATCCGGTGGAGATCGCCGCCCTGCGCGAGGTGTTCGGCGAGCGCGCCGTGCAACTGCCGGTGAGCGCCACCAAATCCATGCACGGCCACCTGCTGGGTGCCTGCGGCGCGGTCGAGGCGGTGGTCACCGCCATGACCTTGCGCGAGCAGGCCATTCCCCCCACCGCCCATTTGTCCGGCCGCATTGACCCGGCCTGCGAAGGGGTGGACCATGTCCTGCAGGGTCGCCGAGGCGTGCCGTTGCGCGCCGCCTTGTCGAATTCCTTTGCCTTCGGTGGCAGCAACGCCGTGCTGGCGTTTCGCGCGCCCCCCGCTTTTTCTTCCTGAACCCACGCCATGACTTCTGCTGCCTCTCCCGCCGACATCGACGCCCTCGTTCCAGAGGTGATCGCGCTGATCATCGAAGCCCTCAACATGGAGCTCGACGCGAGCGAGGTCGACCCCGACGGACCGCTGTACGGCGATGGCATGGGCCTGGACTCCATCGACATGCTCGAGATCTCGCTGGTCATCTCCAAGCGCTATGGCTTCCAGATGCGCTCGGACAACGAAGACAACGAGAACATCTTCTCCTCGCCCCGCGCGCTCACCGCCTATATCGCGAGCCAGCGCACGCAGTGAGATGGTGGAGTCCCCGGTGCTGCGCAACTTCGGCGTGCTGCTCCTGATGGTGGCATGGGTGGTCGCAGCGCACGTGGGCAGTAACGGCTGGGGCAACATGGACTTCAACGTCGCGGTGGCGATCTCCCCCATCGCGCTGGCCGTGGTCCTGGTGTTGTGGCGCCTGCCCAAGCCCTGGCAGCGGTGGTTGGGCCTGCTGGTCCCGTGCGCCGTGCTCGTCGGGCTCTGGCCGCAGTTGCGCCACAACGTGCCCTGGCTGTACTACCTGCAACACCTGGGCATCCACGTGGCGCTCGGCGTGTTCTTCGGCAAGACGCTGCTCGGTCCGGGCGAGGCACTCATCACCCGCATGGCGCGGCGCATCTTCACCGAACCCCTTTCCGCGCGCAACGTGCGCTACACGCGCGGCGCCACCGTGGCCTGGACGCTGTTCTTCTTCGGCAACGCGCTGGTCTCTACCGCGCTGTTCATCTGGGCACCCCTTGACGTGTGGTCCTGGCACGCCAACGTGCTCACCGGACCCCTCATGGGCTTGATGTTCCTGGGCGAGTACATCTGCCGCATGATCCTGCTGCCCCCGAACGAGCGGCCCGGCCTGTCGGACGTGGTGAAGGCCTACAAGCGCGAGTCGGCGCAGCGCGGAGGGTAGTAGTCCAGTGAGCCGATCTGCTCTCCTCAGCCGCCACGCGCTGGACGACGTGTTCGCCTGGCGCGCGCACGGCCCGATCACCGTACGGACCTTCCTGGCCGAAGCGCACGCGCTCGCCGAGCGGCTGCCACCGGGCGACTGGCTGCTCAACATGTGCGAGGACCGCTACCACTTCGCGGTCGGTTTCGCCGCCGGCCTGCTGGCGGGCAAGGTCAGCCTGCAACCCTCGTCGCAGTCGGCCGACACCTTGCAGCACCTGGCGCTCGAACATCCCGGCGTGGCCTGGCTCGGCGATCGGCCCGACACGGTGCCCGGCATGCCCGGGCTGGTGTTCCCCGACCTGGCGGCGCTGCCACGCCCGGCCGACGCGGCGATGCCCCAGATTCACAATGAGCGCCTGGTGGCCATCTTGTTCACCTCCGGCTCCACCGGCGCGCCGCAGCCGCACCGCAAGACCTGGGGCAAGCTGGTGCTCAACGGGCAGGCCGAGGCCCAGGCGCTGGGATTGCTCGATCGAGCCCAGGCCATCGTGGGCACGGTGCCCGCGCAGCACAGCTACGGTTTCGAATCCACCTTTCTGCTCGCCCTGCACGGCGGTTGCAGCTTCTTTGCCGGCAAGCCGTTCTACCCGCAGGACATCGTGTCCGCGCTGCAAGCCGTACCGCGTCCGCGCATGCTGGTGACCACGCCCTACCACCTCTCGGCGCTGCTGGCGTCGGAACTGGCCGTGCCGCCGCTGGACCTCATCCTCTCCGCCACCGCGCCGCTGAGCACCGACCTGGCCCGCCGCGCCGAAGCGCACTGCGGCGCTCCGGTGCACGAGATCTACGGCTCCACCGAATCGTCCGCGCTCGCCTGCCGCCGCACGCTCGACGGCGCGCACTGGCGGCTCATGGGGCGGGCGCGGCTCGAACAGGAAGGCGACACCACCTACGCATGCGACGGGCATGTGGAGCGGCGCGTGCCGCTGGCCGACATCATCGAGTGCTTCGACAACGGCCGCTTCGTGCTGCACGGCCGCCACGCCGATTTGGTCAACATCGCCGGCAAGCGCACCTCGCTGGCCTACCTCAACCACCAGATCGCGGCGGTGCCCGGCGTGGTCGATGCGGCCTTCTTCCTGCCCGACGAGGCCGACGCGCAGGACGGCATCGTGCGCCTCACCGCCTTCGTGGTCGCGCCCACGCGGGACGCCCACGCGCTCATGGCCGAACTGCGCCAGCGGCTGGATCCGATCTTCCTGCCGCGCCCGCTGGTGTTCGTGGACACGTTGCCGCGCAACGACACCGGCAAGCTCCTGCGCGCCACGCTGCAGATGCTCTACGCCGACCAGGTGAAGCCCCATGGACGCGGCTGAATTCACCTGGGCCGTGCCGGCCGACCACCCGGCCTTCGCCGGCCATTTCCCGTCGCGCCCGATCGTACCCGGCGTGGTGCTGCTGGACCAGGCGATCCTGTTCGCGCAGAAGATGCGCGGCGCAGCCGACGCCACCGGCTGGCGGATCGCCCAGGCCAAGTTCTTCGTGCCGATCGGGCCGTCCCAGGTGCTGCGCTTTGCCTTGCACACCACGCCACGCGGCGCGATCGCCTTTGCCGTCACCTGCGACGAGCGCGAGGTGGCCGCCGGCAGCCTGCTGCCCACGCCTGCCCCATGAGCCGCGCAATCCCACCCGACTGGATGCGCCAGGAAGAACGCAGCCACCTCGGCGTGCTGCGCTTCATGGTGTGGATCTCCCTGCGCCTGGGCCGGCCCATCGGGCGGCTGGTGCTGCGCTTCATCGCGCTGTACTACGTGGTGTTCTCGCCCAAGGCGCGGCGCACCGGCCGCGTGTACCTGCGGCGGGCCCTCGGGCGCGAGCCCACCTGGGCCGACGCCTACCGCCACGTCATGCACTTCTCTAGCACGGTGCACGACCGCGTGTACCTGCTCAACGACCGTTTCGACCTGTTCGATATCGAGCTGGTGGGCCATGAAGCCGTGCAGGCCGCGCTCGCGCGCCAACCGGGCGCGCTGCTGTACGGCGCGCACATGGGCAGCTTCGAGGTGCTGCGCGCCATGGCCCATGGGCACGCCCACGAGCCCGTGGCCATGCTGATGTACGAGGACAACGCGCGCAAGATCAACGCCATCCTGCACGCCATCAACCCGCAGGCCCACCAGGACGTGATTCCCCTGGGCCATCCCGACTCGATGCTCAAGGCGCGCGACCGGCTCGACGCCGGCTCGCTGGTGGGTTTGCTCGCCGACCGCTCGCTGGCCCACGACAGCACGGCAGAATGCCGGTTTCTGGGCGAACCGGCACCGTTCCCCATCGGTCCCTGGCGCATGGCGGCCATGCTGCGCCGACCGGTGTTCTTCATGGCCGGCCTGTACCTGGGCGGCAACCGGTATCGGCTGCATTTCGAACCCCTGGCCGACTTCTCCACCGTGGAGCGCGGCGAGCGCGACGCGGCCATTGCCCAGGCCATGCAAGCCTACGCCGACCGCCTGAGCCACTACTGCCGACGGGCGCCGTTCAACTGGTTCAACTTCTTCGACTTCTGGCACCGCACATGATCCGACGACTCCTCACTGGCCTGCTGCTGGGCGCCTTCGCGGCGGTGGCGCACGCCGCCTTCGACCTCAACCAGCTCATGGCCGAACTCGCGCGCAACCCGGGCGGCAACGCCACGTTCGTCGAGAAGCGCTACCTCGCCCTGCTCGACAAGCCCGTGGTCGCCTCGGGTGAGATGAGCTACCGCGCGCCCGACTGGCTGCAAAAGCGCACGCTCAAGCCCAGGCCCGAAACCGTGACCCTCAACCGGGACACGCTGAGCCTGGAGCGTGAGCGCCGCACCATGACCATCAACCTGCGCCAGCGCCCCGAAGTCGCGGCCTTCGTCGACAGTGTGCGCAGCACGCTCTCGGGCGACCGCGCGGCGCTGGACCGCCACTACAAGCTCAGCCTCGCCGGCACACGCGATGCGTGGACGCTTACCCTGGTGCCCAGCGAACCCAAGATCCTGGAACTGCTGCAGCGCATCACCGTCGCGGGCGTGCGCGAGCAGGTCTTGAAGATCGACTACCTGCAGGCCGACGGCGACCGCACCGAGATGACGATCGCTCCGGTGAAGAACCCATGAACCGCGGTTTCTGGCGCGCCCTGCTGATCTGGTTGGCAGCCATGGGCTGCGGCGTGGTGCTGCTTCTGGACACCCGCTTCTCGGCCGACGTCTCCTTCTTCCTGCCTTCCAAGCCCACGCCCGAACAGCAGGTGATGGTGGACCAGTTGCGCGAAGGGGCCGTCTCGCGCCTGTTGATGCTGGCCATTGCGGGTGGCACGCCCGAGCAGCGCGCGGATGCCTCGCGCGCCTTGCGCGCGGCGCTGGCGAAGGACCCGTCGCTGGAGACGGTGCAAAACGGCGAAGCCGAGGCGCTGGAGACGGTGCGCGACTTCATGCTCGACCACCGCTACCAGCTGAGCAACGCGGTCACCCCCGAGCGCTTCAGCGTGGAGGGCCTGCGCGATGCCGTCCTCCAAAGCGTGGACATGCTCAGTTCCTCGGCGGGCCTGCTGTTCAAGCCCTTTCTTGCGCGCGACCCCACCGGCGAACTGATCGAACTCGTCTCCGGCCTGAACGCCGGCGTGCAACCCAACGAGCGTGAAGGCGTGTGGGCCTCGCGCGATGGCGAACGCGCCATGCTGATCGCACAGACCCGCGCACTCGGCTCCGACACCGACGGCCAGGCCGCGGTCATCGGTCTGATCCGCGGCACGTTCGACCAGATCGCCGCGCAAGACGGCATGAACGGCCTGAGCCTGCAAATGTCCGGCCCGGGCCTGTTCGCGGTGCGCGCGCGCGCGACGATCCAGGAAGAAGTGGCGCGGCTCTCGCTCATGAGCACGGCCATCCTCGCGGTCATGCTCGGCTTCGTGTACCGGCGCGGGCGCCTCATGCTGCTCACGCTGGTGCCCGTGCTCAGTGGCACCCTGGCCGCCATCGTCACCGTGGGCGTGGTGCACGGCACGGTGTTCGGCATCACGGTGGGCTTTGGCGCGGCACTCATCGGGGAGGCGGTGGACTACGCCATCTACTATTTCGTGCAATCGGGTCGGCAGGGCGCGACGTCCTGGCGCGAGCAGTACTGGCCCACGATCCGCCTGGGCGTGATGACCTCGGTGCTGGGCTTTGGCGCGCTGCTGTTTTCCGGCTTTCCAGGACTGGCACAGCTGGGCCTGTACGCCATCAGCGGCGTCCTGGCGGCCGCGCTGGTCACCCGCTACCTGTTGCCGGACCTGGCAGGCCCCGGCGTGCACCTGGCCGACGGCGCGCGCCAGGGCCGCGTGCTGCGCCCGCTGGTGGCACACGCGCACGTGCTGCGCTGGCCCCTGCTCGCGCTCGTGCTGGTGGCCGGCGTGTACCTCGCGCAGCACCGCGAACAGCTCTGGAAATCCGACCTCTCCGCGTTGTCCACCGTGACGCAGGAAGAAGGCGAACTCGACGCGCACCTGCGCGCCGACCTGGGTGCTCCCGATGCGCGCTACATGGCCGTCATCACCGCCCCCGACCGAGAGAGCGCGCTGCAAGCCGCCGAACGCGCGGGGGCGGCCTTGCGCCCGCTGGTGGACCAGGGCCTCATCGGCGGCTTCGACACGCCCGCGCGCTTCCTGCCCAGCGAAGCCGCGCAAGCCGCGCGCCGCGCCAGCCTGCCCACACCGGAGGAACTCGAGCAGCGCCTGCGCCAGGCCCTGGTCGATGCGCCGCTCTCGGCCGATCGGCTGCAGCCGTTTCTGGACGACGTGAAAGCCGCGCGCAACGCACCCCCGCTCACGCGCGCCGACCTCGATGGCATCGGCCTGGGCCTCGCGGTCGACGCCCTCTTGCTGCAGCGGCCCAGCGGCTGGAGCGTGCTGCTGCCGCTGCGCCCACCGGCCGCATCGGAGAATGCCGAGCTGCCGGTGGACGCGGTGCGCGCGGCGCTGGCCGGCACCGGCGCGCTGTTCATCGATCTCAAGGGCGAGTTCGACACGCTCTATGGCGAGTACATCGACGAAGCCATCGTGCTCTCGCTGGCCGGCTTCATCGCCATCACCGTGGTGCTGGGCTTCGTATTGCGCAGCCCCATGCGCTTGCTGGGCGTGATGCTGCCGCTGGTGATGGCCGTGATGGTCGTCGTCGCCGGCCTGCACATGGCCGGCGTGCGCCTGCACCTGTTGCACCTGGTGGGCCTGCTGCTCACCGTGGCCGTGGGCTCGAACTACACCTTGTTCTTCGACCGCCTCGCGGTGGGCGAACCGCTGGACGACGAGACCCTGCTGTCCATCGGTGTGGCCAGCTTCACCACCGCCGTGGGCTTCGGCGTTCTGGCATGGTCCTCCGTCCCGGTGCTGCACGCGATCGGCATCACCGTAGGCCCGGGCGCCGTGCTCGCACTCATCCTGTCCGCGGCCTTCGCCGTGCGACAGCGCAGTGCATGAACACTTTGCTGCGCACCGTGGGTATCCCCGGCGATGCGCCGCATCTGCTGGTGATGCTGCCCGGCATGGTGATGCAGGCCGAGGCCATCTTCGAAGCCGGGTTTGCCGACGCGATAGCCCAACGCGCGCTGCCGCTCGATCTGCTGGCGGTGGACGTGAGCGGCATCGGGCTGGAGGCGGCCGACACCTGGAACGCGCTGCAGGACCAGATCCTCACACCCGAGCGCGCGCGCCGCAGGAGCGTGTGGCTCGGCGGCATCTCGCTCGGCGGCTTGGTGGCCATGGCGCACGTCGCGGCGCGGCCCGGCGTGGTCGATGGTCTGTGCCTGCTCGCGCCCTACCCGGGCAGCCGGCCGAGCGTGAACGTGATCGAGCGCGCGGGCGGTGTCGACCGTTGGCAACCCAGCGCAGCAGACTTGCGCGACCCCGAGCTGCGCCTGTGGCAGTGGCTGAAACGCCCTCCGCGGGACTTGCCGGTGTTCATCGGCCATGGCCGTGAAGACCGGTTTGCCGACCGCATCCAGCAAGTGGCAGACCGCTTTCCCGCGACCGCGCGCCACACGGTCGCGGGCGGCCACGAATGGTCGGCATGGTTACCCGTCTGGGAACAATTTCTCGAGGCCGGTTATTTTTCCGCCTGACATGACAAGCACGCGCTGGACACCCGCTCCTCTTCTACCGGCTTCCGCCGTGGTGCACGGCGCGGCCGTGCTCGGCACGCTCGCGGTGCCCGCCGCCTGGCCTTGGGCCGTGGGTGCGCTGGTGGCCAACCACGCGCTGCTCGCGGGTGCGGGCCTGTGGCCCAGCTCGCACCTGCTCGGCCCCAACCTCACGCGCCTGCCCGCCGATGCCGCGGCGCGGCGCGAGATCGCGCTCACCATCGACGACGGCCCAGACCCCGAGGTCACGCCACGCGTGCTCGACCTGCTCGACGCCGCGCATGTGAAAGCCAGCTTCTTCTGTATCGGCCGCATCGCCGAACAACACCCAGTGTTGTGCCGTGCCATCGTGCAACGCGGCCACCGCGTGGAGAACCACGGTTTCGCGCACAGCAACGCGTTCTCGCTCTTCGGCCCCGGCGCCATGCGGCGCGACATCGCACGCGCGCAGGCCACGCTGTCCGACATCACCGGCCAGGCACCCCGCTTCTTCCGCGCCACCGCCGGCCTGCGCAACCCGTTTCTCGATCCGGTGCTGCACGGCCTGGGGCTGCAACTGGCCACCTGGACGCGCCGCGCCTACGACACGCGCACCGGCGATCCCGAGCGCGTGTTTCAGCGACTGACGCAACACCTGGGCCCGGGCGACATCGTGCTGATGCACGACGGCCACTGCGCGCGCACGCCCACCGGTGAACCCGTCATCCTCGCCGTGCTGCCGCGCTTGCTGCAGACCCTGAGCGAACGCCAACTCCACCCCGTCACCCTTCAGCCCACCCCGCCCACATGAGCCGCCCTTTTGTCAAGACTCTGGTGAACGAAGCCAGCCACACCTTCCGCGCGAGCGGCCCCTTTGCCTACCACTACGCACGCGGCAAGCTGGGCTACGACACCATCTTTCACGAAATGCTGCGCCGCGGCCTGCTGCCCGAAGGTGGCCGCTACCTCGACCTCGGTTGCGGCCAGGGCAGCCTGTTCGCCTGGCTGCTGGCCGCGCGGCGGCTGCACGACAAAGGCCAATGGCCCCAGGACTGGGCGCCCGCGCCCGCGCCCGAACAGCTGCACGGCATCGAACTGATGCCCAAGGATGTGGAGCGCGCCGCGCAAGCCTTCGGCCCTGCGCACCCGGTGGTGCGCATCGAACAGGGCGACATGAACGCCGCCGACTTCGGGCATGCCGATGCGGTGCTGATCCTTGACGCCCTGCATTACTTCAGCCACGAGCAACAGCGCGACGTGCTCACCCGCATCCGCGCGGCGCTGCGCCCCGGGGGCGTGTTCCTCACGCGCGTGGGCGACGCCAGTGCCGGACTGACCTACCGCATCTGCAATGGCGTGGACCGTCTGGTCACCTACGTGCGCGGCCACCGCCTGCCGCAGCTGTACTGCCGCAGCGTGAAAGACTGGGTAGCCGAACTGGAACGCCTGGGCTTCGCGGTGGAAACGCAGCCCATGAGCGGCAAGAAGCCGTTTGCCAACGTGATGCTGGTCTGCCGGGTACCGCACTGAGTCGGGCTCCCCCCTCTGAGACAATCCGCCGGTTCCGTTTTCCGAGACCTACCTTGACGCCCCTGCCCTTGACCGCCTACACCGCCACCAGTTGCCTGGGTGTGGGCCTGGCCGCGCACCGCGCGGCCTTGCACGGCAACCAGAGCGGCCTGCGGCCCTGCGCCTTTGAAACCGTGAACCTGCCGACCTGGGTCGGCGAGGTCGCAGGCGTGGACGACCACCCCTTGCCCGCCGCGTTGGCGCGCTACGAATGCCGCAACAACCGCCTGGCCCTGCTGGCCCTGCGCGCCGACGGCTTCGAAGAGCGCCTGCGCGCCGCCGTCGCCCGCCATGGTGCGCAGCGCGTGGGTGTCTTCATCGGCACCAGCACCTCGGGCATTCTGCAGACCGAACTGGCCTACCGGGAACGCGACCCTGCCACGGGCGCGTTGCCCGCATCGTTCGACTACGCCGCCACGCACAACCCCTACGGCGTGGCCGAACTGCTGCGCGAGCACCTGGGCATCACCGGCATGGCCACCACCATTTCTACCGCCTGCTCCTCCAGCGCCAAGGTGTTCGCGGCGGCCGCGCGCCAGATCGAACTCGGCACCCTCGATGCGGCGCTGGTCGGTGGCGTCGACTCGCTGTGCCTGACCACGCTGTATGGTTTTGCCTCGCTCGAACTCACCTCCAAAGAACCGTGTCGCCCCAGCGATGTGGACCGCGACGGCATCTCCATTGGCGAAGGCGCGGCCTACGCGCTGCTCGAGCGCGCCGACGGCGCCGCGCCCGATGCCGTGTGGCTGCTCGGCACGGGCGAGTCGAGCGACGCGTACCACATGTCCGCGCCGCACCCCGAAGGCCTGGGCGCGCAGATGGCCATGCAGGCCGCACTGCGCTCGGCCTCGCTGGGCGCGGACGCGATCGACTACATCAACCTGCACGGCACGGCCACGCCGGCCAACGACAGCGCCGAAGGCAAGGCCGTGGCCAACGTGTTCGGCCAGCGCGTGCCCTGCTCCTCCACCAAGGGCGCGACCGGCCACACGCTGGGCGCGGCCGGTGCGCTTGAAGCGGTGGTGTGCGCGATCGCGCTGGTTGACGGCTTCGTGCCCGGCAGCGTCGGTACGCACACGCTCGATCCGGCCATTCCGCTCAACGTGCAGATGCAGAGCGCCACGCTGCCGGTGCGCCGCGCTTTAAGCAACTCGTTCGGCTTTGGCGGCAGCAATTGCAGCCTGATGCTGGGAGTTGGTGCATGAGCGCCGCGCCGGGCCGCCCCAAGCAAGCTCGCACCGCAGGCGAAGCCGAAGGGTCACCTGTGAACGCTCCCCGGCACACACCCTTGACCGCTTGGCTCACCGGCGTCGGCTTCATTGCCCCGGGCATGCCCGACTGGCCCAGCGCCCGCGCGGTCCTGCGCGGTGAGCAAGCCTGGGTGTCCGCGCCTTCGGTGCTGCCCGCGCCGTCCATCCTGCCACCGGCCGAACGCCGCCGCGCCAGCCGCGTCATCAAACTCGCGCTGGGCATCGGTCTGGAAGCCGCGCAGGGCGCCGACGTGTCGACCCTGGCCACCGTCTTCAGCGCGTCCGGCGCCGATGGTCACAACTGCCATGCGCTGTGCGAACAACTCGCCACCGACGACCGCCACATTTCGCCCACGCGCTTTCACAACTCGGTGCACAACGCGCCCGCCGGCTACTGGGGCATTGCCACGCGCGCCATGGCGCCGTGCCAGGTGCTCTGCGCCTTCGACGGCAGCTTCGGCGCCGGCCTGCTCGACACCTTGGCGCAGGTCGTGCTCGACCAGCAGAGCACGCTGCTGCTGGCCTACGACAGCGAGTACCCCGAGCCGCTGTTCGCCACGCGCCCGGTGCCCGACTGCGCGGGCATCGCGCTGCGGCTGGAACCCCAACCCTCGCCGCAAGCTTTGGCGCGCATCACCGCCTGGACCACCGACGGCCCCGCGCCTGCGTGGCACAACGACACGCTCGAACCGCTGCGCGCGGCCATCCCGGCCATGCGCGCCCTGCCTGTGATGGAACGCCTCGCGCGCGGCGAGCACGGCGAGGTCTGCCTGGACTACCTGTCAGGCCAGCAGCTCGCGGTGCGGCTGGACCCACCGGTCTGAGAAGCCGATGACCCGCGACACGATGGACAAAGCCTGGATCGCAGAACGCATTCCCCATCAGGGTGACATGTGCCTGCTCGATGCGGTGGACGGCTGGTCCCCAGACCACATCGACTGCCGCGCCACCAGCCACACCGATCCCAAGAACCCACTGCGCGCCGCCGGGCGGCTGGGCGCGGCCAACGGCATCGAATACGCGGCGCAGGCCATGGCGGTGCACGGCGCGCTGGTGGCCGAGGCCCAGGCCGCGCCGCGCCAGGGCTACCTCACCAGCGTGCGCAGCGTGACCCTGCACACCGACCGCCTGGACGATGTGGGCTGCCCGCTGAGCGTGCGCGCCGAGCGCCTCTCGGGCGATGCGAACAACGTGCTCTACCGCTTCAGCGTTTATGGCGGCGAGCGCTGCCTGCTCGAAGGCCGCGCCTCGGTCGTGCTGGACGCGCAAGCGCTTGTAACCAAGGACCCTGAATGAAACGAGCCCTCGTCACCGGCGGCAGCGGTGGCATCGGCGCGGCGATCTGCCAGCGCCTGGCCGCCGATGGTCACCACGTCATCGTGCACGCGCACCGCGCGCTGGACAAAGCCGAAGCCACGGCGCAAGCCATTCGCGACGGCGGCGGCAGTGCCGAGGCCATCGCCTTCGACGTGAGCGACCGCGAAGCCAGCGCCACGGCACTGGCCGCTATCGTGGAAGCCGGCCCGGTGCAGATCCTGGTGAACAACGCCGGCATCCACGACGACGCCGTGTTCCCGGGCATGACGGGCGAACAATGGGACCGCGTGCTCGACGTCTCGCTCAACGGTTTCTACAACGTGACGCAGCCGCTGACCATGCCGATGATCCGCAAGCGCTGGGGCCGCATCGTCACCATCACGTCCATTGCGGGCGTGATGGGCAACCGGGGCCAGGTGAACTACGCGGCGGCCAAGGGTGCGCTGCACGCGGCGAGCAAGTCGCTCGCGCTGGAGCTGGCCACGCGCGGCATCACGGTGAACGCGGTGGCCCCGGGCATCATCGAGACCGACATGAGCGCGGGAGCGTTCGACGCCGATGCGATCAAGCGCCTGGTGCCGATGCAGCGCGCCGGCCGCGCCGACGAGGTGGCCGAGCTGGTGGCGTTTCTGGCGTCGGACAAGGCGGCGTATGTGAGCGGCCAGGTGATCTCGATCAACGGGGCGATGGCCTGAGGGAATCCCCACCCCAGCCGGCCACCAGTTCCTTGAGCGTGGCCGACGCCTGTGGCGTCAGCGGCCAGGCCGAGGGCGGACGGGTCGCACCGCAGTCCAGGCCCATGCACTGCAACGCCGCCTTCACCACGGTCACGTTGGTGCCGTTGTTCTCCTGCGAACGCAGGGTCTCGAACGGCAGCACCGATTCGATCAGCACCTGCGCGCCTTCGTAATCGCCGTTGGCGAGCGCCGCGTGGATCTGCATCGAGCGCTCGGGCAGCACATTGATCAGCCCCGAGGTGAAGCCGCGCGCACCGGCCGCGTACAAGGCCGGCGCCCAGTTCTCGGCCAGGCCGTTTACCCATGCCAGGCCACTCTCGCGCGTGCGCCGAATGGCCTCGGACAACAGCAGCGGCGTGGGCGACGCCCACTTCACCCCCACCACTTCCGGAATGGCACACAGCGCTTCGATGGTGGCCATGCCGATGTTCTCGTTGCGCAGGTACAGGACCACCGGCAAACCCTGGCCGGCCTCGGCCACGCGCTGCACATAGGCCACCACGCCGCGCGGCGACACGAACGGGTCGGGCGGCTGGTGCACCATCAGTGCGTCCGCCCCCGCGCGGTACGAGGCGGCGGCCAGATCGCAGGCCTCTTCGATGCCACGCCCCACGCCACCCAGCAACGGCACACGCCCGGCGATGTGCGCGGCGCTCGCGGCCACCATGGCCTCGGCTTCGCTGGCGCGCAGCGCGTAGTACTCGCTGGTGTTGCCATTGGCCACCAGCACGTGCACGCCCGCCTCGATGGCGCGGTCCACGATCGGCTTCTGCAGCTCGGGCGCAATGCGGTTCTGCGCATCGAAAGGCGTGACCAGAATGCCCGAGATGCCATCGAGCGCAGAGCGCACGGCGGCGCGGTCAAAAGTCGGCATGAAAGTGTCCTGAATCGGTAAAGAAAGAAAGGCTCAAACGTGTTCGGTGCGGCGCACGACCACGGCCGGGTCGTTGCGCACGGCAGAGTTCAGTTCGGTGCCCAGGCCCGGCGCGGTGGGCCGCGCGAGAAAGCCCCGCTCCAGCACCGGCAGCTCGGTCACCAGGTCGCGGTAGAAGGTCGCCAGGAAGGCGCGCACCACCTCCTGGAAGATGGCGTTGGGTGAAGCCAGCGCGAGGTGCAGCGAAGCCCAGAGCACCACCGGCCCGGTGCAGTCGTGCGGCGCAATGGGCTTCTGGTACGCGTCGGCGAGGCTGGCGATCTTGCGCGCCTCGGTGATGCCACCGCACCACGACAGATCGGGCATGACGATGTCCAGCGCGTCGGCCGCCAGCAGATCGCGGAACGCGCCTTGCGCGGCCAGCGTCTCGCTGCCGCACACCGGAATGCCCGAGAGGCGGCGGTAGTCGGCCAGCGCGCCCGGGCTGTCCATCTTGATCGGGTCTTCGGCCCAGAACGGCCGGTACTGGCGCAGCTCGCGCGCGATCGACAGCGCCGAGGTGAGGTTCCACATGGAGTGCAGCTCGCACATGATTTCGATGCGGTCCCCCACCGCGAGGCGGATCTTCTCGAACACCTCCAGCCCCTGGCGCATCGACGTGCCGCTCACGTACTGCCCATCGGTCTGCGCGGCCGCACCATCGAAGGGCCAGATCTTCATGGCACCGAAGCCTTCGTCGAGCAGGCTTTGCGCGAGCTCGGCCGGGCTCTCGATGAAGGCGATCTGGTCGTCGTAGCGGCTGCGCACCTGCGACTGGCCCGGCTCGACCAGGCGGCGCTGGATACTTTTGCTGTTGTAGTCCACGCCTGCGCAGGTGTTGTAGACCCGCATGCGTTCGTGGCACGCACCGCCCAGCAACTGGTAGATCGGCTGACCCGTGACCTTGCCGAAGATGTCCCACAGCGCGATGTCCAGCGCCGAGGCCGCGCGCGTTTCGACACCGCTGCCGTTAAAGCCGAGATAGCCGCGAAACAGCGTCTTGTGCAGGCGCTCGATGTCCAGCGGGTTCTGCCCCAGCACCAGCGGCGCGGCCATGGTGTGCAGGTAAGTCTCGACCGCCGCGGCCCCGCGAAAGGTCTCGCCCAGGCCAACGAGGCCGGCATCGGTTTCCACCTCGACCCACACAAGGTTGGGCTGGTGGGGCAAGCGGTAGGTCTGGAGCGCGGTGATCTTCATGGGACCTCTGGGCAATGGAGAAAGTGGCAGCTCACTCGGCCGTGATCTTCTGGGCGCGGATCAGCTCGGCCCACTTGTCGTGCTCCAGGCGCATGTGCTGCGCGAAGGCCGCCGCGTTGCCACCGCCCACGCTGATGCCCGCTTCCTGCAGCGTCTTGCGCACGGTGGCGTCTTGCAGCGCGCGGTTGAACGCGGTGTTGAGGCGGTCGACGATGGCCGGTGGCGTGCCGGCGGGTGCGCCAATGGCGTACCAGGGCTCGATGACGAAACCCTTGTAGCCCAGCTCTTCCATGGTCGGCACCTCGGGCAGGTTGGCCGAGCGGGTCTTGCCGGTGACGGCCAGCGGCTTCACGCGGTTGCTCTTGATGAAGGGCAAGATCGAGGGCTCGTTGTCGAAGAACACCTGCACCTGCCCGCCCAGCAGATCGGTGATGGCCGGGCCCGAGCCCTTGTAAGGCACATGCAACAGCGGCACGCCGGTGACCTTCTTGAGCATCTCACCGCCCAGGTGGTTGGACGCGCCCACCCCCGATGACGCGTAGCTCAGTTGGCCGGCGCGCGCCTTGGTCAGCAGCTCGGGCAAGGTGTTGATGCCGGTCTGCGGGCCGACCGTGAGCACGTTGATGGAGTAACCGAGCAATGCCACCGGTGCCACGTCCTTGAACAGGTCGTAGCCGGGGTTGGCGTACAGGCTGGCGTTGACCGCGCAGTTGCCGATGCTGCAGAGAAAGATGGTGTAGCCGTCGGCCGGCGATTTCACGGCCGCCACCGTGCCGATGTTGCCGGTGGCACCGGGCCGGTTTTCCACCACGATGGACTGGCCGAGGTCCTTGGCGGCGGCATTCGCGAACAGCCGCGACACCATGTCACCCGTGCCACCTGGGGGCACCGGCACGATCATGCGGATGGGCTTGTTGGGGAAGTCTTGCGCGCCGGCGGGCGCAAGCCACAGGGCGAAGGGAAGGGCGGTGGCAAGGGTGAGGGCCAGGGTGGTCCAGCTGCTGCGCATGTGTTGTCTCCGGTTGGGTTTTTGTCGTCGAAGCCTCATTCATCTAATCATACGATGATTAAACCGAAGGCGTCCAGCACCGATGGTCGTGCGCGTGGTTATGCTCGGCGCCATGGCTTCTTCGCGTCTTCGCAACTTTCACCACCAACTGGTCGACGCGGTCGGGCGTGACATCGTGACCGGCGTCTACGCCGAGGGTGCTCAGATGCCCACCGAGCCGCAACTGGCCGAGGTCTATGGCGCGAGCCGCATGGTGGTGCGCGAGGCCATGAAAAGTCTGGCGGCCAAGGGTCTGGTGTCGATCCGCCCGCGCACCGGCACCCATGTGTTGCCGCGCGCGCAATGGCATTTGTTCGACCCGGCGGTGCTGGGCTGGCACGGCGAGGGTGACTTCGACAGCGGCTTGATCGCCGACCTGCTGGAACTGCGTCTGGCCATCGAGCCGCTCGCGGCGCGGCTGGCGGCGGGGCGTGCTGGCGAGGCGGACCTGGCCGAACTGCGCAGCGCCTACGAAGCCATGGCCGGCGCGGGTGGACGCAGCGACTACATCGAAGCCGACCTGCGCTTCCACGGCGCGGTGGTGCGGGCCTGCGGCAATGTGTTCATCCAGCAACTGGAGACCGCGCTGTCTGCCGTTTGGAAGACGAGTTTCCAGGCCTCCAGCAACCCCACCGGTGCGCCCGACAGCGCGGCCCTGAAGCTGCACCACAAACTGCTGGTGGCGATCGAGCGGCACGATGCTGCGGGGGCCGAGAAAGCGGTGCACGGTCTGATCGCCCGGGCGACGACGCGCATCGAGGGACGCGCCGCCGGCTGATCACCAGCGGGCGGCGCGCAGGGGAAGACCGACTTCAGTCGGCTTTCAGTTTCGCGGCCTGGACCACTTGCTTCCACTTCACCTGCTCCGCCTGCACATACGTGCGCAGCTCCTCCACGCCCATCACGTCCACTTCGGCCCCGTGCTCCTCCAGTCGCTTGACCACCGCCGGGTCGGCCAGCACCTGGTTCAGCGCCTTGTTCAGCTGTTCAACAACCGCCTTGGGCGTCTTGGCGGGTGCGAAGAGCGCATACCACTGCGACAGGTCCACGTTGGCAATGCCCTGCTCCTTCAACGTGGGCACGTCAGGCATCGACGGCGAGCGCTTGTCGCCGGCCAGGCCGAGCGCCTTGAGTTTGCCGTTCTTCACGTTGGGCATGGCGGTGAACAGGCTGGGGAACATCACCTGCGTCTGGCCGGCCATGGTGTCGGTCACCGCCGGTGCCGAGCCCTTGTAGGGCACGTGCATCATGTTCGTGCCGGTGGACAGCTTGAACATCTCGGCCGCGAAGTGCGGCGCCGTGCCATTGCCCGCCGAGGCGTAGTTGACCTTGTCCGGGTTGGCCTTCACGTAGGTCACCAGCTCCTTGGCGTTGGCGGCCGGCACGTTGTTGTTGGCCACCATGAGCGTGGCCGAGCGGCCCACCATGCCGATGGGCTCGAAGTCCTTCACCGGGTCGTAGCGCAGCTTCTGCAGCGCGGGGTTCATCGCGTGGGTGGCGATGTAGCCCAGCATGATCGTGTAGCCGTCGGGTGCGGCGCGCGCCACGAACTCGCTGGCGATGGCGCCGTTGCCACCGGCCTTGTTGTCCACCACGAAAGACTGCTTGAGGAGGATGCCCATGGCCTGGCCGACGGTGCGGGCCATGGCGTCGTTCGCGCCGCCCGCTGCGGTGGGCACGACGATGGTGATGGGCTTTTCGGGGTAGGCGGCCCATGCTGCACCGCACGCGAACGTGGTGGCGAGAGCGACGGTGGTGGCAATGGCAACCGCGCCGAGGGTGCGCCGTTGGGGTTGGTGAATCTGCTGCATATGTCTTCTCCGGTGGGTGGTGGTGAGCTCAAGGGCCGCTGCGCAAGACTTCGGTGTGGGGACAAGAGCCCTGATCGCGGAACGTATGGTCGCCTTTGCTCACTGCCAAGTAAATTGCATGTTTGCGAAGCATTGATGCACAATTTGGATCAACCCGGGCTCCCGGTTTACCCTCGAAAACCCGCATGGCCATCAACTTCAACCTCAACGATCTGCAGGCCTTTCGCGCCGTGGCCGAGCTCAGCAGCTTTCGCAAGGCGGCCGACGCGTTGCACGTGTCGCAGCCCGCGTTCAGCCGGCGCATCGAAAAACTCGAAGAAGCGCTGGGCGTGAAGCTGCTGGAGCGCACCACGCGCAAGGTCACGCTCACCACGGTGGGCCGCGATTTCGACCGCAAGGTGCAGCAGTTGCTCGACGAGCTGGACAACACCTTGCTGGGCATTCGCGGCGTGGGCAGCACGCGCATGGGCGAGGTCACCATCGCCTGCGTGCCGTCCACGGTGTACTACTTCATCTCCCATGTGATCTCGCGCTACCGCGAGCAGTACCCCAAGATCCGGGTGAAGATTTTTGATGCCAGCGCGAACGACGTGCTGTCCGCCGTCTCGCGCGGCGAGGCGGACTTCGGGCTCAACTTCATGGGCAGCCAGGAGCCGGACATCGAGTTCAAGCCGCTGCTGGAAGAACGCTTCGTGGCGGCCTGCCGGCGCGACCATCCCATCGCAAAGAAGCGCCGCGTGACCTGGGCTGAATTGGCGAAGTACGACTACATCGCCGTGAGCAAGGCCTCGGGCAACCGGCTGCTGATCGACCAGGCCTTGTCCGGCCAGTCCGACATGCCGCAGAGCATCTACGAAGCGCAACACGTCACGACCATGCTGGGCCTGGTGGAAGCCGGGTTGGGCGTGGCGGCCGTGCCGTCCATGGCGATGCCCGCGCCCGGCCACCCGCTGCTGGTGAGCGTGCCGCTGGTGGACCCGGCGATCACGCGCAAGGTCGGGCTGATCCGGCGCAAGGGCCGCTCGCTGTCACCAGCGGCGCTGCAGCTTTACGAGTTTTTTGCGGAGATGAAGGCCAAGCGGGGCAAGCCCCGCAGCGCCGTCGCGTGACTTTCAGCGTCTTGCGGCCAGCACGCGATCCACCATCACCCCGGCTTGCCCCAGGTGGTTGGCCGGCTCGCACATCGCCTCCAGCTGCGCCCGGCTCACATGCGCCGTGATCTCCCGGTGTTCGGCCAGGATCTCGATCAGCGGCCGATCTTCCTTCAGCGCCTGGCGGCACAGGTCGTACACCAGATCGTGCGCATACTCGCGGCCGATGTAGGGGCCCAGGCCCATCATCACCGCCTCGGACATCACCAGCCCATTCGTCATGTCGATGTTGGCGCGCATGCGGCTGGCGTCCACCTCCAGGCCCTTGAGAACGAACTTCGTTTGCTTCAACGCGCCCGACATCAGGCAGAAGATCTCGGGCAGCGACACCCATTCGATTTCCCACGGCCCGGTAGATCGCTCATGGTCGGCCACCATCGCATCCATGAGCGCGGCGGCGTGTTGCCGCGCCACCGAGATGTTGGCGTGGATGTAGAGGCAGGAAATCGGGTTGCGCTTTTGCGGCATGGTGGACGATGAGCCGCGCCCCGGCGCATAGGGCTCGAACACCTCGGCCACTTCGGTCTGCATCATGAGCTTCACGTCCATGGCGATCTTGCCGAGCGACCCGCCCACCAACCCCAGGAAGGCCCCCACCTCGGCGATGGTGTCGCGCACCGTGTGCCATGAGATCAGCGGCTGGGCCAGGCCCAGCTCTTTCATCAAGCCGGCCTGCGTGTCCATGGCGCCCTTCTCCAGCGACGACAAGGTGCCCGACGCGCCGCCGAATTCGCCCATCAGCACGCGCGGCTTGAGCTGCTGCAGCCGCTCGCGGTGGCGGTCGATGCCGGCCAGGATGCTGGCCATCTTGTAGCCGAAGGTGATGGGCGTGGCCTGCTGCAGGTTGGAGCGGCCGATCACCGGCGTGTCGCGGTACTTCTTCGCCAGCGCCGCTAGCGCGTCGCCGATCTCGTTCAAATCTTGCTCCACCAGCGCCAGGCCTTCGCGCATCTGCAGCACGGCCGCCGTGTCGGTGATGTCTTGCGTGGTCGCGCCCCAGTGGCAGTACTCGCCGAGCTTGTCGCGGCAGTTGGCATTGATCTGGTTGACCACCGCAATGATCGGGTAGCCGATCTGCTCGGTCTTGGCCTTGAGCTTCACCCAGTCGATCTGCGAGAGCTCGCAGTTCTTCACGATCTCGTCGGCCGCTTCTTGCGGAATGATGCCCAGCTTCCCCTGCACCTTGGCCAGTGCGCGCTCGATGTCGAGGTACTTGGCAGTGCGGTTCTCGTCGGACCAGACGTCGCGCATGCGCACATCGCTGAACATGTCGCCGAAGATGCGCGAGTCGATGATGGTGGAGGCCATGGCAGTTTCTTTCTCGAACAGGAACGATGTGCAAATGCAGCGGATGGGAAAGTCGTGGTGATATCAGATGGCCTGTGCACCGCGCAGCGCCGCGATCTCTGGGGCGCCGAGCCCCAGCTCCGACAGGATCGCTTCGGTGTGCTCGCCCAGGGCGGGCACCGGGTCCATGCGCGGGCCTTCGTTCCAGGTGCCCGGGGGCAACATCGCCGGCAGCGGCCCTTGCGGCGAACCCACCGTGGTCCAGCGCTGGCGCGCCTGCAGTTGCGGGTGCGCCCACACATCGGCCATGGTGTTCACACGGGCGTTGGCAATCTGCGCCAGTTCCAGCCGCGCTTCCACCTCGGCCACGGTGAGCGGGCGGAACGTGTCCACGATGATCCGGCGCAGCGCATCGCGCTCGGCCACGCGCTTGAAGTTGGCGGTGAAGCGCGGGTCGGTGGCCAGCGAGGGCTGCTGCAACACCTTCTCGCAAAAGCTCAACCACTCGCGTTCGTTCTGCAGGCCCAGCATCACGTGCGCGCCTTGCTCGGCCGGCCCCACCGGGAACGGGCCGTAGGGATAGATGGTGGCGTGGCTGGCACCGGTGCGCGGTGGCGGTGCCGCACCTTCGAACGCGTAGTACAGCGGGTAGCTGGTCCACTCGGCCAGGGACTCCAGCATCGAGATGTCGATGCGCTGGCCCCGGCCCGTCTGGCTGCGCTGCATGAGGGCTGCGAGGATGCTGCTGTAGGCGTACATGCCGGCGGCGATGTCCGCGATCGACGGGCCGGCCTTGCAGGGTTCGTCCGCCGTGCCGGTGACCGAGACGAAGCCCGCCTCGCTCTGGATCAACAGGTCATAGGCTTTCTTGTCGCGGTAAGGGCCGGGGTTCTCCAGGTCGTCGCCGTAGCCCGAGATGTCGCAGACGATCAGCCCGGGCTTGATGGCCGACAGCGCTTCATAACCCAGCCCCAGCCGCGCCGCCGCGCCGGGCGCCAAGTTCTGAACAACCACATCGGCCTTCTCCAACACCAGGCGCTGCAGGATGGCGGCGGCATCGGGGTGCTTCACGTCCAGCGTGAGGCTTTCCTTGGAACGGTTGGTCCACACGAAGTGCGAGGCCAGGCCACGCACGCGCTGGTCGTAACCGCGCGCGAAGTCGCCCGTGCCGGGGCGCTCAATCTTGATGACGCGCGCGCCCAGGTCGGCCAGCTGGCGCGTGGCGAAGGGGGCGGCAATGGCGTGTTCCAGGGTGACGACGGTGATGCCGGCAAGAGGTTGCATGGGGTTCTCGAATGGCAGGGGTGATCAGCGCAACGCCACGGTGGCATCCATCGTCAGCCAGCCTTCGTGGTCGCTGGCCCACAGGCGCACGCTCTTGCCGTCGGCACTCGGCTCGCCTTGCACGTGGAAAGGATGCAGGTCGAAAGTGGGACGAACGGCCTTGAAGCGGAAGCTGGCCACGTCGGCAGCGGGCATTTCGCGGCGCAGCAGGTCCAGCAACAAGGTCGCGATCAACGGACCGTGCACGATCAGGCCCGGGTAGCCCTCGACCTGCGTCACGTACCGCCGGTCGTAGTGGATGCGGTGGCCGTTGAACGTGAGCGCCGAGTAGCGGAACAGCAGCACGTCGTCCGGCACGATCTGGCGGCGCCAGCTTGCTGCCGTGGGCGCGGCCTGAGGGGGCGGTGCCACGTCGCCGAGTTGCTGGGCGCCGCGGTAGACGATGTCGTGGAACTCGACCAGGGCCGGCTCGGCCGCGCCGTTGCAGCGCACTTCGTGGCGCACCTTCACGAACACCAACGCACCGGTGCGGCCTTCCTTGGTGGTGACGTCGTCAATGGTCGACGTGCGGGCCACCGCGTCGCCCACGCGGATCGGGGTGCGAAATTCAAACTGGCTGCCGGCCCACATGCGGCGCGGCAGCGGCACGGGTGGCAGAAAGCCGCCGCGCTTGGCGTGGCCATCGGCGCCAATGTCCGACTGGCGGTGCAGCGGCAGAAAGTAGAGCCAGTGCCAGAGTGGGGGCAACACGCTGCCCATGGCAACGTCGGCCGCCGGGTGGTCCAGCGTGGCGGTGAGGGCTGCCACCGGCGTGGGGTGGATCGTGTCGTGCACGGTCTCGCTGCGCCCGATCCAGGCACGCAGGTCGTCGGTGGTAGGGGTCATGCGGAAGTCCTTCGCGGGTCGGCTGCTGTGCAGGCAGTTTCCGACCAAGACTGCGCAAAGTAAATTGCAAGATTGAAAACGAGTGATGCTGTGGGTGCATCAATGACAGGACCCGTCATCGAGAGCTTGAGCAACACAACAGCGGCCCCTTCATTTATTGCAAACCGTGGATCAATGCATCCCAACAATGCAATTCACAGAATGCCTGGCGTTTTCGAGAATGCGGGCCATGAACAAAGTCATCCCCTGCGTCCTCATGCGTGCTGGCACCTCGCGCGGCCCCTTCTTTCTGCGCGAATGGCTGCCCGAGGGCGATGAGGCCCGCGACCAGGCGCTGATCGGCGCGATCGGCGCGTCCGACCCGCTGCAGCTCGACGGCGTGGGCGGCGGCAGCACCCTGAACAGCAAGGTGGCCATCGTCTCGCGCTCCACCCAGCCCGATTGCGATCTCGACTACCTGTTCGCCCAGGTGGGTGTGGGCCACCGTTCCGTCGACACCCGCCCCAACTGCGGCAACATGCTCTCGGGCGTGGCGCCGTTCGGCATTGAGCAAGGGCTGATCCCGGCGCAAGACGGCGTGACCAAGGTACGCGTGTTCAACGTCAACACCCGCTCGCGCATCGACGTCACGGTGCGCACCCCGAACGGCAAAGTGACCTACGAAGGCGACGCGCGCATCGACGGCGTGGCCGGCACGGCCGCGCCGATCCTGCTGGACTTTCTGGACGCCTGGGGCGCGGCGACGGGCCAGGTGTTTCCCACCGGCAAGCGCATCGACCACATCGACGGCACCGCCGTGACCTGCATCGACGCGGCCATGCCGCTGATGATCGTGCGCGCGGCCGACCTGGGCGTGACCGGCCGCGAAAAGCCGGTGGCGCTGGACGCGAACACCGCCTTGCTGGCGCGCATCGAAGCCTTGCGCCTGCAGGCCGGCCGCATGATGGGACTGGGCGACGTGTCCCACAGCGTGATCCCGAAGCCGGTGCTGGTGAGCGAGGGCGATGCACCGAACAGCGTGACCTCGCGCTACTTCACGCCGCACCGCTGCCACGCCTCGCACGCGGTCACCGGCGCGATCGGCGTGGCCAGCGCCTTCGCCCTGCCCGGCACGGTGGCCAGCGGCATCGCACGCGCGGCGGGCCGCCACCCGCTGGTGGTGCTGCACCCGGCGGGGCAGATCGATGTGGAGGTGGAGATCGCCGGCCAGGGGGATGCGGCCGAGGTGAAAGGCGCGGCGCTGGTGCGCACGGCGCGCAAGATCATGCAAGGTGAAATGCACCTGCCCGACTACGTGTTCTCGCGCCCGGAAGAGCCCGCTGCCACGGCTCGCAAGCCGATCACCATCATGGTTCCCACCGCAGCGGGCGGGGGCAACGACACCATGGCCCGCATCATCGCCAGCAAGCTGGGCCAGCTGTTGGGGCAGGACGTGCTGGTGGACAACCGCGCGGGCGCGAACGGTGCGATTGCAAGCGAATTCGTGGCCCGCGCCGAACCCGATGGCCACACGCTGATGTTCGGCTACGTGGGCACGCACGCGATGAACCCGGCGCTGCAGAAGCTGGATTACGACCCGGTGAAGGACTTCGCGCCGATCGGCCTGGTGGGCTCGTCGCCGACACTGATGGTGGTGCACCCCGGCGTTGCCGCGCCGCGGGTGCAGGATCTGGTGTCGCAGCTCCAGGCCGATCCGGGCAGCTTGATCTACGCGTCGGCGGGCGATGGCACACCACCCCATTTCGCGGCGGCGCTGTTCGAACTGGGCAGCGGCACCGAGATGGCCAGTGTGAAGTTCGACGGCGCGGCACCGGCCATTGCGGACGTGGTCAGCGGGCGCACGCAGGTGATGTTCCCCAGCCTGTTCACCGCCCACCCCTTCATCCGCGCAGGCCAGTTGCGCGCCTTGGGCGTGGCGGGCGCGCAGCGCTTGCCACGCCTGCCGGACGTGCCCACCTTGTCGGAGGCGGGCATTGCGGGGGTGGACGTGACGCAGTGGTACGGCCTGTTTGCGCCGGCCCACACGCCTGCTCCCATCGTCGCCCGGCTGAACCAGGCGCTGAACGACGCGCTGGCCGATCCGGCCGTGGTCGCGCAGTTCGGCAGCAACGGCGCCCGGGTCGAACCCGGTACGCCGCAGGCGCTGCAGCAGCGGCTCGGCAACGACCTGCAACAGTGGAAAACGCTGGTCACGCAAGGCGCCCTGGGCACCCCGGAGGCGCGCGCCCTGGCCTTCGTGGACTGAGCCGCCGCGCCGGCCCGGGGCCGGGCACGGTGGTATGGTGGTTCGATGCGAAACCTTCCAGCCCCCAGAACGCTCTTGGCCCACCGCTCTCCTGTTGCTGCGTCGGCGTGCGGCGGCACACGTGCTCTCACACCACCGCACGCGTTGCTGCTGCTGTACGGCCTTGCCGCTGCGGCGCCCGCCCTGGCGCAAACCGAGGCACCCCCCACGCTGGAACAATGCGCCGCCATCGGCGCGGCGGCAGACCGCCTGACGTGTTACGACAAGCTGGCCGGCCGGGCACCAGCGCCAACCACCCCCGTGGCGCAGCAGGCGCTTGCGAGCACCGCCACGCCGGCCACGGCCGAGCCCTCGCTGCTTTCGCAAACCGGCGGACCTCTGCCGCCGGACAGCACGTCCGCCTCGGCATCGGCTTCCTCGAGCAGCCTCACCTCCAAGTTCTGGGAGCTCGATCCGATCGACAAACGCGGCGTGTTCAACTTCGTGGGCTACCAACCCAACTACGTGCTACCGCTGCACGTGACCTCGCGCATCAACCGCGCGCCGCAGTCACCGACGCAGGCCGCCGTGGCGCAGCCCGACAACCGCCGCGAGGAAGCGAAGTTCCAGCTGTCGCTGCGCACCAAGGTGCTGCAGAACGTGGGCCTGCCGGGCGGAGATTTGTGGGCGGCCTTCACGGTGCAGGCGATGTGGCAGGTCTACAGCCATTCCGATTCGCGGCCGTTTCGCAACACCGACTACCAACCCGAGCTGATCTATGTGGTGCCCACGGCCGAGCGTTTTCGGGGCCTGCCGTTCGGCTGGAAGTGGCGGTACACGCAGTTGGGCGTGGCGCACCAGTCCAATGGGCAATCCGACCCGCTCTCGCGCAGCTGGAACCGCAGTTACCTCGACGCCGGTTTCGAGAACGGCAACTGGACCTTCTCGGCGCGCGTCAACCACCGCCTGCGCGAGCGCGCGGAAACCAACAACAACCCCGACCTGGTCGACATGCGCGGGCGCACCGAGCTCAACCTGGGCTGGGCCAGCGGCCTGCACACGGCGTCGCTACACCACCGCACCACCTTCCGTGGCGGCAACAAGGGCTCCAACCTGTTCGAATGGACCTACCCGGTCTCGCGCGACCAACCCAACGGCTTGCGCTGGTACGTGCAGGTGTTCAGCGGCTACGGTGAGACGCTGTCGGACTACAACTTCCGCCAGACCAGTGTGGGGGCGGGGGTTAGTTTCCTGCAGTTCTGATGTCTTTTTTTCGCCGGCTGACACGGTCTGCGGCGACCGGGGTGCCCGGCTCCGCGGGTGTCCCCCGGACCGGCTTCGCCGGTCCTCCTCCTTTACCCCGCTGCGCCGGACACCCCGATCACCGCAGACCTATCGGCGTGCTGCCTTGCCTTGCCTTGGCTCGCGGACGTGGGGTGTTCTGCGCAGCGGGGTAAAGGAGGAGCCGCCCTCCCGGCGGCGGGGGACACCCGCGGAGCAGAGCGCCCCACGTCCGTGAGCCCGCGAGGTGCAGGCAAGAAAGCATCTCTGATGGCACGCTCACTTGAAGCGGCGCAGCTTCGGGTCGACCACCGGCACCGTCAACATCGTGCTGGCCACCGCCATCAACAGCAGCGCGGTAAAGGTCTCGCTGGTGATGATGTGTTTGTCCAGCAGCACGTTGGCGAAGATGATCATGATCAGGGCCTTGGTCTGCAGCAGCCAGCCGATGATGGACGCCTGACCTGCCGGCCATTGCAGAATGCGGCCCGCCGCGTGCACGCCCAGCAGCTTGCCGCTGACCGAGGCCACCAGCAGCAGCGCGGCCATGCCGAACACCGCCGCGCCGCCCAGGTCCCAGTTGGTGCGCAGGCCGGTCGAGAGAAAGAACACCGGCATGACCACCAGCAGCACGTGGTGGCGCAGCAGGTCTAGCTGGACCTGATCGAACCACTCCGTATCCATCACCACACCGGCCAGAAAAGCGCCCACCATGTAGTGCAGACCCGACCAGTCGGCACCGAAAGCGCACACGGCGAGCCAGATCAGGCTCACAGCCCAGCGGTCTGAGGCGCGCAGGCGTTGCATGAGACCGCGAAAGCCCCACGACAACACCGCGAACGCCAGCAGGAAGAACACCTGTCGCCCGACACGCTCCCAGTCCATCAGGATCAGCGCCAGCACACCCCAGATAGCGATGTCGTCCAGGCTGGCGTAGCGCAGGATGCGTTGGCCCAGCGGCTGTCGCAGCAGCTGCAGTTTCTCCATCAAGAGAATGAGGATGGGCAAGGCGGTCACCGCGCACGCCATGCCCACGCCCGCCACGAACTGCCAGGGCCGCGCGGCCGCGCCCATCCACCCCGGCATGTTCAACATGACCAGCGCAGCGACGCTGCCCAGCACCAGCGGCATGCCCAGCGCGAGCCCGGCCGTGATGCCGCTCTCGCGCCGGTGCTTCCACGCCTGGCGCAGGTCGAGCTCGATGCCGGCGATCATCACGAACAGCATCACCGCCCACCAGGCAATGCCGTTGAGCGACTGGATCACCGCAGGGTTGAAGACGAATTGGTGGAACTCGGGAAAGGCCTTGCCCAGCACGCCCGGCCCGAGCAGGATGCCGGTGACGATCTGCACCACCACCAGTGGCGCCCAGTAGTCGGTGCGCCCCACGCGCCAGATCAACCAGGGCACGGTGAAGATGATCGCCATGGCGATCAGGAAAATCTCGGTGGTGTTCACGGTGTCTTAACGCCGTCCCACAAGCCGACGCCACAGCAGCAGCGGCAAGCGCAGCACAAAACCCGTGAACAGCCGCGTGTGCATGCCGCTGAGCAGCAGGTTGTCGCGCACGTAGTTGAAGTGCGAAACACCGCCCTCTTCCGGCGTGAAGTAGCGCACCGGCGCGTCGATGTTGATCGGCCGCACGCCGGCCCAGCACAGGCGCACCACGGCTTCGGGGTCGAAGTCGAAGCGGCGCATGAAGCGCGTGCCTTGCATCACGCGCACGAGCGGCGCGATGGGGTACACGCGGAATCCGTACAACGAGTCGCCGATGCCCATGCCCAGGGTTTCCAGGTTGGCCCAGCCGTTGGAGAGCTTGCGCCCCATCACGCGCACCCAGGGCGCCTCGGGGCCGAACACCGGTTTGCCCAGCACCATCGCACCGGGCTGGGCTTGCGAGGCGGCCATGAAAGCCGGGATCAGCGTCTCGGGGTGTTGGCCATCGGAGTCCATGGTGAGCGCGTGCGTGAAGCCGGCTTGCGCGGCCAGCGTGATGCCGTGCAGCACGGCCGAGCCCTTGCCCTGGTTCTGCGGCAACACGATCACGCGCAGCCCGGGGTCGCCCTCGGCCATCTCGGCGAGCCATTGGGCCGAACCGTCGGTGCTGCCGTCGACCACCACCCACACCGGCGTCCATTGCGCGCGAGCAGCGCGCACCGTCTGCAGCACCTTGCGGCCCGGGTTGTAGCTGGGGATGAGGACCAGGTGCGAGGTGCTGGATGCGGGCATTTGTCAGGCAGCGGCGGTCGAAGCCAACGGTGGGACTGAGGCAGCGAGTTCGGCCCGGAAGTAGGCTTCGAGCTCGTGGGTGAAGGCACGCGAATCGCGCGGCGCCTCGAAGCGCTTGCCCAGGCGCACGCGGCAGGTCAGCGGCAGGCGGGGTTTGCGCCACAAGGGCCAGCCCTTGCCCAGGTAAGGGCTGGAAAACTCGACCAGCAAGGTCTGCACCGGCACCTCGGCACGCGCGGCGATCAATGCGGTGGAGCGCGACAAGGCGTTGAGCCGATTGGCCGGGTAGCCCAGTGTGCGCGTGCCTTCCGGAAAGATCACCAGCTGCGCGCCGTCCGCAAGTTCGCGGCGGCACGCCAGCACCGCGCTGAGCAGGTGGTCGTTGCGCACGTAGCGCGCCATGCGCGCGCCCGCGCCGAACAAGGGGTTGTCCATGATGTCGGCCTTCATGAAGCAGACCGCGTTCGGCAGGCGCGAGGTGATCAGCACCGCGTCCAGCAACGAGGGATGGTTGGCGGCGATCACCATCGGCCCCTGGTCACGGAGTTGGTCGATCTCGGCGAGGTCGAAGCGGCACGCGCAGACCGTGCGCAGAATGCCCACGTAGATCCGAAAGCCGCGCATGATGGCCTGGCGGCCGAGCCAGCGGCCGATGCCGTTGGGCAAGACCGGGTACAGCGCCAGTGCCAAGGGCGTCCACGTCAGGCACACCAGGGCCAGCGAGGACAGGCCGAGCACCATGGCGATGTGTTCGTACACGCCCCAGAGCCGCGAGGTGGGAGAGCGCTGCGCGGCGTTCATGGAGAGGGCAGCGCGTGGATCGCCTGCGACTCGATTTCCACCAGCAGATCGGCGCGGCACACGTCGGCCTGCACGGCCACCACGTCCGCATCGCCCAGCAGCGGCTGGAGCGCGCGTTGCACGGTGTGAATGTCGCCGGCATGGCGCACGTAGATGCGGTGGCTCAGCGCCCGCACCGAAAACGGCTGGGCCGAACGCGCCAGGCGGTTGGCCTCCCGCACGACGGATTCCAGGTTGCGCACGGTCTCTCGGCACTGCGCCGCCACGTCGTCGGTGTGCAGTGTTTCGTGGCCGACGATGCTGGCCGTGCCGGAAATGAACAGCACTTCCTGCCCGGGCGGGTACACCAGCGCCGCGCGCGAGAACGTGGGGGCGCGCGGACCGTACTGCGGCGGGTAGGCCCAGGCGCTCACCTGGCGCGGGTTCTCCACCGTCACCACGGGCGACGCGCCAGCCAGGAAGGCCACCGAGAGCGGGCCTTCGCGCACACCGAGCGCGCACGCCGCCGGCACCTGGCCACCGGTTTCCTGGCGCGCCTTCACGAAGGCGTCGTAGCGGCCGAGGTTGAACTGGCGGTAGCGCTCCAGGCCGTGGCTGTCTTCGTTGATGCGCGCGATGTAGTTCCAGACGCGCCAGAGGTGCGGAAGCCGCTGTTCGCGCAGCAGGCAAAAGAGGCGCTCGTACAGCATCCGGCTGGTCGCTTGCAGCGGTGGCACGCCGGGCTGCGTCGGGTCCTCGGCTTCATCCAGTTCGATGACACCGTAGAGCAGGTGCTGGTTGCGGCGCCAGCGAATGCCGTGGTCCGTGCCTTGTTGCAGGGGGCCGTGCGCAAGCCAGCATTCGCGCAGCGTGGTCTCGCCCGGGGAGAGCATGGGCGTTTGCAGGTGTTGCTGCGGCCAGGTGACCGCGTCCGTGCCATGGGGCGTGCCAATGAGCACGCCCCCGATTTCTTGTCCAGTGGCGCGGCCAGGGGCCGTTCGCCAGGTCTCATGTTGCAAAGTCACGTGGGATGGGCTTGTGCGGCCTCGTCGGCCGGTCGGATGTTGGTGCGGCGGCTGCGCCAGGCGGCGAACGCGCGCCGCGGTTGGGTGACGTTGGCCAGGAAGTACATGGTCTTGAAGATGAACAGCGAACGCCCGATCGGTGCGCCACCATACACGTCGCCGGCCAAGGTGGAGAGCAGCGCTTCCTTGACGCGGAAATAGTTGCGCGGCCCCATGAAGAAGTCGCGCATGATGGGATTGGTCACGCGGTAGATGAACCACGAGAACGCCTTGGGGCCATGGCGGCTCTGGCGGTCGAATCGCTTGAGCGCGGCGCGCGCCCGAGACGGATGGCGCAAACAGGTGTCGATGGTTTCCGCGCCCAGCTCGCCACCGATCATGGCCAGCCACACGCCCGAGGAGAACACCGGATCGATGAAGGTGTAGGCGTCGCCCAGCATCAGGTAGTTCTCGCCGTGGTTGCGCTCGGCGGCGTAGGAGAAGTTGCCGGTGGCTTCCACCGGGCTGACCAGGGTGGCGTCTTTCAGCCGCTCGGCCAGGCCCGCGCAGGTCGCGATGTTGTCCATCAGGAACTGCTGCACGCTGCGGCCGTTGCGCGTTTTCATGTGGTACGGCCAGGTCACCATGCCGACGCTGGTGGCGCCATCGGTGAGCGGGATGAACCAGAACCAGCCGTGGTCGAACCAGAAGATGGTGATGTTGCCTTCGGCCGTGCCTTCGTTGCGGCGGGCATTGGCGAAGTGGCCGTACACCGCCGCGCTGGTGTGGCTCGGGTTGCGTTTCTTGATCTTGAAACGGGAGGCAAGAAATGTGTCGCGCCCGGAAGCGTCGACGAGAAACTTCGCGTCCCACACCACCTCGCGGCCATCGTCGTACCGGGCTTGCACGCGCACCGTGCGGTCGGGCAGAAACTCCACCGAGCGCGCCTGGCAGCCTTCGTGCACGTCGGCACCCTGGCGCTGGGCGTTGCGCACCAGGATTTCGTCGAACTCGGAACGCCGCACCTGGTAGGCATAGGGCATGGATTTGTCCCACGCGTCGGCGAAGTCGAACACTTGTTTGTGGGCGTGGTGCGGCGAGACGAACTCGGCGCCCGGCTTGTACTGCCCGATGGCGCGCACCTCGTCGGCCACGCCCAGGCGTTCGAGCAGCGGCAGGTTGGCCGGCAGCAGCGATTCGCCGATGTGGAAACGCGGATGGTGCTCCTTGTCGAGCAGCACGACACGGTGGCCTTTTCGGGCCAGCATGGGCGCAATCGTGGAGCCGGCAGGCCCTGCGCCGATCACGAGAACGTCACAGCTGCGGCGTTCGACTCCCTGGTGTTGTTCGTTCATATCGGCGTTCCCTGAGTATCGCGGTGGGCGGGGCTGGTGTCGTCGAGAAAAGCGCGGTTCAAAATTCTACCGAGCGCATTCCAAAAGTTGTAACACGCGCATGAAGCTCACAACGGACAGCGTCATCGCTGGTGCACTGGCCGGTGCCGTGAGGGGGTGTTGATTTTCAGTGTTTTCCGTGGCCGCGGCCGAACACGGTGTGGCGGACTTCGCGAAGGTCGAGCGCGCACCGTGGCCGCAGACCAGGAAACGCCCGTATCCACGCGCGGGGGACCTCGATCGACCTGTCCTAAACTGCCTCTCCATGACACCGTTTCAGCGCAAGCTGCGCATTCGCCACCTGGAGGTCGTGCTGGCGATCGCCGATTTCGGCAGCCTCTCCAAGGCGGCCGTGCAGTTGCACATGACGCAATCGGGCCTGTCGCGCGCGATCACCGAGATCGAAGAGATCGTAGGCGGTCGTCTCTTCGAGCGCACCGGCAAGGGCATGGTGTCCACACCGCTGGGCGAAGCCATGTGCCGCCACGCGCAGGTGTTGCTCGGCGATCTGGACACCGCCGAAACCGATCTGCGGGCGGTCGCCAACGGCGACCTCGGCAGCCTGTCCGTGGGCTGCTTTTCCATGTTCAGCGGCTGGCCGCTGGCCGAAGCGGTGCGCGTGTTCCGCAGCGATCACCCGCGCGTCGCGCTCGCGATCCACGTGGGCATGCACGAGCGGCTGATCGAGGACCTGGACGCGGGCAAGCTCGACCTGCTGCTCAGCCGGCGCCTGCCGACCTTGAATCCGGAGATCTACCGCTCCGTGGACTTGCTGGAAGACTCGGTGGTGCTCGCCTGCGCGGCCACGCACCCGCTGGCACGGCAAGACGCCGTCGCGCTCGCCGATTGCGTGACCTGGCCCTGGATCGCCGCGCCGCCGAAGAACCGCGTGCGCATGGAACTCGAGGCCCACCTGCGCGCGACCGGGACGACCGTACCGCAAATGGTGGGCGCGCTGTCGCTCGAATTTGCGACCGAGATGATCGCCGGCGGCGAGTACCTGTGCATGCTCGCGGCCAGCGTCGGGCGCACGCTGGAAGCGCGGGGCCTGTTGCACGTGCTGCCGGTGGAACTCGCCCTCAACACGCCGCCGCTGGCCGCGATCTGGCGCCGTGAGCGCTCCAACACCCGCCAGCTGCGAGAGTTCACCGCGGCGCTGACGTCCGTCGTCGCCGCGGCGGGACCGCCGGCAGGAGGTGACACGAAGCACTGAGGTATGCGGGTTGCGCAAGGATGCGATCGAACTGCGCATGCCACGGCGGCCGGTATCGCTCCTACGATCTTCGTTCCAGCAACAAAGACAAAGGTTCGGGAACGATGACAGGCGCAGTCCATGCAGTGATGCCGCAAGGCACCGTCACGGGCATCCGTGAGGGACAGGCCTGCCGCTTCAGCGCGATCCCCTATGCGCAGGCGCCGGTGGGTGACCTGCGTTTCCGCCCGCCCGTGCCGGCCGTGTGGCGCGGTCCGCTCGATGCGACGCGCCCCGGCCCCGTCGCGCCGCAACTGCCTTCGCGACTGCGCGGCGCGATGGGTGACTTCGACGCGCCGCAGTCCGAAGACTGCCTGCGCCTGACGGTATGGACGCCTGCCGCGGACGCTCGCCGACGCCCCGTGGTGGTGTGGCTGCACGGTGGTGCCTGGCAAAGCGGCGCGGGCGCGCTGGACTGGTACTCGGGCGCCCGGCTCGCGGCGCGCGGCGATCTCGTCGTTGTCGCACCGAACTACCGCCTCGCCTCGCTCGGCTGGCTCGCCGTGGCGGGCGAGACCGCGAACGTCGGGCTGCTGGACCAGGAAGCCGCGCTGGCCTGGGTGGCGCGGCACATCGATGCGTTCGGCGGCGACCCCGAGCAGGTGACCGTGATGGGCCAGTCCGCCGGCGGCATGTCGATCGCCTGCATGCTGATGCGCGAGCGGCCGCTGTTTCACCGCGCGATCCTGCAAAGCGCGTCCATCGGCCGAGGCTTTCGCAGCGCCGCGCAGGCCGGCGAGATCGCCGACCGGTTTCTGCAGGCGGCGGGCGTCGACAGCCTCGAAGCCGCACGCCGCCTGCCGGTGAATGAACTGCTGAAAGCGCAGCAGGCCGCCCCCGTGGTCGACTGGCTGGCCGCGGAAGGCGCGAACCGCGCCCTGTTTGGCCCGGTGGCCGATGGCGATGTGCTGCCGCTGCACGCGCCCGACGCGCTCGCCGCCGCCAGCGCCCGGGTCGACACCCTCATCGGCTACACCCAGGACGAGATGGCAGCCTTTCCCGGTACCGGCACGGCGCCCGCCACGGCGACCTGGGGCGACGAGGTCTTCGGTGCACCGGCGCGGCAGTGGGCCACCGATGCCACCGAACAAGGTCGCAAGTCCTGGGCCTACCGCTTTGATTTTTCACCGACCGACAGCTTGCGCGCCTGCCACTGCATCGAACTGCCCTTCGTCTTCGACTCGATGGCGGCTTTCGCGGACGCGCCGATGGTGCGCGGTGTGAAGCAGGACGACGCGGCGCGATTGGTCGATGCCCTGCAGCGGGCATGGATCGCTTTCATCCGCGATGGCGACCCGGGCTGGTCCGCGTGGCCGGCGCAAACGGTTTTCTCCTGATCAGAACAGTGGAGTTTTCATGACCCTCGCAGACATCGACAGCATCAACCACGTCGGCATCGTGGCACGCGACCTCGGCGTGACCAGCGCGCGCTACGAAGCCATGGGCTTCACGCTGACCCCGTTTTCGCCCCACACGGGCGCGTGGAAACCCGGCGAGGCGGTGACGCGGCTGGGCTCGGGCAACCGCTGCGTGATGTTCGGCCACAACTACCTCGAGATCCTGGCCAACGAAGACCCCGCCGTGCCCAGCGCGCGCCTCGAGGGTTACCTGAAACACCACCAGGGTGGCCACATCATCTGCTTCAACTCGGAGGACCTGCCTTCCGTGGAGCGGCGGCTGATCGCTGGCGGACTGAAGACTTCGGGCGTGCTGCCGCTGCAGCGCGACGTCGACACACCCGACGGCGCGCGCACCGCGAAATTCGAGCGCGTGCAGTTCGCCCCGGATCAGTCGCCCGAGGGCTACATACAGGCTGCTCGGCATCTCACGCCGGCGTACGTCTACCAACCGCGCTACACGGCCCATGCCAACGGTTGCACGGAGCTGTCGAGCACCACCGTCGTGGTGGAAGACCTTCCGGCTTTTCGCGACCGCTACGAGACGTACACCGGCGTGCGCGCCCAGGTCGACGGCGGCGCGGCCACGTTCCCGTTTTCGTTGTGCTCGCGCCTGGTGCTGATGGACCGGGCCACCGCGCAGCGGCAACTGCCCGGCACCTTGTACCCGCCCCTGCCCGGCATCGCGGCCGTGGGCTTTCGCTGCCCCGACCTCGCGCGGCACGCGCAGCGCCTGCGCGAACAGCGCATCCCGTTCAACGAGGGCGATGGTCGCCTCGTCGTGCCCGCGGAAGAGGCCAGCGGCATCGCGGTCGTCTTCGAGTCATGAACCTGCCATCCGATAGGAGATAAGCCAAATGAAGATCCAGATCAAGACGTCCCTGGCACGCGCCGCGCTGCTGATTCCGCTGCTGGCCGCCAACGTTCCCCTTGCGTTCGCGCAGGGCTACCCGAGCGGCACCGTCCGCATGATCGTCCCCTACCCGCCCGGCGGCGGCGTCGACGGCCTGGCGCGGCCTCTCGCCGACAAGCTCACCGCCCTCTGGGGCAAACCCGTGATCGTTGACAACAAGGCCGGCGCCGCGACCCTCATCGGCAGCGATTTCGTCGCCAAGGCGAAACCGGACGGCCTCACGCTGCTGTTCACCAGCGATTCCACCGTGACCAGCAACCCGCATCTGTTTGCGCAGATGCCCTTCGACCCGATGAAGGACCTGGTGCCGGTCACGCAGCTGATCGACCTTTACCAGATGGTCGTGGTACATCCCTCGGTCAAGGCGAACACCATGAAGGAGTTCGTCGCGCTGGCCAAATCGCTGCCCCAGCCAATGAACTACGCCTCATACGGCTCGGGCAGCCAGCCCAACCTGCTGTTCGAGGCCCTGAAGCTGGAAACCGGCATCCGGCTGGAACACATTCCGTACAAGGGCATCGCGCCGGCGATCCAGGCCACGCTCTCCAACGAAGTTCAGATGACGCTCGGCGGCGCCGCGACCACCGGCCAGTACTTCGCGGCCGGCAAGATGAAGCCGCTGGCCATCTCCGCGCCCAAACGCAGCACGGTGCACCCCGACGTGCCCACGCTGGCGGAAGCGGGCTTTCCGGACATCGGGCCGCGGGCGTGGTTTGGCCTCTTCGCGCCGCGTGGCACGCCGCCGGCCCTGCTCGAGCGGATCAGCCGAGACATCGCAAAAATCATGGCCGATCCGGCTTTTGACGCTGCGCAGCTCAGCAGCAAGGGCTACCAGCCCGTGGGCAGCACACCACGCGAGTTCGCGGCCTTCGTGGCACAGGACTTCCAGCACAAGGGCCGCGTGATCAAGGACAGCGGGATCAAGCTGGACTGATCCCGAGGCCGGCGGCCTCAGTCTTCTTGCACCGGGTCGCCGGCCTCACGCCGGTCGGGCGGCGGCACGTAGCTCAGCGGCGGTGGGATGTCGTCCGCGCCGGGCGGGCTGTTGCGGCGGCGGAACAGCTCGGTGCGGGCCAGAAGGATGGTGGTGACCGGCACGGTGAGCGACAGGAAGATGATGATCAGCCAGGCGTGCAGCGAGAGCCGCGCGTCCTGCGCCGAGAAGTAGATGATGCTGGCCAGCGTGACGCACCAGGCCGAGAAGCTGAACGCCAGCGCGGGCGGGTGCATGCGCTGGAAGAAGGTCTTGAAGCGCACCACGCCGATGGCGGCGGTGAGCGTGAAAATGCCGCTGAGAATGAGCAGCAGCGCCACCGGGATCTCGGCCCAGAGCGACACACCGGCGGGCATCATCATTCGATCACCTCGCCGCGCAACAGGAACTTGGCCATGGCCGCCGAACTGACGAAGCCGAAGACGGCGATCAGCAGCGCCGCCTCGAAGTACATCGCGCTGCGGTAACGGATCGCCAGCACCATGAGCACCAGCATGCCGATGGTGTAGATCAGGTCCATGGCCAGCACGCGGTCCTGCGCCGAAGGGCCACGGTACAGGCGCACCAGCGCCAGCGCCATGCCCAGCACGTAACAGGCGAGCGCGAAGACGATCGCGCCAAACAGAAAGGGGCTCATTCGAAAATCTCCATCAAGGGGCGCTCGTAGCGGTTCTTGATCAGATCGATCTCGCGCTGCGCATCCTCCAGGTGAAAGAGGTGCACCAGCAGGGCACTGCGGTCCAACGCGATCTCGGACCAGATGGTGCCCGGGATCACGCACATGATGGCGGCGAGCACCGCCAGCCCATTGGGGTCGCGCAGGTCCAGCGGCACGGTGATGAAGCCGCCGCTGGGCATGCGCTCGGCGCGCGCGATCGTGCCGCGCAACACGCGCCAATTCCACTCGATCACGTCGAAGCCGACACGCCAGAACAGCTGGAACGCCACCCAGGGGTGGCTGAAGCGCACCGGCGTGGGACGCAGGGATTGCGTGAGCAGCGGCACCACCACGGACAGCAGCACCGCCATGAGCCAATTGCCCACGCTGTAAGGGTTGGTGAGCACCAGCCACAGCGCGACCAGCGCGAGCGACAGCAGCGGGGCGGGGAACAGACGTCGCATCATGGCCGTTGCTCCGGAAGCGATGCCGGCTTGGGAACGCCCAGGCGCTCGGCATTGGTGGGTGTGGGCACGGGTTTGACGGAGAACACCGCGTCGATGTATCCGTGCGGCTGGTACAGCGACGCGGCGGTGGACTGGGCATAGCGCATGACGGCTTCACCGCGCACGGTGAACAGCACGCACAAGGTGATGAGCACCGCGATCGGCAGGACTTCGGCCACGCGCAGCAAGGGCGCACCGCGCCCCAGCGGCGCCCAGAAGAAACGGATGCCGGTGCGCGAGAGCGCCACCATGGCGAACAGCCCGGAGACGATCACCAGACCGAGGAAGGTCCAGCTGGCCACCGCCACCTCGGGCGCGTCCACCTGCAAGGGCAGCAAGGCCGAGAGCATGGCGAACTTGCCGATGAAGCCCGAGAGCGGCGGCAGCCCCGCCACCAGCACGGTGCAACAGATGAAGGCCAGCCCCAGCAGCGCGATGGACGCGGGAATGGCGCGGCCGATCAGCACCTCTTCGTCTTCATCGAGGTTGGCGGTCTTGGCGATCTCCAGATCGGCCAGCGCGAACGGCAGGTGGTCTTCCTCGTCTTCGGGCGCGCGCTGCACGGCCGGGTCCATGCGCGAGCGGTCCATCAACTCGGCCAACAGGAAGAACGCGGCCACGGCCATGGTGGAGCTGGGCAGGTAGTACAGCGCGGCGGCGGTGAGTTCGGGCCGCGCGAAACCGATCACCGCCATCAGCGTGCCGGACGACACGATGACCGCAAACCCCGCCAGCCGCGCCGGGCGCTGGGAGGCCAGCATGCCCAGGGCGCCGAAGACCAGCGTGGCCATGCCGCCCCAGATCAGCCACTGGCTGCCGAAGCCGGACGAGGGCCCCGCATCGGACGAGAAGAACAGCGTGGACAGGCGCAGCAGCACATAGATGCCCACCTTGGTGAGCAGCGCGAACATGGCCGCCGACGGCGCGCTGGCGCTGGAGTACGCCCGCACCAGCCAGAAATTGAGCGGCCACATCGCCGCCTTGGCCAGGAAGGCCACGGCAAGGATGGCGCAGGCCGCGTGCAGCAGGGCCCGGTCTTCCAGTGCCACCTGGGGAATGCGCGCGGCCACGTCGGCCATGTTGAGCGTGCCGGTGACGCCATAGACCATGGACGCGCCGACCAGGAACAGCGAGGACGCGGCCAGGTTGATGGAGATGTACTGCATGCCCGCCTTCACCCGCGACGGCCCCGAGCCGTGCAGCAGCAGGCCGTAGGACGCTGCGAGCATGACCTCGAAGAACACGAACAGGTTGAACAGGTCGCCGGTGAGAAACGCGCCGTTCAGGCCCATGATCTGGATCTGGAACAGCGGGTGGAAATGCGCGCCCGCCTTGTGCCAGCGCGCCAGCGCGAACAGCAGCGCCATCAAGGCCACGATCGCCGCCAGCAGCAGCATCAAGCCCGAGAGGCGGTCGAGCACCAGCACGATGCCGAAAGGCACGTCCCAGTTGCCCGGCAGGTACACGCCGAACGCGCTCGGGCCTTCGCTCTGCTTGCTCGACCAGAGCAGGCCCACGGCCACCGCCAGGTTGATCACCACGGCGAGCAGGCTTAGCGACGCCTTGGTGCGGTGCTTGCGCTCGCCCACGAACAGCAGCAGGCAGGCCGTGACCAGCGGCAACAGAATGGGCGCGATCATCAGATGCGGCATGAGCGCCGTGACCGCCGTCGAGAACCATCCTCCGCTCACTCGGCGTCCCCTTGGCCATCCACATGGTCATTGCCGAAGAAGCCCCGCTGCGCCAGCAGCACCACGAGAAACAGCGCGGTCATGGCGAAGCCGATGACGATGGCGGTGAGCACCAGCGCCTGTGGCATCGGGTCGTCGTACTGCAGCAGCGTGGCCGGCAGGCCGGGGGTGAGCACCGGTTCGCTGTCTACCGACAGGCGCCCCATGCTGAAGATGAACAGGTTGACGCCGTAGCCCAGCAGGCACAGGCCCATGATGACCTGGTACGTGCGGGGACGCAGCATCAGCCAGACGCCGCAGGTGGTGAGGGCACCGATGGCGATCGCCATGACGAGTTCCATCAGATGACTCCTTCTTCGGGTGCGGTGCTCGGGTCCCCAGCCTTCAGGCGCGAGGGGAGTCGGTGGCCGCGCACGGACTGGTGGCCCAGCGCCGTGAGAATGAGCAGGGTCGCGCCCACCACCAGCGTGAAGACGCCGATGTCGTAGAACAACGCGCTGGCCACGTGGATCTCGCCCAGCAGGGGCAGGTTCAGGTGGGCGGTGTGCGTGGTGAGAAACGGGTAGCCGAACCAGAACGCCCCCAGGCCGGTGGCGGTGGCGGTGAGCAGGCCGGCCGCGATCCAGCGCTGCGGGCGCAGTCGCATGTTGGCCTCCACCCACTGCGTGCCCGAGACGATGTACTGCAGGATGAAGGCGGTGGACAGCACCAGCCCGGCCACGAAGCCGCCGCCCGGTTCGTTGTGGCCGCGCATGAAGAGGTAGACCGCGATCACCGCCGCGATCGGCAGCAACAGCCGCACCAGCACGGCCGGCACCATGAGGTAGCCCTGCGCGGTGTCCTCGGCCATGCCCGGGTTGACGAGATCGGTGTCCAGGTCGGCCGGCAATGCCTGCTGCTGCGCCGTGAGCTCGGCGCTTTCCGGCGCGGGCCTGAAGCGCCGCAGCAGCGCATAGACCGTGAGCGCCACGATGCCCAGCACCGTGATCTCGCCCAGGGTGTCGAAGCCGCGGAAATCGACCAGCATCACATTGACCACATTGGTGCCACCGCCTTCGGGCAGGGACCGCTCCAGGAAGAAAGGGGAAATGCTCTGCGGAAAGTCGCGCGTCATCATCGCGTAGGACAGGCCGGCCATGCCGCCGCCAGCGGCCAGCGCCAGCACCAGGTCGCGCGAGCGCCGGCCCTTGGCCTTGACACGCTCCCACAGCGACTCGCGCAGCTCGATCTCTTCCAGCCGCTTGGGCAGCCAGCGCAGGCCCAGCAGAATGAGCACCGTGGTCACCGCCTCCACCGAGAGCTGGGTGAGCGCGAGGTCGGGCGCGGAGAACCAGGCGAAGGTGATCACGGTGGCCAGGCCGGAGACGCTCATGAGCGCCAGCGCGGTGAGCCGGTGGTATTTGGCCTGCCAGACCGCGCCCACCGCCGCGCCGATGCCCACCACCCAGAGCAGCGCGAACATCGGGGAAAACGTGAGTGTTTCGCGGCTGCCCGCGCTCAGCACCGGGTTGGGCACGGCAAGCCGGAACGCCGCCACCGCACCCACCACCGTGACCAGCACCAGCAGGAACAACTGGGGCTGCAGGCGCTGCGTGCCGAGCAGGCGCAGCGCGCTGCGGCTCCCGGCGCTCAGGCGCGCCATCACGTGGTGGTAGGCACGCTTGCCATTGAAAAGGCCCACCACCGGCGTGCGCCGGATGCTGCCGCTGTGCAGGCGCTTGCGCAGCAACAGGTAGAGCGCGATGCCGCCGGCCAGGGCCAGGAAACTCATGGCCAGCGGCAGGTTGAAGCCATGCCACACGGCCAGGTCGAACGCAGGCAGCGCGCCATTGACCACCGGTGCCGCCGCCGTGCCCAGCACGTGCTGGATCGACCACTGCGGCGCGATGCCCACCACCAGGCAAGCCAGCACGAGCACCTCGATGGGCACGCGCATCCAGTGCGGCGGTTCGTGCGGCAGGCGCGGCAGGTTGGCACAGGTGTCCGGACCGAAGAACACGCGGGACGTGAAGCGCAGCGAATACGCCACGCTGAACACGCCCGCCACCACCGCGGCAATCGGCAACAGGCGCTGGAACCAGGGCGCGGCGCTCACGAACACCGCCTCGGTGAAAAACATCTCCTTGGAGATGAAGCCGTTGAGCAGCGGCACGCCGGCCATGGCCGCGCCGGCCACCAGGGTGAGCGTGGCCGTGACCGGCATATAGCGCCACAGCCCGGAGAGCCGGCGAATGTCGCGCGTGCCGGCCTCGTGGTCGATGATGCCCACCGCCATGAACAGCGAGGCCTTGAAGGTGGCGTGGTTGATGATGTGGAACACGGCCGCCACGGCCGCCAGCGGGCTGTTCATGCCCAGCAGCGTGGTGATCAGGCCCAGGTGCGAAATCGTCGAATACGCCAGCAGGCCTTTCAGATCGTTCTGGAAGATCGCGGCGAAGCCGCCGATGAGCAAGGTGATCAACCCGGAGCAGGTGACGATCCAGAACCACTCGTCCGTGCCCGCGAGCACCGGCCACAGCCGCGCGAGCAGGAACACCCCCGCCTTCACCATGGTGGCCGAATGCAGGTAGGCCGACACCGGCGTGGGCGCGGCCATGGCATGCGGCAGCCAGAACTGGAACGGGAACTGCGCGCTCTTGGTGAACGCGCCCAGCAGGATGAGGATGAGTGCCGTGCTGTACAGCGGGTGGGCGCGCACCACGTCGCCGGCCTTCAAGACCACGTCGAGGTCGTAGCTGCCCACGATGTGCCCCAGCACCAGCACACCGGCCAGCAGGCACAGCCCGCCCGCGCCGGTCACCGTGAGCGCCATGCGCGCGCCGCGCCGCGCATCGCGGCGGTGGTGCCAGTAGCCGATCAGCAAGAAGGAGAACAGGCTCGTGAGCTCCCAGAACAGCACCAGCTGCACCAGGTTGCCCGAGAGCACCACCCCGCTCATGGCGCCCATGAACGCCAGCAGGAACGAGAAGAAGCGCGGCACCGGATCGTCGGGCGACATGTAGTAGCGCGCGTACAGCACCACCAGCGAACCGATGCCCAGCACGAGGATAGAGAACATCCACGCAAAGCCGTCCATGCGCAGCACGAAATTCAAACCCAGTGACGGCAGCCAGACGAATTCCTGCCGGATCACACCGCCCGCCGCGATGTCGGGGAAGGCCAGCGCGGCCTGCACCGCGCAGAACAACGCGATCGCCCCCGCCAACGTCGACTCGGTATTGCGGGCGTTGGCTGGCAGCAAGGCGGCGAGCAAACTGCCCGCAAAAGGCAGGGCGACAAGGAAGATCAGAGAAACATGCATGGGCCTTTGAGTTTAGTGGCATGTTTTTCAAGCGCCCCAAGCGCCAAACGCTCACCCTGGTTGCAACCCGTCACCCGCTGCGCGCCACTGGTCGGCATTAATACCCAATAGGGGTATTTAGTCCAAACAGAACCCTTTAGATTTACTGGCCGCGCGATGCGCGGGGAGGAACAGGTCTGTTTTTACCAAGCGATCGGGAGGCCGCATGGCATTTGAAATAAGGCATATCGACCCCGTGCTGTTCAAAGACATCTACACATCGGGCGTGGCGAAGGAGCTGGCCCCTTTCATTCAAGGGGCACGCAACTGGATGCGAGACCTGGACGATCGACGCTGGGCGCTCGATCCGTCGAGAAAGGCGTTTCTTTTGCGAACGCCCATGGCAGACCGCATGGACAGCTGCCTCAGCTATTCGTTCGTGTGGAACGGGCAGGTGGTGCTGATCCAGCAAATGGGACTGAGCCGTTACCGGATTGTTCATGCGTCGCCCATGTCGCCAGAGCGCCTGGACGAAATGAAGGCCGCGATGAGAGAAGCCTTGCGCCTGGGTCGGGGCTTGCTCAATGGCGTGATCGATGGAAACAACCCCTTGAACATGCCAGCGGCGGAGTTTGTCGATGGCGACTTCAACTCGTAGGCTGGTTTCCCGGCGCGCAGCGCCGGTGCGGCAACTGTGGCAGGATGCCCCGCTCGCTTTCCCGACCACGCGCATGTCCCCTCCCCGCCACCACGGCCCGCTGATCGCCATCCTCGTCGGCCAACTCTCGTTCGGCCTGCTGGCCATGACCATCTGCCTGCCTTCCATGCAGCAGTGGGGTGCGATCTTCGGCTCGAGCCAGGCCGCGGTGCAACTCACCTTCAGCGGCTACGTGCTGGCGTATGGGGGACTGCAGTTGCTGTACGGTCCGCTGTCGGACCGGCTCGGGCGCAAGCGCATCCTGATGTTGGGGCTCGCGCTGGGCGGGCTGGGCTCGCTGGCCGCCGCACTGGCGGGTGACATTGCCACGCTGACGGCCGCGCGCGTGTTGCAGGGCGCAGGCTGCGCGGCGGGCATGGTGATCGGGCGCGCGATGGTGCAGGATCTGTTCAAAGGCCCCGAGCGCACGCGTGTCATGGCCTACATTGGCATGGCCATGGGTTTGTGCCCGCCGCTGGCCACCATCCTGGGCGGGCAGTTGCACGAGCGCCTGGGCTGGCAGGCCAACTTCGCACTGATGGCGTTGATGGCGCTGGTGCTCTTCATCGCCGCCTGGCGGGCCCTGCCCGACACGCGACCGGCCACCGAACCCCAGCAGGCGCATTGGCTGCGCGAGATGGCCTCTTCGTACGCGCAACTGGCGCGCGCGCCCGGCTTCCTGCTTTACGTGGCCATCCTCGCGATGACCACCGCCACGTTCTACGCCTTTCTCGCCGGTGCGCCCATGGTGCTGGGCAACTACGGCGTGGGGCCGGCGGGCATGGGGTACTACATCATGTTTGTGCCGCTGTCGTACATCCTGGGCAACTTTCTCACCACGCGGCTGGTCCACCGCCTGGGTGAGCGCGCGGTGATGCGGGTGGGCCAAGGCAGCACGATGCTCGGCATTGGACTGATGCTGGTGCTCGCGCTGGCGGGTGTGGACAAGCCGCTGGCGTTGGCCGCACCCTTGGTTCTGTTGGGCATGGGCCATGGCTTGCTGGTGCCGCCCACGCTGATCGGCACGGTGGGCCTCTTGCCGGCCTTGGCTGGCGCGGCGGCGGCCGTGGCCGGGCTGGCGCAGCAGGTCATGGGTGCGGTCGGCGGCTTCGTGGTGGGGTTGGTGCCGCACAACGGCGCGGCCAACCTCGGTTGGCTGATGCTCGGCCTGTCGGCCGGCGCGGCGGTCGCCATGGCGCTGCTGCAGCGGCGGCCCGCGCAAGGTTGAACGGCGCATGGGCACCGCGGTCGAGCACGACGACCGAATGTGCCTGGGCCGGGCCAGCGCAAGCCGGACCAACGCCGGACCCGCGCAAGGCGGTCGCTATACTTGCCCGACCATGCACCGTTGGCTTGTCGCCGTTTTTGCCCTGCACTTCTTTCTGAGTGCAAGCGCTTTCGCGTTCGGCATGGCTCCACACACCACGCCCCCCAGCGCCCACAGCGCCGTGGCCACCGCATCGGTAGATTCTTCGGCATCGGCCGCCCCTGAAAGTGCCGGCTTGGCCGACCTGTTCGCCGAACATGGCCTGGGCCTGAGCGACACCCAACCCGATCTGCCCGAATGCCTGGACGTGCCCATCCTCACGTCCAGCCAGGGTGCGCCGCTGCGCACCCCGTCGCCGCCCCTGGCGCGCGAACTCACGCCGCCCGTTCTCGACGGGCCGCAGCGCCCGCCACGCGGCGCAGCCCTCGTCGCCTGATCTTTCACGGCGTCGCTTCGCGCGCCCGTTCCGCGGCGTGTCACGGCGAGCCGTGCGCAGCACACGGCGTCCCGCCGATCTATTTCCTCCCCTCCTCCCTCTCCGTTTCGTTTTTCGTTTTTCGTTTTTCGTTTTTCAACCAAGGAATCACCATGAATCCGCATCTTGATCTGTCTTCCCCTGCGGCCCGCGGCCAGGCCCTGGCCGTCGAGCGCAACCGTGTGCTGCGCAACACCTACTGGCTGCTCGCGCTCTCCATGGCGCCCACCGTCCTCGGTGCCTGGCTGGGCGTGGCCACCGGCATCACCGCGCCGCTCACCGGTTTCCTGGGTCTGGTCGTGTTCCTCGGCGGGGCGTTCGCCTTCATCTTCGCCATCGAGAAGACCAAGAACTCGGCCGCTGGCGTGCCGGTGCTGCTGGCGTTCACCTTCTTCATGGGCCTGATGCTCTCGCGCCTGATCGGTTCGGTGCTCGGCCTGGCCAACGGCGCGGGCCTGATCATGACGGCCTTCACGGGCACCGGCCTGATCTTCATGGGCATGGCCACCTTGTCCACGGTGATCAAGCGCGACCTGGGCAATATGGGCAAGTTCCTGTTCATCGGCGTGATCATGCTGATGGTGGCAGGCATCGCCAACGTGTTCATCCAGTCCAGCGCGCTGATGATCACGCTTTCGGTACTGGCCATCGGCATCTTCTCGGCTTTCATTCTGTATGACCTCAAGCGCGTGCGCGACGGTGAGGAAACCAACTACATCACCGCCACCCTGGGCGTGTACTTGAGCCTCTTCAACATCTTCCAGAGCCTGCTGGCGCTGCTGGGCATCTTTGGCGGACGTGAGGAATAACAACGCCACCGCCATCGGTGGCCTGAACGTCATCGCAACCCGGCGACGCTCAGATCTCGCCCATCGACAGCAGCGTCAGCACGTCCATCTGCATCAACTCGTCGAGCGCCGGGTCGGGGCGCTGCTGCCAGGACGCCACGCCGAGCAGCAGGGCAGCGCTCAACAACGTGCCAGCGGCCCACCACCGCAAATGGCGGTGGCGGGCTTCGCTGGCGTTCAATGCCGTGCCGCCGGCCGGCGCGAAGCGCGTCTCGGCCAGCGGATGGCGTTGGCGCCACTGCGCGATCACGCGCGCCTGCAACGCTTCTGCATGGTCGCCCCGTGCGGCATCCGCGTTCAGCCCGTGGTGCAGTTGAGCGCGAAGCACCGCGTCGACCTCGCTCGTGTCCAAAGGCGTGTCTTCAGGCGGGCGACCTTCGGCGCGCGCGCCCTTCACAGCGGCCGGCGCGGCGCTCACTGGACTACCCTCCGTGCGGCGCTCATGTGCTCTCTCCTTGCAAAGCCTGGCGCAGCCGGGCCTTGGCGCGGTGCAGCAGTTGGTGCGCGCCGTTGGTGTCGATCTCCAGGGCCTGGCCGATCTCGGCCGCGCTGGCATCGGCATAGGCCCACATCGCCAAGGCCATGCGCTGGCGCGCCGGCAAGGCCGCCAGCGCCTGCATCCATTGCGGCGGAGAGACACGCGTCCACACGCTGTCGTCCGCGAAGGCCTCGGTCTGCGATTGCTGCGTGTCCTGCAAGGCGCTGAGGTCGGCGGGGTCCATGCCGAGTTCGCGTCGGCGCACCAGCTGCGTGCGGCAGCGGTTGAGCACGATGGTATTGAAGTAGGTCGACAGCTGAGCGCCGTGCGCGTCCTGGGGGCGGGCGTTCCACAGGCGCAGGAACGACTCCTGCACCGCGTCCTCCGCATCTTCGCGGCGGCCGAGCATGTGGCGCGCCATGGCCAGCGCCGCCGGTGTGAGGTGTTGCACCAGGGATGCGGCACTGCCGGGGTCGCCCTCGCAGGCACGTTGCCACAGGGTCCAGCCGCTGTCCCGAGCCGTCGGGCGCGCGCCGCGCCAGCGGCGGGGTGCACCGAGAAAGCCGGCGGCCAACATCAACTGCGCGCGCAAGGAATCTGCCGGCAGGAACGGGGCGGGAAGGGCCAATGGGCTTGCGTGCATGGGCGGCGGTGTCAACAGAGCGGTCTGGGTCAGTGGGTATGCCAGAGGCACCTCAGCGGTCTGGGAGTTTCTCGCGCAAGGCTGCGCGCTCTTCGGGGGACAACTTCGAGAGCATTTGGCGGCGCTGTTCGAGCAACTGGCGACGCTCCTGGGGCGTCATGGCGAGGATGCGCTCGCGCCGCTGCTGGGTCAATTGCTGCTTCTCTTCGGGCGAGAGCGATTGCCAGCGTTGGCGTGTCTGCCCCACCAGCGCCTTGCGCTCGGCCGGCGAGAGTTCCACCAGGCGCTCGCGCATTTGCGCCTGGAAAACGCGGCGCTCGGCCGGCGTGGCGGTGGCGAGTTCGCGTTGAAGAGCTTGCCTGCGTTCGTTTTGCTGTTGGGGCGTGAGTTGTGCCCAGGCCTGGGGGTCGGGCACCTCGGGGGCGGCCTGCACGGCGCTGGCCACGGTGAAAAGCACGGCCAGCAACGTGGCACGGGTCGGCAGCGATGGGTGCATCACGCGGTCCACAAGTCGATGGCGCCAGCGGGCGCGCCGGGCAGGGCCTTGGCCAGGGTGGCGCGGTCGGCACCCAGGTGGCGCTGCAACAGCGGCGCGAGCAACGTGCGGATGTCGCGCGTGGGGCGCAGGTCGCGCCCTTCGAGCAGATCGCGGCGGCCCAGCCCCGGCCAGTCGGTGAGCACGCGGCCGCCCGCCACCGCACCGCCCGCCAGAAAGGCCACGCCACCGGTGCCGTGGTCGGTACCGGCACTGCCGTTGAACGCGGCCGAGCGGCCGAATTCGGTCATGACCAGCACGGTGGTATCGGCCCAGCGTTCGCCCAGCGATTCGCGCAACGCGGCCAGCCCGGTATCGAGCGCGGCAAGCTGGCGCTGCAGGCGCGAGGCCTGCTGGGTGTGGGTGTCCCACCCGTCCAGATCGAGCCAGGCCACGTCCGGGCCTGCGCCATCGGACAGGAAGCGGCCGGCCTGGCGCGCCAGCCCCGCGAACGCGGCGGCGCTGCCGGCGCCCGCGCCCATGCCGGGCTCGCGGCTGCCACCGCCCAGGGTCTGGCGTTGCGCGAGGGCCTGGTCGAGCAGGTCCGAGAGCATGGGGTCGCTCTGGTAGGTCTGTGCGATGCGGGCCATCAAGTCGCTGTCGGGCGCGGCCGCGCGCGTGGGTGTCCAGGTGCTGGCGGCGGGCGCGCCACGCAGGGCCACCGGCATGGCCGGGCTGAGCGCCACGGCGCGTTGGCCACTGACTTGCAGCGCGCGGCCCAGCCAACCGGTGGCCAGCTCGAACGGGCGCTGCCCGCCGCTCTCCAGCAATTGCTGCGCATCGAAGTGCGAACGCTCGCGGTAGGGGCTGGCCACCGCGTGCACCACCAGCAACTGGCCGTCGCCGTACCAGCGGTGCAATTGCACAAGGGAGGGGTGCAGTGCGAAGCCGTCGTGTAACGGCAAAGGCGTCGTGGCATCGGGCTTGGCATCTTTGGGCAGCGGGCGCAAGGCGGTCCACTGCGGATCGCCCATGGCCGGCACGGCGGCCAGCCCGTCGAGCGCGCCCCGCAGCATCACCACCACCAGCTTGCCGCGCGCCTGCGCGCTCGCGGCGAAGGCCATGCGCAGGCCCGGACCGGCCAGCAACAGACCGGCCCCGGCGGCCTGCAGCCAGCGGCGGCGCGGCCAGGCGGTGGGTGGGGACGAGATCGATGTCATGAAGAAGACTCCGTAAAAGTGCGTGTGCTCAGAACTTCTCAGCGACGTTGGAACTCGGGGCTGGCCAACAGCAGCGTGAGGGCCTGCGCACCGCTTTCGGCGCGCGCGATCTGGCCGCGGGTGTCGCGCGACAGCGCGGGCCCCCAGGCCAATTCGGCCAGTTGGCGCGCGTCGGCCAGACTGCCCGCGCCGCGGCCCATGGCCACCGCCCATTCGACGCGCTTGAGCAGCGCATCGGGGCTGAGCCAATCGTCCTGCCGGTCGGGCCAACCCTGCGGCGAGGGCGCGCGGCCCACGGGCTGGCCCATGGTGGTGAGTGCGCCGATCTCGCGCTCGGGCGTACCCATGGGCAGCTGCAGCAGGCGGTGCGCCGAGAGCAGCAACTCTTCGGGCCGGCGCGCCTTGCCGGGCCGGTGCGCGGCCCAAGCCTGCTCGTGGCCGAAGAGCGCTTCGGCGGTCTGCAGCAGGTCACCATCCGATTCGCGAAAGCGCCGGGACACGGCCTGTACCAACGCGGGCGGCGGATCGTCGGCCACAAAGTGGCGCACCAACTTGTCGGCCAGGTGATCGGCGGTGGCCGGGTGGCGGGCCAGATCGTTCAACACGGCGTCCAGGGCCTCGGGCCCCTCGCCATAGGTGCGCCCCAGCACCGTCTTGCGGCCTGGCTCGTGCAGCGCGGGCACGAACTGCGCACCTTCGTTTTGCGGCGAGCGCCCCGCGGTCCAGCCCGTGAGCAGGCGCGCGAGCTCGCGCACGTCGGCCTGTGTGTAGCCGCTGCGCACGCCCACGGTGTGCAGCTCCAGCAGTTCGCGCGCGAGGTTTTCGTTCAAGCCACGCGCACGGCGCTGGCCGGCGCGCGAGTCGGGCCCGATGGATTGCGCGTTGTCCAGGTAGAACAACATGCCCGGGTGCGTGGTGGCCGCGCGCAGCAGCGGGGCAAAGCGGCCCATGGCATGCGGGCGGATGGCCTCGTTCTCGAACGGCCACACCATGCCTGCTGTGGTGTTCTTGATGGCCGCGACCGTGAAGTGGTTGGCCCAGAACATCACCCAACGTTCATAGACCGGCGTGGCGGTTTCGATCTGGTGCTGCCAGCGCCGGCGCAGCGCGAGCAGATTGCCCTCGCGCAACTGGCGGCGCTCGTCGCTCTGCGGCCCGGAACGCTGCCGCAGCAGACGCGCCAGCGCGGCAGCGGCCGTGCTGTCTCGCAGGCCGGCATTGTCGAACAGCGCGGGGCTGCGCAATTGCCCGAGCACCCAGGCGCGCGGGTCCGGGCCCACGCTGGCCAGGCTGATCTGGCTCAGGCCGAAACGGTGCGAGGCGATGGCGGGGGCGAAGGCGTCGTCGAAGGCCATGGGTGGGCGTGAACGGATGATGGGATGGACGGGTGGTCTGGCGCGTATGCCGGTTGAACCCCGCCAGCGTGCCGCTCTTACGCGGCTCGCGCCATACCCGAGCGCAACACAGGGTCAGCGTGAAGCCGGTTGCACGCACACGTTTGAGGTCATGCACCCAAAAGCAAAAACTCTCAACAAATGCGGTGCATTGCGAAAATCATCTCAACACAACCGGCGTCTTCCTGCAGCAGGCTGAGGATGGTTTTGTCGATGCGGTCCAGGGGTTGCGGCTTCGGTCTCACGGTCAGAAAGCGGAACGATTTTCTCCCCGTTTCCATTCCACTGGAACAAAACTACCCCTTTCCCAGCTGCGGCCGCCCGAACAGGCTCGAGGTGTTGCTGATCGGCCCCAACTCCGCGGCCGCTGACAGCAGGATGGGCGCCAGTTCGCGCATGCGCGCGGGCGTCAGGCGCGCACGCGGCCCGGCGATGCTGATCACCCCGATGGTCTCCTGGCGCCGCAGCACCGGCGCGGCCATGGCGCTCATGCCGGGGGCGAACACCTCGTCGATCTGCGCATAGCCGCGCACGCGTGCCGCGTGCAGGAAGCCCAGCAGCGCCTTCACGGATGTGGGCGCGTTGGGACCGTATTCGGCAGGCAGGCCAAAGCCCTGGCGCGTGACCAGATCGAGCGCGCGTTCGTCGCTCAGGGTCAGCAGCCAGGCGTGTCCCGAGGCGGTGCACGAGAGCCGCGCGTCCATGCCCATGTCGGGGTCGTACCGCAGACCCTGGTGCGTCGTGCCCTGTGACTTGGCAACCCAGGTCAGCCGGTCCTCGTCCACGATGGACAGGCGCACCAACTCCCCCGAACGCTGCGCCAGGCGCGAGAGCAAAGGCTCGGCAATGTCGACGATGCCCGCGTTGCTCAGATAGCCCAGGCCCAACGACACCACCTTGGTCGTGAGCACATAGTCGCCCTGCTTGCGCTTCTGCCGCACGTAGCCGCGCCGTTGCAACTCGGCCAGCAGTCGGTGACACGCGCTCAGCGGGATGTCGAGTTCGGCGGCCATCAGCGCCAGCGGCAAGCCATCGGGGTGGGCCGCGAGATGCTCCAGGAGCGACAAACCCCGGTCCAATGCCAGACTCATGCGTCTCTCAATTTCATATCGAGGGAAAAGTTTCCAAAATGGAAAGTGTTTCCCAAAGTGGTTCAAGAATCCGTCCGAAGCAGACCCTGAAGGGTTTGCGCGAGACGCCGCCGCCCACTGTATGCGCAAGCCTGCCGGCAAACAACGTCGAGCCTGGCAACGAAGAGCTTCACCATGAACCGCACGATCTACATCCTCAACGGCCCGAACCTGAACCTGCTGGGCCTGCGCGAGCCCAAACTCTACGGCAGCACCACGCTGGCGCAGATCGAAGCCCTGTGCCGCCGCACCGCCGAGGGATTCGACATGCGCTGCGAATTCCGCCAGACCAACCACGAAGGCGTCATGGTCGACTGGGTCCAGGAAGCGCGCGAGCAGGCGGCCGCGCTGGTGATCAACCCGGCCGGTCTGTCGTTCCGCTCGATTCCGCTGCTGGATGCGCTCAAGACGATCGACCAGCCCATGGCCGAAGTGCATATCACCAACATCCACCGCCGCGACGAGATCTACCAGAAGTCGCTGGTGTCGCTGGCCGCCACGGGTGTGATCTGCGGCTTCGGCCCCTTCGGCTACGAGCTGGCCATCCGCGCCGTGATGGACCGCCTGGCCGCGGCCACTCCCGTGCGCGCCTCCTTCACCGCCTGAGTTATCGAACGTTCACTTCCTGCCACGACAACCTTAGGAGACACCGCCATGACCTTCCCGCTCAACCGCCGCTCTGCCCTGTGCATGGGGGCCTCGCTGGCCGCCGCGACCGCCCTGCCGAGCTGGGCGCAAGCCCCGGCCAACCTGCGCTTTGCCGCCGTGTTCTCGGACAAGGACATCCGTGCCGACATGATGAAGATGCTGGCCAAGGACGTGGAGAAGGATTTCAAGATCGAGGTGTTCCTCAACTCCACACTGTTTCGCCAGGGCACCGAGCTCGTGGCGCTGCAGCGCGACAACCTGGAGATGGGCAACATCGCGCCGCAGGACATCTCCAAGCAGATCCCGGCCTGGTCGCTGCTCACCTCGGCCTACCTCTTCCGCGATGCCAACCACCTCAACGCCTTCTTCGCCAGCGACATGGGCGCGCAGATGAAGAAGATGGTGGAGGACCAGCTCAAGGTGAAGGTGCTGGGGCCGGTTTTCTTCGGCACGCGCCATGTGGGGCTGAAGACCAAGAAGAAGATCAACACCCCCGCCGATCTGGCTGGCGTGAAGCTGCGCATGCCCCCGGGCGACAGCTGGCAGTTGTTGGGTCGCTCGATCGGCGCGAACCCGACGCCCATGGCCTATGCGGAGACCTACACCGGCCTGCAGACCGGCGCGATCGACGGACAGGACAACCCGCTGCCCAACGTGCAGAACATGAAGTTCAATGAAGTGATGTCGCAGATCGTGCTGACCTCGCACCTGGTGGGCTACGACCTGCTCACGCTCAACATGAAGGTGTGGAACAGCATGTCGCCCGAGAAGCAGCGGGCCTTCCAGGCCGCGGCCGACAAGGCCATCGCCTGGAGCACCGCCGAGCACCTCAAGCGCGAGAAGGAACTGGCCGAAGGCTTCAAGAACCAGGGCCTGGACGTGTACACGCCCAACCTCGCGGCTTTTCGTGAGAACGCGCAGAAGGTGTACCTGGCATCCGCCGAAGCGAAGGAATGGCCGGCAGGCATGCTCGACAAGATCAATGGGATGAAATAGGCCCACCCCTGCCGCGCTACGCGCGACCCCCTCGAGGGGGCGGCACCTGGGACCGGCAAAGCCGGATCCTCGGTGCCCCTGGACGGGGGCTTCTTCGCTCCACCTTGTGTAGAGACTTTTAAATGACCGTCATGCGCCGTTTGTCCCAGTTCGCCGAGGCGGTGGCCGCGGCTCTGCTCGCCATCATCTTCGTGGCCTTCATCCTGCAGATCGTGCTGCGCTACGCCTTCAACTGGCCGGTGGGCTGGACCACCGAGGTCTCGCTCATCGCCTGGTTGTGGCTGGTGCTCTGGGGGTCGGCCTTCGTGTTGAAAGACCATGAGGAGATCCGCATCGACTTCCTCACCGCCCACGTCGGCAGGCGCGCGCGCACCGTGTTGGGCATCCTCGCCTCCATCTGCGTCATCGTGCTCTTCGGCCTGCAGCTGCCGGCGGCGTACGACTATGTGAGCTTCATGAAGGTGGAGAGGAGCTCGTACCTGAACACCGGCTTCGACAAGCTGTTCTCCATCTACCTCGTCTTCTCAGTGGCGGTGATCGGCCGCAATCTCTGGCTGCTCGTCCAGTTGTTCCGGGGCAAGGATCCCGCCGACCACGCGAGCGATTCGCCCATGCAATCCGGCTCCGCACTGTGAACTTCACCAGCCCCTTCTCTCTGGCGCTCTACGCCATCCTCGCGCTCAGCCTGCTGGGCGTCCCCGTCGGCCAGGCCATGATCGGCGGCTCCGTGCTCTACCTCTACCTCAAGGGCATGGACATGGGCACCGTGGCCGAGCAGTTGCTCAACGGCACCTACTCCAGCTTCCTGCTGCTGGCAATTCCCTTGTTCATCCTGGCCGCCACCATCATGGGCACGGGCAGCGTGATGGACCGCCTGATGAAGTTCTGCAACGCTCTCGTCGGTCACTTCCCGGGTGGCCTGGCGCAGGTGAACGTGTTGCAGAGCGTGGTGTTTGCCAGCATGTCCGGTTCGGCCCTGGCCGATGCGGCGGGCTCGGGCAAGCTCATGCAAATCATGATGACCAAGGACAACCGGTACACCGCCGGCTTCACGGCCGCGCTGACCGCCGCCTCCTCGGTCATCGGCCCCATCCTGCCGCCTTCGATTCCGCTGGTGCTGTACGCGTTGGTGTCGGGCACCTCGATCGGCTATCTGTTCATCGCCGGCGTGCTGCCGGGCCTGATGCTCGGCGCGGTGCAGATGGGCCTGGTGCACTACCTCGCGAAGAAGCGCCAATTCCCGGTCGAACCCCGGGTGCCGCTGCGCGAGCTGCCGGCCATCACGCGCGACGCATTCCCGGCCTTGATGCTGCCGGTGGTGCTGCTGGGCTGCCTCTACACCGGCATCACCACGCCCACCGAAGCGGCCGGCCTGGCCGCCGCCTATGCGCTGCTGATCTCGGTGCTGCTGTACCGCAGCATCGGCTGGAGGGATCTGTACGGCGCGCTCCTGAGCAGCGCGCGCATCAGCATCTCCATCGGCATCCTGATCGCCGGGGCGCTGGTATTCAACTACGTGATCACGGTGGAGAACATTCCGCTCACGCTCAGCGGCTTCCTGGCCAGCTTCGACATGTCGCCCCTGGGCTTCCTGCTGCTGGTCAACGTGATCCTGCTGCTGTTGGGCTGCATTCTCGAAGGCTCCACCATCATTCTCGTCATCCTGCCGGTGCTGCTGCCCACAGGGGTGGCGCTGGGCGTGGACCCGGTGCACTTCGGCGTGGTGGCCGTGCTCAACATCATGATCGGCCTGGTGACACCGCCCTACGGGTTGTTGCTGTTCATGATGACCAAGATCGCCGACATCTCGCTGGGCACCCTGGTGCGCGAAATGGTCCCATTCCTGGTGGTGATGGTCGGTGCGCTGGCGCTGGTCACCTTGTGGCCGGACATGGTGCTGTTCCTGCCGCGGCTGGCGGGGTACACGGGGTAGCTCAGATGTCGAGCCAGCCCGACTGGATCAACAGAAAGCCGAAGAAGAAGCCGATGAGAACGCCCACCACCACATCGGACACCAGATCTTTTCCGTCCGGCATGTGCACGCAATCGCCGGTCTTCACGAGCTTGCCGTTGTCCATTTCGTAGCCCAGGGCACGCAGCGTTTCATCGACGATCTGGGCCAGGAGGGCGATGGGGCGCAGCTCGTCTCGCAAGGCTTCCACCAGTGGCCGGGCATGCCAGTGCTGCGCGTTGGCCACCAAGCCCGCCACGAACCCCGCAGCCCCGAAGGTGGTGAGCAGCGCGGCTTGCGGCGTCCCCAGCGCACTCAGGTATCCCAATGGGGAATAGGTCTCTACGGCGTGGTTCAGAACGGGGTGATTCGCGAGGTACAGCCGGACTTCCCTTTCGCCTCCACCCTCTTCAGGTTGCTCCATGAAGCCTTGGACCTTGGCGTGCTCGGCCGCGAGTCGGCTCTGCACCGCCTGCAGCTCGCGCTCCAGACGCGCACACGCCTCCTGGGCCAAGCCATGCGCGTGCGAAGCCGGCGTGGTTTCCGCCAGCGCCCCTTGCGCGGCCTTGAGCTCGGTCGCGACGCCGTTGCGGATGACCATGAGAGCGGCAAGCCCTTCCGCACGGCTTCGCAGACGGGAAGGGCAGCGCGTCGGGTTCAGGGTAAAGTCCAGCGCGACCACTCCCTCCCCGTTGACCAGGGAGAGATTGGGGTCTATGCGTTCACGAATACATTCATCCCCCCGCAAAGTGCCCGGGGGCAAATCCAGCACCCACGCGGGGTCGGGTGGCGGTGCATCGATCAATGCAGGCGAGACAGCCTGGCTCTGGCTGCTGTTCGATGCGGGGGGCGTCGACAGCAATGGGGCAGCCACTGCGGTGGTCGTTGTCGTCGTCGTTGCTGTGGTCGTCGTTGTGGTCGTTGTGGTTGCGCCGGTCGTGGTCGTGGTGGTGGCTGCATGCGCCGAGCCGAGGCTGTCACCTTGGGGCGCATGGGCATTCCAAGGAAGCGGCGACTGTTGAAAGCTGGCGGCCACGCCGTTGGGGCTGGGGACTGGCTGGGGCTGGCCACCGGACGCCGTCGGTGGGGTCCAGCCCGACGTGCCCGCAGTGCCGATGTTCTTCATGCGGCCTCCTCAGTGCTGGGTCAGCTTGGTCAGCGCATCAGCGCAGGCATCCTGCAGATCGCGCAGGTCCAGGTGGCCGCGGCACATCTCATGGCAGGCATCAAAGGCTTCACGCGCCGGTTCGAACTGGCTGGCGGCAGCCAGACACTCGGCCATGCGGAAGACAACGATGGGGTGCTCGTTGTCGATCGAGGACAGGCCGAACAAGCCTGCGGCAGCCTGGAACTCCATCATGCGTTGCAGGCAGGTGCCGGCAAGAAACAGAAAGCGGCTGTTGCGCGGATCGTGCAAAGCCAGTTGCAGGGCGATGAGGCCGGCCTCCTGCCAGCGTTCTTCATCGCACAAGGCCATGGCCTTGTTGCACAGAGCGTCCAGGTCCCGCGCCGAGATCTTCCTGGCCTGGCCCAAGGTCTGCCCGCCTTCACCCGCCGCCCTCGCGGCCTGAAAGAGCTGCGCGAGTTGATCCATGTTGATCGGCAGTGGGCCGAACAGCGCTTCGGCGGTGATGTCTTGCTGCATGCGATTTCCTTGGGGATGGTTGACACGCCCCGTGGGTAACGCTGCTTCAAGTGGGGTTCCTCGTCTCTGCGAGGCATCGAAAGTACCCTCGGGCCGCTTCAGTTCCAGTTGTCGATCTTCAGATCGTGAGGCGCAGGTCTTCCATCGCCCGTTTCCAGCAACGCCTTGAGGCTCAGCAGAAAGGTCGCCCATTTCATGCTGCAGTGCGCGTTGAACTCGCTGGCCTCGCGCCAGTTCGCGTGCGTGAAGTTCACGATGCACTGCGGCTCGGCGTGCGACAGGCGAAACACCACGTCGGTGCCGACCCACTCCTGCGGCCCTTCAATGCAATGCCAGCGCACCTCCTGGTCCGGCACCAGCGCCTTCACCTCGAAGGCCATGCTGCCCAGGCGCTCGCCCGTCGGGGCGTTGAAGTGCACGTCGATGCGACCGCCGGGTGCCGAGACACCATGGGTGTCGCGCGTCCACCAGGCGGCCACGCCTTGCGTGGTGGACAAGGCGCGGTACACCGCCGAAGGCTGGGCCTGGATGCCCACGCGGTGAACGATGTGGATCATGCGCCTTCTCCCTTGGCGGCCCGCCGGGGTCGGCGCACGGCGCGCAGTTTGCCGCTCTCGCCGCCACCGCAATAGAACAGGTCCGCGCCGTCGGCCTCGAGCCCGCTCACGCCCACGCCACTCGGCATCGCCAGCCGCTCCAGCACCGCGCCGTTGGTGAGGTCGATGCGGCGCAGTTCGCTTTCCTCGCCCTCCCAGGTGCCGTGCCAGAACTCGCCGTCGACCCAGGTGACGCCGGTGACGAAACGGTTGGATTCGATGCTGCGTTTCACCGCGCCGGTCTCGGGGTCGATCTGCACGATCTTGCGGTCGCGGTACTGGCCCACCCACAGGCTGCCTTCGGCCCAGGTGAGGCCCGAGTCGTTGCCTTTGCCCGGCGCGGGAATCGACTTCAACACCTGGCCGCTGACGGGGTCGATCTTGTCGATGCGCGATTCGGCGATCTGGTACAGGTGGGTGCCGTCGAACGCGGTGCCGGCATCGCTGGCATGGTCCAGCGTGCGCTTGGTCTCGCCGCTTTGTGGATCGATGGCCGCCAGTTGCGCGCCCAGCGCGACCCAGACGCGGCTGCCGTCGTAGCTGACGCCGGCCACGTTGGGCGCGCCGTCGAAAGGACCGTATTCGCGCACGATCTCGGCTGGTGATGAAGAGGGGGTTTTCATGTGCTGCTCCTTGGGGCGTGTGCGGATATCGACGCCGTGAAAGCACTCTACGCAAACGGCATCGCGGCGGGGAGTAACAAAGCTGTCGTGAATCCGGTCAGGGGTGGCGCCAGCCAGCGCCGCGCGCGGGCCTGGCCGATGGCGCGCACCCGGCCCAGTGCCTCCAGCTCGGCCAGCGCGCGCTGCACGGTGCGCTGGCTCGCGCCCAAGGCCAGGGCGAGCGCCGAGGTCGACCACGCCGCGCCATCACCCAGCAACGCGAGCAACGAGGCCTGTTCGCCTTCGATCGGTGGCAGGATCACCACCACGTCCACCGCCGCGTGCGGCCGCAGCACAAAGCCGCGCGCACTGGCCTCGATGCCCGCGAGTGGCGCGATGAGCGCACGCAAACGTCCGACTTCCACCCGCAGGCGCGCGCGGTGCGTCTCGTCCGGGCGGCGCGTGCGGAACGCGCTGGCGATCAGCGCCTCGCGCGCCACGTCGCCCGGCCAGGCCTTGGCCAGTTCGAGTGCCAGTGCGAACAGGATGGGTCGACGCGCCAGGGCTTGCCACGCCGCACCCGCGCTCAAGCCATGGCGGCAGGCGTCCACCACCAGGGCCGGTGAAACGAGCAGGGCCTCGACCTCGTCCAGGCGCAGTGCCGCTTCCTGGCCACCGGCGATCAGGCGCCGCGCGGCGGGCGCGTCGAGCGCGGCGCGCGCTTGTGCCACCTCGGCCTGCAAGGCCGGCACGCCCGCGCGCTGCGCGGCAAGCGCCGCACGGTCGAGCGCTGCGCGCGCCGCACCCGTGCGCAGGGAACGCCACGCGAGTTCGGCCGAGCTCAACTCGGCCACCGCCATCAACAAGGGCGAAAACCCTTGGCCCGCACGCGCCTCGACCTGTGCCAGGGTGTGGGCAGCTTCTTCCAGACGCCCGAGCAGCAACGAGCGCCGCGCGGCAATGAGCAGCGCGTGCAGCGCGTTGGCACGGTCGCCCTGCGCCTCCAGCGTGGCCGCTGCCGCGAGCAGCTTCCGCGGTGCGCCCGAGAGGTCGCGCAAGGCCAAGGCCACTTCGGCCTCGGCCACCACGCAGCGCGCACGCGATCTCGCTTCGTGCGCCCCAAAACCCTTGGCCGCGCGCCGCAACAGCTCGCGGGCGCGCACCAGTTCACCGAGCTGCGCCATCGCGATGCCGCGCAACGCCAGGGCGGGCGGATCCTCGCGCAGGGCGACGCGCTTGAGCGCGCCCAGCGCGTCACCGGTGGCGAGGGCGCGTGCGCAAGCCGCGATGAGGGAGTCCATGGCGAGTGGCTAGCGCGCGGCCGATCAGGTCACCGGACCTTCGCGGGGGCCAGCACCGGCGCGAGCCGGGCCTGCGCCATCAGCTCGTCGAACCACACGCGGTAGCCAGCATCGCTCGGATGCAGGCCGTCGGCCGCGTTCAATTCCTCCGGTCGCTGGGCAAAGGGATCGTCCGCCTTGTCCTTGAACAGGTTCACGTACACCAAACGCTGCTGCTTGGCGGTGTCGCGCACATGGCCATGCAGGGTTCGGGCGCGCGAGGTCATGAACCAGGACACCGGAGCGAAGAAGAAGGGTGCGTTGCCCACGTTGCCCGCCGGCATGAGCAGCACGCGCTGGCCGCACGCACGGGCCAGTGCGGCAACGCGCTCGATATCGGTGCGCACCGTGTCCATCTTGCGCAGACGGATCACGTCGTTTCCGCCGGCTTGGACCAGCACCAGGTCGTAACGCGCTGCGCCCACCGCTTCGAGTTGGCCCACGACATCGGCAAAGGTCGCGCCATCGCGCGCGCGGTTGTCGATGTGCAGGCGCGGATAGGCCTGCGCCAACAAGCCCGCCAAGCTGTTCTGCGGCGAGCTCGCGCCCGTGCCCACACCGGTGCTGTCACCCACGATCAGCAGGCGCAGTGGGGCGTTGGCAGGGGCGTGCTGCAGCGGCTCGCTGCGCTTGGCCAGTTCGCTGGCTTTGCCGACACGCCAGGCGGCGCAACCGGAGGTGACAAGGACCACCGCAGCAACGGCGACCAGAAGGGTGGGCACAACGGGCCAGGAAGATGGGCGCATGCGGCCAGTCTATGCGCAGGCGCGTGTAGGCATGCTCCGATTCCGACACACGCATGCCCCTCATGGAAGCCGCTCCATAATTCCGGGCATGTTTGAATGTCCCACCGCCGGCTATCCGATCCACAAACTGGCCCGCACGGGTGGGGTAGCGCTGTGAGCACGTACCCCTTGCGCGGCGCTGCCGAGCGCCTGCTTTTCATCGACCTGCTCAAGGCTGTCGGCGCACAGCTCATCGTGCTGCACCACCTCGCGTTCTACGGCCCCATGTCGGACTGGACACACCGGCTCGCGCCCGATCTCGTGAGCTGGTTCAGCCAGGACGCGCGCATGGCGGTGCAAATCTTCCTGGTGGTGGCGGGCTTCCTGGCGGCGCGCAGCATGGCGCCCGGCGCGGTGCCGCGCAACACCCCGTTCATGGCACAACTCGGCCAGCGCTATGTGCGCACCGCCTTGCCGTACATCGCGGCGCTGGTGGTGGCCATGCTGTGCACCGAACTCGCGCGCCGCTGGATGGCGCACGACTCGGTGTCGCCACCGCCCGGGTTGTGGCAGTTCCTCTCACACGCGCTGTTGCTGCACACCCTGCTGGACATGGACTCGCTCTCGGCCGGCGTCTGGTACGTGGCGATCGACTTCCAGCTGTACGCGCTGCTGCTGGCCGTGTTGTGGCTCTCGCGCCGGCTGCCGGCGAGCAGCGCCTGGGCAATGGCGTTCACCGCGCTGTTGGTGGCGGCCTCGTTGTTCCACTTCAACACCGACAGCGACTGGGACAGCTGGGCGCTCTACTTCTCCGGCGCCTACGGCCTGGGCGCACTCGCCTACTGGACCACGCACGACGACGAGGCCTGGCGCAATGGCCGCTGGTTGATGGGCGCATTGGTGGCCATGGCGCTGATGGCCCTGACGATCGATTTCCGCGAACGCATCGCACTGGCCTTGATGGTGTGCCTGGCGCTGGCCTGCGCGCAGCGCCAGGGCTGGTTGTTCACCTGGCCGCGCAGCCGCGTGGTGGCGTACCTCAGCCGCATTTCGTATGCGGTGTTTTTGCTCAACTTCTCCGTTGCGCTGGTGGTAAACGCTTGGTTCACCCGCTACGGCAGTCACGACTCGGTGACGCAGACCGGCGGCGTGCTGCTGGCCTGGCTGGCCTGCAACGTGGCCGGCGCCCTGTTCTACCGCTGGGTCGAGCAGCCGCTGGGCCGCTTGAAGCTGCGGCGCAAACCGGCGGCGGTGCTGCCGCTTGGAAGCCAGAAGGTGTGAGCGTCACACCGCCTCAGACGCGCGGAAGATGGCTCGCCTGTCCGGGGTGGTCTCAGCGCCGAGGCGTGTCCAGGGCCGCTTCAAGATTGGCGAGCATTTCTTTCGCATCTGCGGCACGGTCCTCGTCTCGCAGGCGGGTTGCTGCGCTCACCAGCGCGGCAGCCAGAGGCTTCAACTGGGCCAGGTAGGCGTAGTCTTCGGGCTCCACCGCGACCCGCAGGAGCCCTTGGATGCAATAGGTCAAGTTCCCCACCCTGCCTGCGTTTTTTTCCACTGGCAGGTCTTCTTTACCCATTGGGTCCTGGCGAACATTCTTGAGCGCTGCGGCGGTTTCGTATTGCCACGTGGACACAAATCCTGCGCCATCGACAAGCTCATGCGGAGCCACGGCCACAGCCACGTGCAAATGGCGCATCAAGGCGTTGCGCGCCGCATCGCTCAGTTCGGCAACCGCCTTTTTGGGTGCGGGTGTTGAGACCGTCTGCAAGGCCACGTTGGTATGCAACGTCAACAATTCGAGAAATTCGATGGCCGGTTTGATCCTGTCCACGTTCAGCGTCCCCAACACGTCCCGAATGGCCTTGCCGTCACCCACCGTCAGGCTGTACTGCAGGTGCCACAGACCCTTTGCATGGCCCACGCTCTCGTCGCGGGCAAACTTCTGGATCCACACGGAGAGCTCTCCAGACACCGATGCACCCAGGGCCTCAAACACCTGCGCGTGGCGGGCCACCAGAACCGATGCGCGCAACAGCAGTTCGGTGGTGTCCCCAGTGGTGTCGCGCGAGAGCTGTTGAAGCTGCGCCTGGATCTCCGCCCCCGCCTTCGCCTTGCGGTTCTGCATTGCAGCGTCGGTCTTCCCTTTCAAACCAGCGAGTTGCTCGGGAACATAGGGCCACTCGGCCATTCTTTTGTAGAGCGCCGCGAGATCGGCATGGCTCATGTCCGCCGGCTTGATCTTGTGGGCACCGGCACCGAACTCGCTTCTGACAAAGTCACCCTCGGCCTTCTTGACCTGCGCGGCCAACAACGTCACAACCTCTGGGTCGACAGACGCCGGGCTCGACGGGTGCTGCAAGAAGGCGATCGCGTCGTTCAAGGTTTTGAGCCCGGCCAGCGTTTTCTGCGCGGTTCGAAGATGGGATTCGGCCACGACCCTGCCCGCGTTCGCCCCGATGGCAACCAGCGCCCCTTCCATCTTTTTCTTCGCGCTCACCAGTTGGGTCGTGGACACGGTCGTGCCGGGGAGCGTGGCCCCTTCCTCCAGTCCAAACGCTCTCGCCTCTTTGAGCACGAGATCTGCCATGCCGTTGAGATCGAGCATCGCTTTTCCTAGCGACGCATGCCAATTGCTGGCATACCGATGCACCCTTTGCTCGTCCAACGCGTCCATCTTGAGTTCCAGCAGGGGGGCATGGACCGAAAATTTCAGTTGAGCGATGACACCATTCAGCGTGCCATTCACCTTGGTTTTCCCCTTAACGTCCTCCTGGTCAAGCTGGGTTTCAAGCGCCTTCAGCCCCTCTGCCACGGCTTCCAGCTCCGCGATGTTCAATGTGGAGAGCTCTTGCGCCATCGATGCCCAAAAGGCGTGCCTGCTGACACCCGATGCCGTGCGCCCTTCGAATCGGCTGAGCGCATCGGCCATCGCGGTGCAGGCTTGTTGCGCCAGGTCCGTTTTCTTGCCGTGCAATGCGGTGACCGCCATCTTCAATTGTGTATGGGCGGACCTCAACTGCGCGGCGTTGTTCCTTGCGACTCGAGTGGGCTTGGGCGTCAGCATGGTGCTCACACGCGACATCAGGCCCTTCAGATCAAAGAACTTGGGTTTTCGGGGGGCGACCCTTGGCCCTTCGGCTTCCACCACCTGCCCCGGGAGCTTCGAGCCCTTTGCGCTGGCGTTGCGCTGGACCTCGGGGTTTTCGTCCAAGGACATACCCCTGTCGAGCGAAGGACGCTTGTACTCGTTGGCGCGCACGCTTGAGTTATTGAGAGACATGGATGCTCCTGTAGCCGACGCGCCCGGTCGTGGACTGCGTGTGCGCCGTGTTCGTTTGGATGGCCCGCAAGGGTCGGTAGAGAGGTATGGAACCTGCTCCAGCGCCCGGTTCCTTGTGATCAAGCAGGGGGCGGCGAGCGCCGAGCGCTGGAACTCGTTGTGCCTGGTTGTCACTCGCTGCAGAGGCGCTTTTCGCGCCCGACATCTGCGTTGTGCTCACGCAGCGCCAGGGGAGTCATCGCCACCCAAGGTCTCCTGATGAGAACCACCACCGCCCCCTACCATTCATTCCCCCGGCACAGTGATTCGTCCCACGCGCTCGACACGTCAAAGGCAACAGACCAGGCAGCGAATGCGCTGAGAGAAGCCGACCGGCAGATGGCCAACGTGATCGGCGCGGTGACGGCCAGAGAGGGCGAGTTGGACCAACACGCGCTGGATTGGGTCTGCGAGTCACTCGATCTCATCGCCCAACTGCAGCCCGATGAACCCGATCTCGTTCGGCGACTGATGGGTCCATGTGTGCAAGATCAGATCGGCAACATGGACCCGAACGCGCTCGAGGCATTGGACGCGAATCTGGCCTCGCACCTCAAGAGTGCTTCACATGCGGGCTGGCTCCAACTTCTCGATCATCCTGAGCGCACGCAAGACCTGGTTTTCTTTCAGCTCCACTTCTCGATCCGGGCGCAGCTGTTGCGCCAGCAGTTGACCTTGGTCCAGAAGCACATGCCAGAATTTGGACAAGACCATCCGAATGTCACCCGTGCGTGCGACCAAGAAGAGCTCCTCAAGCTCAGAACCGCAGCGGCACACCTCCTGGATCTGGCGCAACGCTACCCCGTCACCACCGACGCGCTGCCTGGCACAGATTTCTCTTTGGACGACCTGAGCCGCGTTGAACTCGGGGCCCTATTTGCCTGCCAGGCACAGGTGTCGGCAGACAAAAGTGACGCGCGAATGGAGAACGCGAAAGTTCGCGCTGAGCGCGAAAATTTGCGCGCGCAAAGAGATCAAAAAAATCCGCTGAGAGACGCGGATGTACAACTGCGCAACCTGACCAACGCCCTGTCGGCGGAGCATGCGGACGCTACCGGGTCGGCACTGAATCGGACTTGCCAGAAGCTGGAACTCATCGCTCTAAGGCACCCCCATGCGCCCGACCTCATTCGCCGGCTTTGCGGCCAATGCCTGGGCGACAGGCTCGTCGGCATGGACCGGAAGATGCTCGAGACGATGGAGAAAGGTCTGAGCTCGATGGCGAAGGCCTATTCCATCGGAGACTGGGTCAAACTGCTCGATCGGCCGCAACTGCCGCGCAACCTGGTCCTCTTCCAACTGATGTTCTCTGTCAAGGCGGAACTTGTGCACCGCAAGGCGGTCGCCGCAAAGGCGCAAATGGAAGACTTCGAAGAAGAGGAAGAAGAGGAAGAAGAAGACCTCACGCCCGATTGGGCCGAAGCAAAGTTCGTGGATCTCAAAGACGCTGCGGTCCATCTCGTCGTATTGGCCGAAACCTACCCGCCCAACGGGCACAGGCTACCGGGTGCGCCGTTCAGCTTGCACGAACTCAAGCGCTTGGAGCGTAGCGCGATCGTTGCGTGCAATGCGCTGGAAGAGAGCTGGAAGCGGTCGCTCAATCTGGACAAGGACCCTGACCTGCGTGCGCTCCAATTGGAGAAAGAGCGCGAGCTGCGCGCCATGCCTCCCGAGGCGAGGGCCGATTTTCGAGCGATCCAGCTCGTCGAAGTCGCGGCTCGAAGTTCGATCAAGGCGATGTCTACGGTCCAGCTCAAGGCCCTCCGAGAGGCGGTCGACAGGCTCAAGAACATGAAAGGAAAGGGTGGCTTCGACCGCGATGAGCTCGACAAGGTCAGCAGTCATTTGCAGGATGTCGAAGAAGCCATCACCACAAGCTTCATGGGCCCGGTGTCCCTGTTCGACGCCCGCAAGTTGACTCGGGAGACGCTGCATGCCCTCTTGGACAGGACAAGCCAGTTGGAGTACATGCCCAAGGCGCTCCTGAAAGCACAGAAGGCAATGCGGACCGAACGCCAGTCCAGGGCCAGGGCCGAATTCCCCGCCGCGCTGCAAGCGGCGCTGAGGGAGACCTATCCCGTCAGGACGGCAGACACATTGCTGCGTTCTGCCGTCATCGCACTGCATGCAGTGGGCGGATCTTCGCGCGGCAGTTCCAGGTCCGGCATGAAAGAACTGGCCGGCTGGATCGACGCGGCTGTGCGAGCTGAAAAGGAGCAGCGGGGGCAGGAGGGTTTGCGCACACTGCAACGCAGCATCGCCCACGGCGAAGGCAAGCTCATTCGAGACCTGCCGTCCGACGACCCCGCCAGCAAGCTGGCATTCACCCACCGATACCTCGACATGTTGCAGCAGGCGCTCTCGGTTTCCTTGCCAGCGGATCCTGTGTCAAGCGCGCGCGCAGCCCCCGCGAATATCACAGCATTGTCGGTCGATGCCCATGCGGCCTTGGTGAAGCACCTGGGCGTGGATGCGATTCCGGATCCTTTGAAAAGCGACGATGTCGACACCGCCGTGGCCAACGCGGAAACCGCTTTGGAGCTGGCCTTGCGAACCGGTGTGGTGGATGCCGAGCACGCCCGCAAGCTGATCGTCTACATGCACCTTGTGCTCGCCGTGCCGCAGAACGACATGGCGCTCCAGGCGCTCAAGAAGTTGTCGGCCGAGGTGATTGAGGTGGTCGGTGACCAAGACGCCGACATCGCACGCGATGCCCGGGATGCGGCCGCACGGGTGCAGGCGGCCATCGCGTCGGGCTGATCCCCGGCGCGAGCCGTGGACGGTCCGAGAAACGCCCAGGGTCACGGCGACCTTCTCGACACGCCGCCCGCGCCCCCGGAACCATCGGGCGAAGAATCCTCCCTCACCCGTTCAGTCCGCCCCGGGCTTGATCCCCGTCGCCTTGATCAGCTTGCCATAACGCTCGCGCTCGCTGCGCAGCAGCGCGGTGAACGTGTCCACGCTGCCGGGCGAAACCGTGCCGCCCACCTGGCCCATGCGGTTCTGCACCTCTTGCGTGGCCAAGGCTTTCTGGATCGCGCCATGCAGCTTGTTCACGATGGCTTGCGGCGTGCCCTTGGGCGCGAGGAAGCCGTACCACACCGTGGCTTCAAAACCGGGGAAGCCGGACTCGGCGATCGTCGGCACGTTCGGCATGGTGGGGATGCGTTGGGCGCTCAGCGCGGCCAGCACTTTGATGGTGCCGGCTTTGGCCACGGGGGATATCTCCAGCGCGTTGGTGGCCACCACGGGAATGTGGCCACCGAGCACGTCGTTGATGGCTTGCGCGCCGCCCTGGTAAGGCACGTGGCGCAGCTGGATGCCGGCCGAACTGGTGAACAGCTCCACCGCCAGGTGCGGGGTCGACGCGTTGCCGGGGCTGCCGAAGCTGATGGCGTTGGGCTTCTCTTTCGCGAGCTTCACGAGCTCGCCCGGCGTGGACGCTGGAAAGCTCGGGTGCGCGGCGATGACCACGGGCACGCGGCCCACGAGCGAGACGGGCACGAAGTCTTTCTCGGGGTCGAAGGGCGGCGGGGTGAACAGCTCGGGGTTGATGGCGGCGTTGTTGGCGGTGAGCATGAGCGTGTGGCCGTCGGGCGTGGCGTCGATCATGGCTTTCATCGCGATGTTGGTCGCCGCGCCAGGCTTGTATTCGATGACGAAGGGCTGGCCAAGCGTTTGCTGCAATTGCTGGCCGATGGTGCGCGCGACGATGTCGACCGCGCCGCCGGACTTGAAAGCGATGAGGATGCGCACGGGTTTGCTCGGGTAGTCCTGTGCCGGAGCCTGGGCGCTCGCGGGCAACGCGATCGCCAGCGCGGCGGCGGCGATGGACTTCTGAATGGCGGTTCTTCGTTGCATGTCTGTCTCCTCTGTTTGAAATCGCGAATGAAGTCAGTCTCGGGGATGAGCGGCCATGGCGGATTCGTTCACACCTTCTCAGTTGGCGGTCATGTTGCCGGCCTTGACCACCGGGCGCCAACGCTGCAGGGCCTTGGCGATGTGGCTGCCGAAGGCCTCGGGCGTGGTGTTCATGGGCACCGCGCCTTCGCCTTGCAGGCGTTGGCGCACATCGGGCGATTGCAGGGCCTGGTTGATCTGCTGGTTGAGCTTGCGCACGATCTCGGGCGGCGTGCCGGCAGGCGCCATGACGCCGTACCACTGGTCGGCCTCGAAGTCGGGGTAGCCGCTCTCGGCCACGGTGGGCACATCGGGCAGCACGTCGAGCCGCTGGGTGCTCGAGACGGCGATGGCACGCACCTGCCCGCCCTTGATGAAGGGGTTGGCCACGGGCGCGCCGGGGAAGCCCACCTGTGTCTGGTTGGCAATGAGGTCGTTGATGGCGGGCGCCGCGCCCCGGTAGGGCACGTGCACCATGAAGGTCTTGGTCACCATCTTCAGGTACTCGGTGGCGAGGTGGGCGGCGCTGCCGTTGCCCCCGGTGCCGTAATTAAGTTCGCCGGGCTTGCTGCGCGCATAGGCCACGAGTTCCTTGAGGTTGCGCACGGGCAGCGCGCTGTTGACGATCAGCACGTTGGGCACGTTGGCGACCCAGGCCACGGGCGCGAAGTCCTTGATGGGGTCGTACGGGATCTTGGGCTGGATCAACGGGTTGACGGCATGCGTGCCGATGTGGCCCATGAGCAGGGTGTAGCCGTCGGGCGCGGACTTGGCGACTTTCTCTGCGCCCACCGAGCCGCCCGCGCCGGGCACGTTCTCGATCACGACCGGCTGGCGCAGCGATTCGCCGAGCTTCTGGCTGAGCGATCGGGCCAGGATGTCGGAGCTGCCACCCGGTGTGAACGGCACCACGAGGCGGATGGGTTTGTTGGGGTAGCTGGCCGCGTCTTGCGCATGCGCGCCGCCCAGGGTGAACAGCGCGGCCGCGCAGAGCCACACGGCGTGTCGGGTCTTCATCGGTGTCATGTCGTCTCCTTCTTTGCGTTGGTGGGTGGGTGCACGGGTAGCGGGCTGGGCGTCTTCAGCGCCCTTGTGCCTTCAAGCGCCGGTCCAGGCGCGGGTAGACGCGGCGCGCATTGCCTTCGAAGATCGCGTGGCGCGCGGCTGGCTCGATGGCGGCGGCGTCGATGTAGCGGCGCGTGTCGTCGTAGTGGTGGCCGCTGCGCGGGTCGATGCCGCGCACCGCGCCCACCATCTCGCTGGCGAAGAGGATGTTCTCGATCGGGATCACCTGGGTGAGCAGATCGATGCCGGGCTGGTGGTACACGCAGGTGTCGAAGAACACGTTCTTGAGCAGGTGTTCTTCGAGCACCGGCTTGTTCAGCGCCTGCGCCAGGCCCCGGAAGCGGCCCCAGTGGTAGGGCACGGCGCCGCCGCCGTGCGGGATGACGAAGCGCAGCGTGGGAAAGTCGCGGAACAGGTGGGAGTCCAGGCACTGCATGAAGGCGGTGGTGTCGCCATTGAGGTAGTGCGCGCCGGTGGTGTGGAAGCAGGCGTTGCAGCTCTGGCTCACGTGGACCATTGCGGGCAGTTCGTGCTCCACGAGCTTTTCGTAGAGCGGGTACCAGTGGCGGTCGCTCAAGGGCGGGCTGTTCCAGTGGCCGCCGGAGGGGTCGGGGTTGAGGTTGACGGCGACGGCGTCGTAGTCCCGCACGCAACGCTCGATCTCGGGGATGCACGTGGCCGGGTCCACGCCCGGGCTTTGCGGCAGCATGATCGCGAGCGCGAAGTGCTCGGGGTAGAGCGCGGTGGCGCGGTAGCACATCTCGTTGCACAGCGCGGCCCAGGTGCTGGAAACTTGGAAGTCGCCGATGTGGTGGGCCATGAAGATGGCGCGTGGGCTGAAGATGGTGAGGTCGTGGCCGCGTTCGCGCATCTGGCGCAGCTGGTTGCCTTCGAGCGATTCGCGGATCTCATCGTCGCCGATCTGGAGCTCGCTCACCTGGGGCATTCGCGCCGGGTTCTTCACGCCTTCGATCTGGCGCAGCCGCCAGGCTTCGAAGGGCTTGGGGGTGGTCGTGAAATGGCCGTGCGCGTCGATGATCATGGGCTCGTCTCTTGTTCTTTCGTGGGCCAAGGTCAATGGCCTTGCGCGAGTTCGCGCAGCGACTGCAGCAAGGGTGAGGGAATGTTCAGGCCTTCGGCTTTTGCCTGCGCGGCCAGGCGCTCCCGGCGCGCGCCGGGCAGGCGCACACCGGCCTCTGCCTGCATGGCCGCCACAAGGGCTTCGAGGCGCGCCTGGTAGACCGGCATGCCCGCCATGCCGGCCGGGTCGATCGCGATGAACAACTGGCCGATGCGCGGGCGGTTGCCTTCGGCTTCGAAGAACGAGTCGGCCTCGGCCCCGAAGCGCGCGCCGGTGAGCGAGATGACGAGCAGCTCGACCATCAGCGCGAGCATGCCGCCCTTCACGCCGCCACCGGCCGAGCCGAAAGGCAACATGGAACCCTGGAGCGCGGCGGCCGCGTCGGTGGTGGGCTGGCCGTGCGCGTCCAGCGCCCAACCGAGTGGGATGGGTTCGCCCTTGCTGGCCGCCACCATGATCTTGCCGCGCGCCACTTCGGACAACGACAGGTCGATCACCAGCGGTGCCGCGCCCTGGCGAGGAAACACCGCCGCCAAGGGGTTGGTGCCGAGCAGCGCGCGCGCACCACCGGCCACCGGCATGGCGGCCGGTGAATTGCCCATGGCCAGGCCGACCAGGCCGGCGCGCGCCACCGCTTCGAGGTGGTAGGCCGCGGCGCCGAAGTGGTGGCTGTTGCACACGCCGGCAATGGCGATGCCCTCTTGCCTGGCGCGTTGGATCGCTTCGCCGATCGCCAGCTCGCAGGCGGGAAATGCGAAGCCATCGTCCGCGTCGACCAGCACCGAGGCGCCACGGCCCGCGCGCACGCTCGGCGTGGCATCGCCGTCGACGCGGCCGGCGCGCAAATGCCCCGCGTACATGGCCACGCGCGAGACGCCGTGCGAGGCCAGTCCTTGGGCGTCGGCCGCCACGAGCGCCCGCGCGGTGGCGCCAGCCTGCAAGGGGCTCGCCCCCGCGGCGCGCAGGGCGGCGTCGGCCAGGAGTTGAAGTTCAGCGATCGAAATCATGGACAGCAAAGAGACCGGCGTGCGCACATCCCCTACGCGCTTTCGAACAGGCGCGTGAGCACGAACTCGCGGTGGCCCAGCGCCTCGGCGGCGGTGAGGCGGCCGTTGGCGGTGCGCAGCATGCATTCGAGCAACTGGTCGCCGGTCTGGTCCATGGTGCGTTCGCGCTGCAGCAGCCCGGAGCAGTCGACGTCGACGTGTTCGCCCATCGTGCGCACCGTTCGCGGGTTGGCGCAGATCTTGATGACGGGCACGATGGCGTTGCCGATCACGTTGCCCTGGCCGGTGGGGAAGAAGTGCACGACGTAGCCCGAAGCCGCGCAGAGCGTGACCATCTCGGCCGCGGCGGACGAGGAATCCATGAACCACAGGCCCGGGTGCGTGGGCATCTCGGCCTTGTCGAGCACGCCGTCGACCGTGCACTGGCGCCCGATCTTCTGGATGTTGCCCAGCGCTTTTTCTTCGATGGTGGTGAGGCCGCCGGCGATGTTGCCTTTGGTGGGCTGCGATTCGGAGAGATCGGTCGTCTTGTTGCGGTTGATCATGTCCTGGTAGCGGTTGAACATCTTCATGAAGTCCGCGCGCACCTGGTCGTTGGCGCAGCGCGCGGCCACGATCTGTTCGCCACCGGTGAGCTCGGAGGTCTCGCCGAACACGAGGGTGGTGCCCAGCGGGTGCAGCTTGTCGAAGGCATCGCCCACGGTGGGGTTGGCGCCGCAGCCGCTGGTGGTATCGGACTCGCCGCATTTGGTGGAGACCCACAGGTCGGAGATCGGGCACTGCTCGCGTTGTTTCTCCGAGGCCCACTGCACGTACTCGCGCGCCACGCGGGAGGCCTTCATGATGGTTTCGTGGTCGCCATGGCCCTCGATGCCGAAGCCGGTCACGGGTTTGCCGGTCTTGGCAATGCCTTCCACCACCTTCTGCGTCCAGCCGTCCTCGATGCCGATGACGACCACAGCGGCGACATTGGGATTGCAGCCGGTGCCGATGAGCGTGGCGAAGTGCAGGTCGAGGTCGGCGCCGAACTGCAGGCGGCCGTAGGGGTGCGGGATCGCCATCACGCCCTTGATGTTGTGGGCCACCGCCTCGGCGGCGGCGTTGGAGAGGTCGTCCAGCGGAAGCACCACCACGTGGTTGCGCACGCCCACGCGGCCGTTCTCGCGGCGGTATCCCCAGAAAGTCGTGTTCTTGTCGATGACGGACATGTGTGTTTCCTTACCAGCGCTTGGTCTTGATGTTCTGCACGTGCGCGTGGCCTCCGAGCGGGATCGGTGCGACGACTTTGCCGATGTCGACGCCGTACTTGATGACGGTGTCGCCCGTGGCCATGTCTTTCATGGCGACCTTGTGGCCCAGGGGGATGTCGGCCTTGCAGGGGATCTGCACGGTCCGGTCTTCGTCCAGGATGAGGGCGGTGAGCGACTCGCCGGCCTTGACGCCTTCGACCACGACCACGGCAACGCTGTCGTTGGGGTCGTGCAGTACGCAATGGATCATTCGAAATTCCTCACGTTGATCGTGGTTTGTGGAGGGCTCTTGCGGATTCCGGCCGGTCTTCACAAGCTGAATTCAACTATATCATCTATATGACTTTGGCAGGGCCAAAAAAAACGCCCCGAGGGGCATGGTTTTCCCGGGGGCGTGGTGACCTCCGAGGCACGGTCTTCTCTCCGGCGAGCGTGCTCGAACCCAGAGGCATCGAGGGTCCGGCTGCGCCGGCACGAGATGCCGTCCCCCCTCGAAGCGCCAAAGGCGCGCTACAGAGGGGGGAAGCCGCGCAGCGGCGCAGGGGGGTGTTTCACCTCTTCCCGCGCGCGCGCACCACGTAGTCGTGGGTCTGGGTGTTGACGGTAGAGATACGGAACTCGGCGACCTGCCCATCCACCGTGTGCGCCACGCGTTCGATGTGCAGCACCGCATCGCCTTCGGCCAGGCCGAGGTGCTGCGCGCTCTGCGCGTCCGCGGGTTCGATGCGCACGCGCTCGTCGGCGTCGACGATGGTGATGCCGAAGTCGGTCTGGTACAGCTCGTAGATCGTGCCCTTGCGCTGCTCGAACTGCGCTTGCGTGAGACCGCCGTAGAGCTGCGCGGAGATCACGATGCGGTCGAAGATCACCGGCTGGCCTTGCAGGGTCAGCACGTTCTCGATGCGGAACACCGAAGGCGTGCCCGAGAGGCCCAGTTGCCGCGCCTCGGCCGGCGTGGCGCGGCCCTTGGCGAAGTTCTGCATGCTCAGTTGCGGAAACTCGCGCAAGCCGTCGCGCCCTTCGATGCGGAAGAACTGGAACATGAAGCGGTCGCGATCCTGCAGTCCGACGAAGGTGCCACGCCCTTGCTGGCGCACGAGGATGTGGTCGGCCACCAGCTCGTCCACCGCGCGGCGCAGCGTGCCGATGGACACGTTGAAGCGGCGCGCCAGATCGGTCTCGTTGGGCAGTGCGGCACCGGGCGCCACGACGCCGTTGGCGATGTCGGCGATCAGCTGGCGCTTGATCTCACGGTAGAGCGAAGTCACGGCAGGAAGGAGGGGAGGGAACAACGCGCGCGGACGGCACGGACGCGCCGGATTGTGGCACGCGCTTGCGCGCGGCGCCCTCCCAGCCGGCATACACTGCCCCGATGTCTTCGCCCCGCAAGTCCCTGTTGCCCGACCCCGGCCGCTGCCCTCTCTGCGGTGGCGACAACCGCTGTGCGATGGAGATCGAGCGTGAGACCGGCGAGAAGCAGCCACCGTGCTGGTGCATGGGCGCAAGCTTCACGCCCGCGTTGTTCGCGCGCATTCCCGATGAGGCACGCGGGCAGGCCTGCATCTGCGCGGCCTGCGTGGGCAAGGCCGCCGCGCAAACCTAGACCGGTGGCGGCTCGCGTGGCCGCTCTACCGCTTCGGGCGGCAGCACCAGCGTGGGCTCGGGCTGCTGCTTCATGCTGAGCACCCACTCGCGCCAGATCGCCACCAACAGCGCCATCAGCACCGGGCCGACGAAAAGGCCGACGATGCCCATGGTTTTCACACCGCCCACCAGCCCAAAGAACGTGGGCAGGAACGGCAGCTTCACCGGCCCGCCCACCAGGCGCGGGCGCAGGGTCTTGTCGACGATGAAGAGTTCGATCGAGCCCCAGGCGAAGAGCCCCAGGCCCGCCCACAGATGTCCGGAGCCCACGAGGTACAGCGACACCAGCGTGAACGACAGCGGCGCACCGCCGGGAATGAGCGCCATGAAGCCGGTGATCACCCCCAGCAGCACCGGCGAGGGCACGCCCGCGATCCAGTACGCCACGCCCAGCACCACGCCCTCACCCAGCGCGATCAGCCCCAGGCCGGTGACGGTGGCGCTCACCGTGGCCGGCACCACGCGCGAGAAGCGCTGCCACTGCAAGGGCAGCAGGCGCTCACCGATGGTGTCGAGCTGGTCGGCGATGCGCGCACCGTCCTTGTAGACGAAGAACAGCGTGATGAGCATGAAGAGCACGGTGAGCGCGAGGTTGAACACGTCGCCCGTGGCGCTGAGCACCCAGCGGTAGATGTTGCCGATGTGCTGGCCACTGAGGATCTGGACCCAGTCGCCCAGCGCATGCGGCTCGCCCAGGTGCTCGCGCCAATACGTGGCCAGCGTGTCGCCCACCAGGGGCAGGGCTTCGATCCAGCGCGGCGGGGGCGCGCCGTGGCGGTTGACCTCGAGCAGCCAGTTCACCAGCGCACTGGCCTCCTGCAGCGCGTAGTGCAAGGCCAGGGTAAGCGGCACGATGAGCACCACGATCACGATCACCAGCGCCAGGCTGGCCGCCAGGGTGGTGTTGCCGCCGCAGGCGCGCACGCCACGGCGGTACAAGGGCCAGCTGGCAAACCCGATGATGAGCGCGGCCAGCACCGGCACCAGAAAACCACGCAAGAAGTAGAGGCCTGTGGCAACGATCAGCAGCAACAGGCCGCGAACGATCAGGGAGGCGTGCGGAACAGGAGGCATGGCGGAGAACAGACACGAAAGACACGAGCGGCGGACGCGGGCCAATATACCCGACCCCCCTTGGTGTGGCGTATGCTGCATGTCCACGGTGGCCGCGTTGCGGCGCCCCCAGCATCGCGACATGACCCTCCCCCCCGACAACGACCATTCCTTGCCCGCCCTGCAGGCGCGCCACGGCCCGCGTTACCGCTGGCTGCTGCTGTTCTCCGTCATGGTCGGCACCATGGCAGCCATCATGTCGTCGACCGTGATCAACGTGGCCATCCCGGACATGAGCCACCACTTCACGCTCGGCCAGGAGCGTGCGCAGTGGGTCACCTCGGGCTTCATGGCGGCCATGACGGTCTCGATGCTGACCACGCCCTGGCTGCTGGCGCGCTACGGCTACCGCCGCACCTACGAGGGCTGCATGGGGCTGTTGCTGGTGGGCGGTGTGGTGGGTGGCCTGGCCAACCATTTCCCGCTGGTGATGGCCGCGCGCGTGGCCGAAGGTCTTGCCGCAGGCGTGGTGCAGCCGATCCCGGCCATCATCATCCTGCGCGCGTTCCAGCCCCACGAGCAGGGGCGCGCCAGCGGCATCTTCGGCATGGGCGTGGTGCTGGCGCCGGCGCTGGGGCCCAGCCTCGGCGGCCTGCTGGTCGATGCGTTCGGTTGGCGCTCGATCTTCTTCATGGTCGTGCCGTTCTGCCTCGCTTCGTTCTGGCTTGCGCGGCGCTTCGTGCCCACGACGGCCCCCGGCGGAAGTGCGGCAAACCCGCAGGGTGCCGGCCTGGACTGGTTCGGGCTGCTGCTGGCGGCGGTGGGTACCCTGTGCCTGCTCAACGGCCTGGTCGAGTTGCAAGGGGGCACCGCGCTGACCGCCACGCTGTTGTTGGGCAGCGCGGCCTTCATCGTGGTGGTCTTCATCGTCGTGCAACGCCGCACGCTGCGCGCGCGCCAACGCCAACCCGGGCAGGGCGTGGACCCGTTGTTGAACCTCATGCTGTTCAAGGACCCGCTGTTCGCCATGGGCAGCATCGTGGCCTTCATCTATGGCATTGCCCTGTTCGGCTCCACCTACCTGCTGCCGGTGTACATGCAAAGCGGATTGGGCCTCTCCGCCTCCCACGTGGGCACGATCCTGCTGCCCTCCGGGTTCGTGCTCGCCGGGGCGATCGCTGTCGTGGGCCGCCTGGCCGACCGACAACCCACACGCCGCCTGGTGTCCATCGGCCTGGTGCTGCTAAGTGCTTCGTTCGCGCTGATGGTCACCATCGACCCGAGCCGACCGGCACAGATCATTCCTTTGCTGGTGGTCTGGGCCATCCTGGGCCGCGTGGGGCTGGGCTTCATCCTGCCCTCGCTCAACATCGGCGCCATGCGCAGCCTGGACCGCGGGCTGATCCCGCAAGGCGCCAGCGCCATCAACTTCGTGCGCATGCTGGGCGGTGCCGCTGGCGTGAGCCTGTGCGGCATCGTGCTGGAATGGCGCCTGGCGGTGCACGGCGCGCAACTCGCCACCAGCGCTGCGGGCACGCCCGAGCGCGTGGCGGCATTCGAAGAAACGTTTTTGATGCTCGCGGCCATCTGTGGACTGGCCCTGATCGCCGCGCTGAAACTGCGCGAACAGAAACCACCCGAAAAGGTGGCTTGAACACCGAACCCCACCCCATGTGCCAACTGCTCGGACTCAACTGCGCCACCCCCACGGACGCCAACTTCAGCTTCACCGGCTTCTGCCAGCGCGGCGGCAAGACCGACCACCACGCCGACGGATGGGGCATCGCCTTCTTCGAAGGCAAGGGCCTGCGCCTGTTCATCGACCACCAGAGCGCGTCGGACTCGCCCATGGCGGCCTTCCTGCAGCAGTACCCGCTCAAGAGCCGCAACATCATCGCCCACGTGCGCAAGGCCACGGTGGGGGCGGTGGCGTTGGAAAACGCGCACCCCTTCGTGCGCGAACTCTGGGGCCGCCAATGGGTGTTCGCGCACAACGGCGACCTCAAAGACTACGCGCCGCGCCTGCACAGCCACTTCCGCCCCGTGGGCACCACCGACAGCGAGCAGGCCTTCTGCTGGATCATGCAGGAGCTGGCCAAGTCGCATGCGGGCCTGCCCGACGTGCAGGAGCTCACCCTCACCTTGCGCGAACTGGTGCCCCAGGTGCGCCGCTTCGGCACCTTCAACTTCCTGCTCTCCAACGGCGAGGCGCTGTGGGCGCACTGCAGCACCAAGCTGCACTGGCTGGTGCGCCAGCATCCCTTTGCGCAGGCGACCTTGATGGACCAGGACTGGACCGTGAACTTCGAGGAGCTCAACCACCCCGGCGACCGCGCGGCGGTGGTGGTAACCACGCCCTTGACCAGCAACGAGCAGTGGACCGCCTTCGAGCCCAACGAGCTCAAGGTGTTTGTGGACGGCCTGCCCTTGCCGTGATTACCCCGATGGCCCGAGCCCCCCTCAAGGGCTAGGATTCTTGCTTCATTTTCAGGAGACGAACATGCAAAGACGACACCTCATGGCCGGTGGCCTGGCCGCAGCGGTACTGCCCGCGGCCAGCTTCGCGCAGACGATGGAAAAGCCCAAGCTCACCATCGCCGTGGGCGGCAAGAACCTGCTGTACTACCTGCCGCTGACCATCGCCGAGCAGCTGGGCTACTTCAAGGCCGAGGGCCTGGACGTGACCATCGTCGACTTCGCGGGTGGCTCGCGCGCACTGGCCGCCGTGGTGGGCGGCAGCGCCGACGTGGTCTCGGGCGCGTTCGAACACACTGTCAACATGCAGTTCAAGGGCCAGCCCATGCGCGCCTTCGCCCTGCAGGGCCTGGCGCCGCAGATCGTGCTGGGCGTGAACCCCAAGACGATGCCGAACTACAAGACCATCACCGATCTCAAGGGCAAGAAGATCGGCGTGAGCGCGCCGGGCAGTTCGACCAACGTGATGGTCAATTTCGTGCTCGCCAAGGCCGGCCTGAAGCCGAGCGACGTGAGCATCATCGGCGTGGGCGCGGGCAACGGTGCGGTGGCGGCCATGCGCTCGGGTCAGATCGACGCCATCAGCAACCTCGACCCGGTCATCACGCTGCTGCAGCGCTCGGGCGACCTGAAGATCATCTCCGACACGCGGGTCGTGGCCGAGTCCGAGAAGGTGTTCGGCGGCCCCATGCCCGCGGCCTGCCTGTACGCGCCGCAGCCCTTCATCGACAAGAACCCCAACACCACGCAGGCACTGGCCAATGCCATCGTGCGCGCAGACAAATGGATCCAGGCGGCTGGCCCGAACGACATCATCAAGACCGTGCCCGAGAGCTACCTGCTGGGCGACCGGGCGGTCTACATCGACGCCTTCATGGCCGCCAAGGGCGCGCTGTCCAAGGACGGCAGCATTCCGCCCAAGGGCGCGGAAACTGCCTTCAAGGCGCTGGCCAGCGTGGACGCCGATCTGGCCAAGGCCAAGCTGGACCTGAACGCGGTCTACACCAACGCGTTTGTACTCAAGGCGAATGCCAAGTACCCCAAGGGTTGATGTGACGGGTCCGGCGATCGATCTGCAGGGCGTCTCCTGCACCTTCATCAGCAAGGACGACCCCGGCCAGCGCTACACCGCCGTGCGCGATGTGGACCTGACCGTGGGTGCGGGCGAGTTCGTGAGCGTGGTTGGCCCGACCGGCTGCGGCAAGAGCACCTTGCTCAATGTCGCGGCCGGCCTGCTGGCGCCCAGCACGGGCACGGTGAAGGTGTTCGGCCAGGCGCTGGAGGGCATCAACACGCGCGCGGGCTATATGTTCCAGACCGAGAGCCTCATGCCTTGGCGCACCGCACTGGGCAACGTCATGGCCGGCCTGTCGTTCCGTGGCGTGCCCGACGCCGAAGCGCGCGCACAGGCCGAAGACTGGCTGCGCCGCGTGGGCCTGGGCGGCTTTGGCGACCGCTACCCGCACCAGATGAGCGGCGGCATGCGCAAGCGCGCCAGCCTGGCGCAGACCCTGGTGCTCGACCCCGACATCATCCTGATGGACGAACCCTTCTCCGCGCTCGACATCCAGACGCGCCAGCTGATGGAGAACGAGGTGCTCGACCTCTGGGCGGCAAAAAAGAAAGCCGTCTTGTTCATCACGCACGACCTGGACGAGGCCATCGCCATGAGCGACCGCGTGGTGATCCTGAGCGCGGGCCCGGCGAGCCACCCGATCGGCGAGTTCGCCATCGACATTGCGCGCCCGCGCGACGTGGCCGAGATCAAGTCCACGCAGCGCTTCGTCGAACTGCACGCCGCCATCTGGGGCGTGATGCGCGAGGAAGTGCTCAAGGGCTATCAACAACAACTCAAGGTGGCCTGACGCAACCATGTGGAAGCTGATCCAACCGCGGCCTGGAACGCTGCGCCTGTGGCAACTGGGCTTGCTGGTCGCGCTCATCGGGTTCTGGTACCTGATGACCACGCCCGGCCTCATACCGCCCTTCATGTTCGAGAACGACCGCCAGGCGGCGTTCTTCTTCGGTGAACCGCTGCGCGTGGCCGAGCGCATCTGGACCTGGTTCGTCACCGACGCCGATATCTACAAACACCTGGGTGTCACGCTCACCGAAACCGTGCTGGCGTTCGCCATCGGCGCCGTGGGCGGCCTGCTCGGCGGCCTGTGGCTGGCGCTCTCGCCCATGGCCTCGGCCATCCTGGAGCCGTACATCAAGGCCATGAACTCGATGCCACGCATCATCCTCGCGCCCATCTTCGCGGTGTGGTTCGGTCTGGGCATCGGCAGCAAGGTCGCGCTGGGCGTGACGCTGGTCTTCTTCATCGTGTTCTTCAACGTCTACCAGGGCGTGAAGGAGGTGAGCCCGGTCATTCTGGCCAACGCGCGCATGCTCGGCGCGAGCCAGAAGCAGTTGCTGCGCCACGTGTACCTGCCGAGTGCGACCAGCTGGGTGTTCAGCTCGCTGCACACCAGCGTGGGCCTGGCTTTCGTGGGCGCAGTGGTGGGCGAATACCTCGGCTCCAGCCAGGGGGTGGGCTACCTCATCCTGCAGGCCGAGGGCAGCTTTGACATCAACACGGTGATGGCCGGCATCGTCGTGCTCACCGCCTTCGCGCTGGCGCTGGACGCTGCGGTGGGCCGGATCGAGAAGCGGCTGATGAAGTGGCAGCCCAAGGTGGGAGAGACCGAGAAGCTGTGAGAGCGGGCCGCGGAGTCTGCTCTGCGCGCCGCAAGCGCCTTTCCCAGGCCCGTCGCCGTGTGCAGTGACGAACAGTCACGGCGCCACGAAAACGCCACGATGCGCCCATGAGCATCAACAGGACGAGGGACGCGCAATGAATGCCTGGGACTTGGTGCAGTGGCCCGCCATGGTGGCCACGATGCTGGCCGCCTGGCTGGTGGCGTCGCGGCAACCCGCGCGGCGCCATGTGGGCTTCTGGGTGTTTCTATGGAGCAATGTGCTCTGGGTCGCCTGGGGTTGGCACGCGGCGGCTTATGCGCTCATCGCACTGCAGATCGGTCTGGCGGCGCTGAACATCCGGGGTGCCGTGAAGACGGAGGAAGCACCCTGACGACCACCCCCGCACGCGAATACCATCAGGGCTGGTAGCAGGCGCCCGAAGCGTCGTGGTGTATCCCGATGAGGTCGCCACCCGAACCGCCAAAGACCCCACCACCGGTGAAGGTCAGGCAGCCCTCGCCCTTGTAGAGCACGAACATGCGGCGCGCGTCGTTGCCGAAGTAAAACGGAATCCAGCGCTTGCCTGATTCGTAGGTGTGCAGGCGGTCGGGCGAGCGGCCCAGGGCGGTCTGCACTTCCTGCATGTCCATGCCGATCTTGAGCCCGGTGAACTTGCTGCCGGGCCGTGCCTTGCCCTTGATTTCGCCTTCGTACGAGCCATCGCGCGACTTGACGGTTTGCGAGTCGCTGCTGGCAGCGGGCGCACTGGCTGCGGGTGCCGCTGCAGCCGGGGCAGGCGTCGCTGCGGGCTGGGAAGACGATCCACCGGTCAGGTTCTGCACGGTGCCGCATGCGCCCAGGAATGTAACGGCAGAGATCAAGGCAAGTTTGGGGAAAGACAGCATGGAGCTTTTGTTGGTGAGAAGGGTTGAGGACTTTGAGGCCATGAGCGGCCACGGCAACGGGGTTGACCCCCGCGCATTGTGGCGCGAACCACAAGCCTTGCCACTGCCGCTAACCCCGACCTGCGCGCCGCTCCTCGCGCAACATGAAGAGGTAGAGCCCTTCCACCTTCTCTCGCGCCCAGGGCGTTTTGCGCAAGAAGCGCAGGCTGGAGCCGATGCTCGGATCAATGTTGAAGCAGCGCACCGGGATGCGTTCACCCAGACCGTCCCACCCGTAGTAGTCCACCAGCGCGGTGAGAATGGCCTCCAGCGTGAGGCCGTGCAAGGGATTGCGCGGTTGTTCCCGGGGTGCGGCGGCCTCGGCTGGCGGGCCCGGCTTCGGGACGTCCGGCGTGTCGGCGGTCATGCCAGCGCCGCCTCCAGCGCGTCGACAAACATCGCGGGCACGTCGAAACCGGTCTGCTGCTGGATCTCCTGGAAGCAGGTGGGGCTGGTGACGTTGATCTCGGTCACCTTGTCGCCGATCATGTCCAGGCCCACAAGCAAGAGGCCGCGCGCGGCCAGCGCGGGCGCGATCGCCTCGGCCACCTGGCGGTCCACCTCGCTCAGCGGCTGCGCCACGCCCTTGCCACCGGCGGCCAGGTTGCCGCGCACCTCGCTGCCCTGCGGAATGCGCGCTAGCACGAAGGGTGCCACCTGGCCGCCGATGAGCAGCAGGCGCTTGTCGCCCTGCACGATCTCGGGCAGGTAGCGCTGCACCATCACGCTGGTGGCGCCGCCCTGGTTGAGCGTTTCGATGATGGAGCCGAGGTTCATGCCGTCGGCACCCACGCGGAAGATGCCCATGCCGCCCATGCCGTCGAGCGGCTTGAGAATGATGTCCTTGTGCTCGGCGTGGAAAGCGCGGATGGCTTCGGGTCGGCGCGTCACCAGCGTGGGCGGTGCGAACTGCGCGAACTCCATCAGCGCGAGTTTCTCGGGGTGGTCGCGCAGCGCGCGCGGGCTGTTGAATACGCGCGCGCCTTCGCGTTCGGCCTGTTCCAGCAAGTGCGTGGCGTAGAAGAACTCGCTGTCAAACGGCGGGTCCTTGCGCATCAGCACCGCATCGAAGCTGCGCAGCGCTTCGCGGCCTTCCTTCGTGACGGTGAACCACGCATCGGCATCGCCGGTGAGCGTGACGTGGCGCACCTGCGCCGTCACGGGTTGGCCGCTCTGCCACTGCAGGTGCTCGGGCTCGCAGGCCGCCAGCGTGTGGCCGCGCTTTTGCAGCTCGCGCATCATCGAGAAAGTGGTGTCTTTGTAGATCTTGAAGGCTTCGAGCGGGTCGGCGACGACAAGGATTTTTTTCATGGCATTCGGGTGGGTCGATCAAGGCTTGCGTTTTGCAGCGAAGGCGTACTGTTGCACAAACAGCGCGATGGCGCCGGCGACCACGCCCCAGAAGGCCGAGCCGATGCCGCCGATGACCACGCCACTCAGCGTGACGAGAAATGTGATAAGTGCGGCCTCGCGGTGGGCTTCGTCCTTCAGGGCCGCGTGCAGGCCCCCGCCGATGCTGCCCAGCAGCGCGATGCCGGCGATGGCCATCACCAGCTCGCGCGGGAAGGCGATCAACAGGCCCGTGATGGCCGCGCCGAACAGGCCGATGAGCACATAGATGCCCCCGCACACCACGGCAGCGGTATAGCGTTTCTTCGGGTCGGCATGGGCCTCGGGGCCCATGCAGATGGCGGCGGTGATGGCGCTCAAGTTGAGGGCAAACGCCCCGAAGGGTGCAAGCACCAGGGTCGCCAGGCCGCTGATGGTGATGATCCTGGAGATCGGCATGTCGTACCCGGCCGCGCGGATCGCCGCCACGCCAGGCAGGTTCTGCGAGGCCATGGTCACCACGAACAGCGGCAGCGCCAGGCTGGTGAAGGCAGCCAGGCTGAAGGCTGGCATGGTGAACACCGGCATGGCGAGTTCGAAGGTGACCGCGCCGCCATTGAATTGGCCGCGCGCCACCACATACGCCACGGCGGCCAGCAGGGTCAGCGGCACCGCATAGCGCGGCGCGAGCCGCCGGCCGAGCAGATAGGTCAGCAACATGAGCACCACCAAGGGGAGCGCGGTCTGCGCGGCGGCGAAGGCTTGCAGACCGAAGCGCGTGAGCACGCCCGCCAGCAAGGCCGATGCGATCGCCATCGGAATGCGGTTCATCACCCGCTCGAACCAGCCCGTGGCACCGACCAGCACGATCAACGCGGCGCAGACGAGAAACGCGCCCACCGCGTCGGCCATGTTGAAGCCACCGGCCAAGCCCGCCGTGGCCAGCACGGCGGCACCCGGCGTGCTCCAAGCCACCATGACTGGCTGGCGCCAGACCAGGGAAGGAATGGCCGAGCACAAGCCCATGCCCAGGCCAAGCGCCCACATCCAGGAGGTGATCTGGGCCGGCGTGGCGCCGAAGGCCTGCGCGGCCTGAAAGACGATGGCCACCGAACTGGTGAAACCGACCAGCACGGCGACGAAGCCGGCGGTGGCGGCGGAGAGGTTGACGTCGCGGAAAAAGGACATTGGGGGATTGTGCCCGGGGTGCTGGAACGCAACGCCAGTGGTTTGCGCAAGCCATCGCCTGCTCTGGGCAGGGGGCGGTTGTTATTGCGGCAGTTGTTCGTGGCTGACGGTGTTGGTGATCTATTGGCAGTTCACGGGTACACCGTCGGGCAACTCGATGATCAGTTCGCTGTCGAGAGACTTGGGCATGTCGAGGAAGCGGCGGTAGCCTTCCAGCGCAGCCTTGTATTGCGCGAGGGTGCAGCACCAGATGGGCCATTCGGGACATTCGCCGAAAACGCTGTGTTCGAAGCGGACGCGGGAGCGGGTGATGTGGTGGGTGAAGCCTTCACCACCGGTTTCGAACGAATCTAGAGCGCCATCGTCGACTTTTTCAACGGCATGCATTGCCTCATCCAAATCGCCATGGCGATTTTCTAGGAAGTCCGACAGTGCCCCACTGAGAACGTAAAACGGATGACTCTCCCCAAAGGGGAGATCGTTGATGTTTCGTGCCTCCCTCAGTATGGGAGGATGACCGTGTGCCGAATGCATCCATCGGTAAAAAAACCGGATTCGAACGTTCATTTCATTTCCCATAGATCGGGTACGCGGTTGCGCGGGGAGCGACATACCCACACAAACGCTTCATAAACCCCATTCGCATCCGGTGCAGACACCATCTGTGTCACCCGCACATCCCCGCTCAGGAGGGTATGCCCACCCGTCACCTTGCCCGTTTTGGGGTTGTAGTCCGCCCCAATCGTATGCGCGATATCGACGGGTAACTTTCCTTTTGGCAAAGATGGCAGCGCGCTCACGTTCTTGATGCTGCCCATCCCCCCGCCACTGGGCAGGTTGGCCGCCTGCACACCCATGAGCCGGCCCACTGTGCGGATATCTCCTTGCTCATAGGCCAGGGCCAGCTCTTCGCGCTGTGCGGCGTCATCGCGCCCAGCAAGTACGGCCATTGCTCGGGGTCTTGCACCGTGGTCCAGAGTTGTCCCGCGCCTCGCGCAGCGCGGCTTGCGCCTGAGGGTCGCCCATCAGGGCCTGCATCGCTTTCTGAGCGCCACCCACGAGCGACTCGATGCCCTCGCGCAAGGTGTCGAGGTAGCCCCCCACGATGTCGCCCGTGGCGGTCCCGCCCATGGTGTTGCGCGCCAGCAGCAAGGTTTCGTCGCGCTCCTGAAGCGCGCGCAGATCGAGGTCTGGGTCGATCGCGCGGATGTATTCGGCGGCGGCCACGCGCACGTCCTGGCGTGCGGCCTGGCATTGCGATGAGTTGCTGCCTTCACAGGCGGCCAGAAACTTGTTGCGCTCCTTGTCCAGCATTTCCAAGCGCTGGATGTCGGCGGAGCAGGCCTGGTCGCACTTGCCTTGCAGTTGCCGGAACTTCAGGTCGGCCAGTCGCTGGGCCTCGACGTGGCGCAGGTAGTTGTTCGCCGCCGCGTTCTCCCCGGCCATGGGGGCGATCGTCACACTCTGCGCATCGCCATCGGTGTGCATGGCCACCAGCGCGCCGCCCAGACCCGCAATGAGTCTGGCGAAGTTGGTGATGTCCGCGTTCGATCGCGTGCCGTCGTCGATCCACTCCGCGGCCAAGTGCCCGAGTACGGCCCCGGCTGCCCCGGCCGCGCAGCCTTCAGAATCGGTCTGCACCGCACCCGCCGCAAAGCCCAGCAAAGCGTGTGCGAGCAGGTTTTGATGTCACCTCAAACTGCACCCCACCCCCGCCATTGCCGCCAAGACCTTGCTTGATCTGCACATCGTTGGCCACTCACACCCGCATGGTATTGCCGGCCGGGACCGTCACGTCGGCCACATGCGTCGGCACCTGAGGCAAAGCGTACTTGCTCGCGGTCTGCTCGGGCGTCAGTCCCTTGATGTCATCGGCTCGCATCATCCACGAACCCGCCATATCGGATTTGTTTGCTTCAACGACGTACCGCGCACGAACTGCTCGGACGCCGCAAGACTCCTCAGCGAGAAAGTTTTGACGCGTTTGAACCCATGAGGTCCCGTGCGACGGCGACTTTCAGTCTTTGAAGCTTTGAGCACTTGGCTTCGTACTTTGCTAGCTTCTCTCGTTCCACCAGAGCCCTGCCTTCAGCCCGGGGCACTTCAACGATCACCACCTCGCTTGCCGAAGCAAGAACGGCATAGATGTCCTCTGCCTGCTCGGGAATCCAATTGAGTACATATGCGCCAGCAATGTTCACATCTGCCAATTCAAGCGCGATCGTTAGATTGCCATAGCCCCCATCCTGCAGCGCGAGGTTCGATCGCACCAACTCATCGCGTATCTTCTGTTCGGTGCGACTTCCAATGAGCTTCATTTGAGCAATCCTGGGAACGTACTTACGAGGTTGCCGAAGCGGTCGGTCATGATCGTCATCACCGAAGTAGCTTGGTTGCCATTGAACCTGTCGGTCCCGATGACCCGGCCTGCGTCGAATTCGCGTAGATATCGAATGCCCCCTGCGCTCTCGATACTCCGAACAATTGGTAAATCTACCACTGACTGACTCGACAGTATCGACCGCAGTTCGACCTCAGACAGCAAGAACTGGCTTGCATTGGATTTTCCTGAAAGATGACGAGCAATCACGTGCTCCATGACTTCATTGGACAGATTGATGCGCGATCCAACACGACCAGCATCACTCGCAAATCCCTTTGCCGCGTCGCCTACTTTTAAGACTGCAACAAGCGCTTCCGCCGAAGGCTCCCCCACCTTCTTCAAGACACCCCCGGCTATGGGAATCACCCCGACCGCAGCCCAGAAGCGGCTGACCGCTTCCCCCGTGAGGCTGCTCTGCCCCGTGATGAGCTGGGCGAACGATTCGGCGTTGCCGTAACCCGGGTAGAGCTCGAACACCAATTGCGCCATCTGCTGCGCCTGCTGCGATGTCATCACCCCGCGCTGTGCGATCTCGGCCAAGTTGCCCGCCTGCTCCAAGGCCACCATCTGCCGGTCGATGCGCTGCAGGTCTTCTGCCGTGCAGTTCGCACCGCACACGTTGACCAAGCGCGCGTTCTCCTGGCTCACCGTGCGCCGCACATTGGCGAACGGGCTGTGGCTCACGTAGTTGTGCGCAGCCTGGTTGAACGAGGTGCTCGCGCCCGCCGCGCCCCCCCGCCGCACCACCGACCACCGCCCCCACCACCTGCGTGAGCCCTTGGCGCACCGGCTCGGACAGGTTCAGGCCGGCGATCTCCTCGCCCAGCACAGGCACCAGCGTGGCGCCGGCTGCTGCGCCCACGGCACCGCCTACCCCACCACCGAGCAGGCCAATGGCGGTGTGCATCGCCACGCGGTATTCGCCGCCTTCGTCCCACTTGCGCGCTTCGGCCTCGTTGCCTTGGCGGCGCAGCTCCATGGCCTTGGTGTCTCAGCCTCCTCGGATTCGTAAACCAACTTTTGAAGTCACCGTCGATGGGAGGTCTCGAGATCTGCACATCGTTGGCAACAGACGCGCGCACGGTGTTGCCCGCCGGGACCCTCGCATCGGCCATTTCCTACTTCATTTGATCGCCAGTGCAGGTTGCAATGCCGGTCTGCGGGTCGAGCACGTAACTCCACCAACGCGTGAGCAGGTAGACCACACAGCCAGGGCGCCAGATGCCTTGGGGCTCAGCATCAGTCGCGGCGCGTTCGTCCATGGCCAAGCGGGTGAACGGGTCGAGATAGCCGTCTTCCGTATATGCACCATCGATCAAACCTTGCTGGTGCCATTGCCTAGCCATCGCGTGCTTGTCAGGCCAACTTGGACTTCCGGGGTTCTCAACCCTGCGCACCTGCCAGACCACCTCGTTCTTTGCATTCAGACGAAAGACATTGTGGTTGGCCAGTTCTATGTCCGGCCAATCCTTTCCCGTTGGAAACTCGGGTGTTGAATAAGGACTGAGATGTACCAGGCGGCCTCCGTCTCGAAGTGCCACGCTATCGCAGACTTTCAGAGCGCAGAAGGCAAGGATTTCTTTGGTCATTGGATCTGCCTTGGATTGGAAAACCAACCTCGAAATTCCTCAATATCTTTTGGCGCGCTCGTCACCTCAAACTGCACCCCACCCCCACCGCCATTGCCGCCAAGACCTTGCTTGATCTGCACGTCGTTGGCCACCGACACCCGCATGGTATTGCCGGCCGGGACCGTCACGTCGGCCACATGCGTCGGCACCTGAGGTAAAGCGTACTTGCTCGCGATCTGCTCGGGGGTCAGGCCTTTGATGTCATCGGCTCGCATCATCCACGAACCCGCCATGTCGGACTTGTTCGCCTCAACCACGTACACGCGAACGAATTGCTCGGTCTGGTCCGTTTGAAGCGTGACCACTCGAGTGTCCGACACAAAGGGGGCCACGAAACCCGGGTTCGATTTGGTGACTGCAAGGTTGATGGCGTTTGCTTCATCCACAGATACCACCTTCGCCCCCTGCGGCAAGCGCTGCCCGATCAACACATCGGCCTCGGCCCCCGTGATCTCCACCGCCGACTTCCAGCCTCCCATGGGTGACATCGCCCGCGCCGGGTCGGCCAGCGAGCCGTCTCGGTAGATCCCGTTGACGATTCTCGCGGCCTCGATCTCGCCAATCTCCTTGCCCGTGCGGGCCAGAACCATCTGGCGCACCACGGTCGTCGTCAGCGCCTTGGCCACGGCGAGCTTGCCCAGCAGCGCTACGTCCATCGCGATCAAGCCCAGCTCGGCCACATCGCGCATGGCCGGCGCGCGCTGGATCGCGCCGATGGCGAGGTCGAGTTCCTGGATGCTGCGCCGCGCTTCGGCCTTGGCCGCCTCGCTGAGCGCCGGATCGCGCAACAACTGCTCCAGTTGGGTTTTCTCGGCCTGCAGCGCGCTCTCGCTGAGCACACTGGCGTAGTCGATGGTCCCGCTGTTCCTGGCGTTCTTGAGCTCGTATTCCTTGAGCACGCGGATCTCGCAGGCCGCGTCGCCTGCGCTGCGGCAGGCGCTCAGTTTCTGGTGCTTGCTGCGCAGATCGGCCGCGCTGAGGTAGTTCTGGGCGGTGGCCGTCAGGCCGCTGGCCATACCGGCGCTGCCTCCGACCGCTGCACCCACCGTGGCGCCTGCCGCCTGCACCAAGGCTTGCTTGATCTCCACCGGCAGGTCCAACGCGGCAATATGCTCGCCCAAGGCGGGCACGGCGATCTGGCTCACACCAGCACCGGCCGCGCCGGCCACACCACCGCCGGCCAAGCCTGCCAGCGCGTGCAGGGCCACACGGGCAGCACCTCCTTCCTTCCAGGTGTCCTCCAACGCGTTGGCCTCGTCCATCATGGCTTGGCGCTTCACGGAGTCGACTTCGGAGGCGGCAGCTTCTTTCAAGCGCTGCGCTTGGGCCAATTGCCCATTGGCGTAACTGCCGATGGCTTTGGCGGCTTGCTGCGCAAACGCCTTGGTGATGACCACCTGGGCTTCGACGTCGTCTCGGGCCTTGTCCTTTTCGAAGATGGGCACAAGGCCGCTCTGGGCGTCGCCCGTGCGCGCTCCCTTGTCGCCCGCGATGCCGGAGATGGCTGCCGTGGTGGTGCTGCTGGCCGAGCCCGAGGCCGATCCGACGCCCGCCCCGCTGTTGCCCAGTTGGCTACCCACCCCCACGCTCCCGCCCACGCTGCTGGCCTCGAAGCGGGCGCGGTTGTGCACGTCGCTGAGTTCAATGCCGCCTTGGCCCTCGAATCGGTTGCGTTCCTGCTCCAGCGCCGCCTGCGTGCTGGTGATGGCTCCGCCGATGAGGGTGGTCTTGCCTTGCACCTCCACCTGGAAGCCACCATCGCCTGCGCGGATGGCGCTTTGTTCGCCCACCGAGGCGAAGTCGGCGTTGATCTGGGTTCGGCTCGCGCTGGCACTGGCGCCCCCCGCGCTGCTGGCCGAGCCGCCCTTCGTGGAGCTTTGTTCCCGCCACACGCTGCTGTCTTGCGGGCTGTGGATGCGCAGGTCTTTGCTCACCTGGGCCTGCACGGTGTTGGCCGCGATCACTGCACCCTGAAGTTCGGTGTCGCCCCCGGACTGGAGCGTGACCTGCCGCCCAGCTTCGATGCGGGTGTTGCTGTGCAGGCGTTCTTCACCGTCGCCCGATCCTTGACCTGAACTGGCGCTGGCGCTGAAGGACCAGCTGCCGTTGTAGGTGGCGCTCACGCTGGCGCTGCTGCTTTGCGTGCGGCTGTGTTCTGCCGCGGTGTTCTGGGCGGCGTGCAGGTGGATGTCGCCTTGTGCGCTGAGCGCGGCGCTCTCTCCGGCCTGGATCTGGCTGCCACGCACGAGGATGTCGGAGTCCTGGCCAGCCCCACGGGCGATCAGGCGCACGTCACCAGCGGCGCGCACGCGGGAGCCGCGGGCTTCATCGGAGCTTTGCTCGTGCAGGCTTTGGCTGCTGCTCGATCCCAGGGTGAAGGTGATGCCCACGCCGGACTGAGGATCGGCTGCGGCACTGGTGGCCGCACTGGATGCGGCGTTGTACGCCTGCAAGCCCGCTGCTGCCGCCCCCAGGGCTTGCATGCGGCGGTCTTCGGTCTTCTCGGTGGCCTCCAGGGTGTTGCCGATGTTCTGCGTGGCTTCGACCAGGCTGCCACCCGCGCCCACGCTCAGGCCGCTTTGGCGGAACCTCTCTTCCACGCGGCGGTGTTCGCCGGTGCGCGCTTCAACGATCTGGAGGTCCTGCGCGGTGATGGTGATGTCGCCGCCTCGGGGTCCAAGAACCGAGGGTTGGGTGGTGAGGGTTTCCACCGGCGGTGTTTCAACGAGCGGGGGTGGCGTAGGAGGCGTAGGAGGCGTGCGAGAGCCCGCAGCGATTACGTCGGAGCCGACTTGCCGGTAGTGCCGCCCGGCGACGATGTTCACGTCGCCTGCGATGGCGCCGATGGTCGAGGCGGCAGCGCCTGTGGATGTGCGCTGTTCGTCCCGGCTCTGGGCCTGGCTGCCCAGCATGGGGCCACCCCCACTGTCGATCAGGCCGCTGTGTTTCTCTTCGCGGTAATGGGTGCTGTCCGAACGGGTCTGCGCGGCCGTGATGCTCACGTCGCGCCCGGCCCGCAGCGCCGTGCCCTGGTCGCTGATAACGCTGGAGCCGACCACGGCCAGGTCGTGCCCGGCCTGGATGTCTACCGTGCGCCCGCCGATCTGGCTGGAGACGGCCTCGCTCGTGTTCACGGTGCTGCGCGTGGTGAGGCTGCCACTGGCGAGGAAGTCGCTGCTCTTCTTGTGGTGCGCGTCGGCGTAGTCCAGGGTCTGGGTGCCGGCTTCGATTTTCACGTCGCGCGCGGCCTGGGCGCTCAGATCGCCCTGGGCTTGCACGTTGGCCGCGCGGGCGTGCAGGTCGTGCCCGGCGCTCAGCTCCACATCGCCTGCGGCTTCTATGCGCGTGCCCAGCTCCTGGGTGCGCGTGGTGCGCTGGCGGTGGTCGGGGCCCCAGTGCAGATCGTCGCTGGCACTGGTGCGGGCGGTGTCGAGGTTCAGATCGCGCCCGGCGCTGATGAGGGTGGCACCGTTGCCATCGTTGCGGATGTCGGCACCGGTGAGGGTCACGTCGCGCCCGGCCTGGGCGAGCAGCACGGCGGCTTCGTCGCTCACGTACAGGCGCGCTTGCCGGTCGATGCCGGTGCGCTCGAAGGTGTTGTTCCCGGCCTGCGTGGTGGTCGTGCGGGTGGTGCTGGCGACGGTCAGATCGCGCCCGGCATCGAGCACGATTGCATCCTTGGCTCTGACTTCGCCACCCCGGATGTGAATGTCGCGCTCTGCGTTGAGCGCCACAACGTCACCGGCAATCTGTCCGCTGTGCCTGATGTCGCGGCCCGCGCTGACTTGCACGAGTTGCCGACCCGCCACGGTGCCGCTGTTGAGCACATCGCCGCTCATGTGAATCTGCACCGTGTTGCCCGCGATCAGCGCACCGCTGGGACTCAGATCCCCCGCCCGAGGCGCGAGGTAAACCCGGGGCACGAGCGCCTTCTCGGTTCGTCCGTCGGGCAAGGTCACGTCTTCGGCCACCAGCCAGACGATGTCGCTGGTGAGCGCGGCCATTTGCTCCGCGCTCAATGTGATGCCCGGGCGCAGTTGGAATTCCTGCGCAAAGGTCAGCCCCGCGTTCATGAGCGCGAGGAACTGCGCTTCGTCGTCCCGGTGGTCGCCCAGGAAGCTCTGGCCGGTGAGCTGGCCCACCTGCTCGCGGATGAGGCGTTGTTCGTAGAAGCCATCACCGAGGCGCTTCTGTACGCTGTTGGGGTCGCTGGAGAGCGCCTTGAGCAGGTAGTCCGAGCCGAGCCACTGGCGTTGATCGGCGAAGCGCGGATCGGTCTCGATCAGGGTCTTGCCCTGCGGGTCGGGATTGGGCTTGAACAGGCCGCTGTGGATCACCGGTGGGATGGCTTGTCCACCCTGGCTGCGCGCCACATTGATGGGCGCGCCTCGTTCCTGCACCGCCTGGTACGGGCTGCGTTCGTAGAGCCGGTCGTCGTTCTTGAACAGGCCCTCTTCGCGCCGCCAGCTGTAGACCGCCTGCCCGCTGAGC